>CBINNP010000215.1:0-6456 GCA_966252075.1 uncultured Solimonas sp.
GGGTGGA
This sequence comes from uncultured Solimonas sp., assembly GCA_966252075.1. GTDB lineage: Bacteria > Pseudomonadota > Gammaproteobacteria > Nevskiales > Nevskiaceae > Solimonas. Next base: position 8 of record CBINNP010000215.1, read on the forward strand.
GGTGGTCGGAGGTTCAAATCCTCTCGCCCCGACCAAATCGTTTCGCAGTGGTGATTTCTGAAAGCCCGTCCAGGGCTTTCTTTGTTTCTGCTCTCGACAGGAACGCGCGCCCGATCGTGGCGCCGCCGGTGTCCGCCTCTGTCTTCGGCGGGCCTAGCGGCATCGGACGTGCCCGGCCAGCACGGCGCGGCCGCTTGCTAAGATCGTTCACGCGCCTGACGACTGGAGAACCGCGGGTGAACACCGCAAGCGATCAGCAGATTCGCGACATCATCGCCGCCACCCGCCGCATCGCCGTGCTCGGCATCAAGACCGAGGCGCAGGCCGACCAGCCGGCGTTCTACGTCGCCGAGTATCTGGCGCAAGCCGGCTTCGAGATCGTGCCGGTGCCGGTCTATTACCCGCAAGTGCAGACCATTCTCGGCCAGCCGGTCTACCGCCGCCTGATCGACGTCCCGGGGCAGATCGATCTGGTCGAGGTGTTCCGTCGCCCGCAGGACATCGCGCAGCACCTCGACGACATCCTTGCCAAGAAGCCCAGGGCCGTATGGTTCCAGCTCGGCATCCGCAATGACGCGGCGGCGCAGGTGCTGCGCGAGGCCGGCATCGCCGTGGTTCAGGACCGTTGCCTGCTGGTCGAGCACCGGCGCCTGGCATGACGGGCGCGGATGCTGACGACGCGCTGCGCTTCGAGCATCTGGTACAGATCAACGATCTACGCGACCAGCGCATCGCGCCGATCAGCCGCGAACAGCTGTGGCGCGGCCTGCAGCTGCGCGCTTGCACGCCCCGGCTGTTCATCCCCTGGCTCGATGATGCGCGGATCGACAACGCCGACGACGGCACCCTGCGCCGCCTGCTGCGCTTCGGCGACTATGAAGTGCACGATCGCGTGCGCTTCGACGACGACGCGGCAGTGCACTATGACGTCGAGGCCGCCGCCAGCGGCACGCATTTCTCGCTGACCATGCGCATCGAGGCGCCGCAACCCGGCGCGTTGTTCGTGCGTTTCACCTACACGGCGCAGTCGGCCGATCACCATGCGCACAGCCCGCTGAGCGAGCTGGTACGCGGCGCCTATCGCCAGGCCGACGAGGACACCGTGTTGCGCATCCGCCAACTGGCGGCCAGCGGCGCCCTGGACGCGCAGTAGACAGTGCGGCCGAACCCCAGGCTTGGTGCTGGCCGCGCTCGCGTTCTATAGTTCCCGCTCATGCGCTCCAAGCCGACCCGCCATCTGTTGCTGGCCCTTGTCCTGTTGCTGGGACAATGGCTGACGGCTGCGCACGCCTTCGAGCATCCCTCGCTTGCCGCGGATCATCACTGCCACGTCTGCTCGCACGCCCAGGCCTCGGGCGCTGCGCTGCCGCCGGCGCCTCTGCTGCTGGCGCTGGTCGGCCGCTACGAGGCGCCCTCGCATGTCTTCGACGCCGCGCATGGCAGCGCGCGGGTCTATCGCCATCCAATCCGGGGCCCACCTCAGCCGCTGATGTAAGCACGGCTGTGGTCCCGGCGCGTCCGCAATGCGGGCGTGTCTGCTGCTCATTCGACAGAACTGGATGAACCCCCATGATTTCCCCTGCCTCGCGCCGCATCGCGGCGCTGGTGGCGGCGTGCGAAACCGCACGCCCGCCGCCGCCGCGTGCGCGTTTCACGCTGCACCGCATCGCCCTTGCCCTTTCCCCCGCGCTCGTCTTGCCGCTGCCGCTCGGCGCGCAAGAGACATCACCCACCGCTGAAGCACCGCAACTCGAAACGATCATCGTCGAGGCCAGCCCGTTCCGCCGCGGCGCCGAGGACCTCGTGCAGCCGGTCGACGTGCTGGCCGGCGAGGAGCTCGAACGCCGCCGCGGCGGCACCATCGGCGATGTACTCGCCGACCGCCCTGGCGTCAGCAACGCCAGCTTCGGCCCCGGTGTCGGCCGGCCGGTGATCCGCGGCCAGGGCGGTCCCCGCGTGCAAGTGCTCGACAACGGCATCAGCTCGATGGATGCCTCGTCGATCAGCGCCGATCACGCGGTGGCCGTCGATCCGCTGCATGCCGAGCAGATCGAGATCATCAAGGGCCCGGCGACACTGATCTATGGTGGCGGAGCCTCGGCCGGCATCGTCAATGTGGTCGACGACCGACTCAGCGATCAGCTGACGCCGGGCTTGCGCCTGGGCGGCGCGTTCTCCTATGGCAGCAACGCCGACGAGAAGACCAGCAGCGTGAAGACGCGCTACGGCCTGTCATCGCTGCAGCTGGGCGCGCAGTATGGCCGCCGCAGCGCCGGCGACTTTTCGATACCCGGTTTTGCTGTGCGCCAGCACGCCGACGGCGGACATGAGGATCATGACCACCACGATGACCATGACGCCGACAGCTTCGACATCCTCGACAACAGCAGTCTGCGCGCGGAAAGCTATGGCGCCTCGGCGGCATGGATCGGCGAACGCGGCATGCTCGGCGCTGCAGTCACGCGCTTGGAAACGAACTACGGCGTGCCCGGCCACTCGCATGCGCACGAAGAGGAGCACGAGGAGGAGGCAGCGCACAGCCATGACGGCGTGCGTATCGATCTCGAACAGACTCGCGTCGATCTGCGCGGCCTGCTGCGCGCGCCCCTGCCCGGCTTCAGCGCGCTGGAAGTACGCGCCGGCATCAATGACTACCAGCATCAGGAAATCGAGGCCGGCGGCGATATCGGTACGCGCTTCGACGTCCAGGAGACCGAGGCGCGCGCGCAACTCACGCACCTGCCGCTCGGTGCATGGACGGGCGTGGGCGGCGTGCAGGTCGGCGACCGCGACTTCGAGGCGGTCGGCGCGGAAGCCTTCATTCCGCCGGTGACCACGCGCGGGCTCGGCCTGTTCCTGGTCGAACAGCGATCGTTTGGCGCGCATCGCCTCGAACTCGGCGCGCGCGTCGACCAGACGCGCCACACGCCCACTGCAGCTGCCGACGGCCCCTTGGCCACGCTGCGCAAGCAGGAGTTCACGGCGCTGAGCTTCTCGGCCGGCACTGCCTTTGCGCTGGCCGAGCACCTGCACCTGCGCGTCAACGCCCAGCACGCGCAGCGCGCACCGTCCGCCGAAGAGCTGTATGCCTATGGCGCACATCTGGCGACCAGCTCGTTCGAGCGTGGCGCGCAGGATCTGGACGCGGAAACCGCCAACAACCTGGAACTGACGCTCGGCCGCGACGCCGGCCGCTTCACCTGGGAGCTGAGCGCGTTCTACAACCGCATCAACGACTACATCTTCCTGTCCGAAACCGATCTCGGCCTCGACGCCGATGGCGACGGCAGCGTGCAAGCCGACGGCCGCGCCGATCGCGTCGACGAAGCCGGTCACTTCTCCACCGACGGCGAACTGCTGCTGCTCGACTACCGCCAGCGCGACGCCGAATTCCACGGTGCGGAACTGAGTGCTGGCTACCGCGTCATCGACCACGCTGCCTGGACGCTGGACCTGCGTGCCTTCGGCGATACCGTGCGCGGCCGCCTGCGCGACGGTGGCGACTTGCCGCGGATGACGCCGATGCGCGCCGGCATCGGTGCCGACACCGCGTACCGCGGCTTCAGTGCTTCGCTGCGTTACCTGCGCGCCGATCGCCAGGACCGCACCGCGGCGCTGGAGACCGACACGCCGGGCCATGACCTGGTGTCGGCCGATCTCGGCTACAGCTTCGCGCTGGGCAGCAGCGTCGCCACGCTGTTCGTGCGCGGCCGCAACCTGCTCGACGAGAAGCAACGTCTCAGCACGTCCGTGCTCAAGGACGTCGCACCGCAGCCGGGGCGTTCGATCTACACCGGCATCCGCATCGACTTCCAGCCGCCGGCCTGATCTGGCACCTCGCGCGCGCCCTGCGGTGCGCGCGAGGTGTCGATACGGCCGCAACGCCGATGCCTTCCGCTCCCGATGCGGCCGTGCTGCAACGGCCGTGCGGTACGTCGCCTGTCGTCCCTCACTGCCGAATCCGCGGCGGCCGCGCGCTGCGCGCAGCCGCCTCCCTCTTATAAGGAGTTCATTCCATGCATGCTTCACCTTTCTCACGTCAGAAGTTCCGCTGGCAGGCTGCCGCCCTGCTCGCTTTGAGCGGCGCGCTCAGCGCCTGCAACGACAAGGACACGCTGCCTGCCGACGACCACGATCACGAACCGGTCGAGACCTCGGGCCGCCTGGTCTTCGGCGAGGCCAACGCGGCCCGCGCACACGTCTACGATCTCGACGATGCACGCATCCTGCAGTCGTTCACCCTCGACTTTCCCGCGAACGCCATCTACGCCAGCCCGGAGCGCCGCTACGCCGTGGTCCTGTCGCGTAGCAACGACCGCACGCAGTTCGTCGACGCCGGCCTCTGGCAGGAAGATCACGGCGATCACCTGCACGATTACCGCGAAGATCCGCTGTTGCTGGCGCTGAAGTTCGATGGCGCGCGGCCGACGCACTACGAGACGCATGACGGCCTCGCCGCGCTGTTCTTCGACGGCAATGCCGCCGCGGCGCAGAACGCCAGCGTCGCCGTGCTGTCCGACGCCAGCCTGGAAAACGGCGGCAGCGTGGCAACGCTGACGCTGCCGGTGGCGATGCACGGCACCGCCGAGCCGCGCGGCGAGCACCTGCTAACCACGCACCGCGAGGCCGATGCCGAAGGCACGCTGCCCGGCGCGGTCGATCTCTATCAGCGCGAAGGCAGCGGCTACCGCCATCTGCGCCGCATCGAATCCGGCTGCCCCGGCCTGCACGGCAGCTTCTCGTCGGACGACTACAGCGTGTTCGGCTGCAGCGACGGCGTGCTCGCGGTGACGGGCGATGACTTCACCGCCGTGAAGATCGCTAATCCCGCCGGCCTGGCCGCCGGCGCGCGGATCGGCACGCTGGTCGGCCATCACGAGCTGGCAGGCTTCGGCGGCTTCGCCGGCAGCGAGTTCTACGCGATCGACGTCGCCGCGCGCAGCATGACGCGGGTCGACTGGAGCGACGGCGCTGCTGTCGGCAAGCTGGCGCACGCCATGGACGCGCACGGCGAGAACTTCCTGATTCTCGACAGCGCCGGCACGCTGCACCTGCTCGATCCGGCGCAGAACTGGGCGCATCGCGCCAGTCTGGCGGTCATCGGCGCGGTTGCTGAAGGACAGGTTCCGGTGATCGCCGTCAGCCATGCCGCGGAGCAGGCCTTCATCACCGATCCCGGCGCCCGACAGATTGTCGTCGTCGATCTCGCCGAAGCTCGCATCATCCAGCGCATCACGCTGGATTTCGTACCGGTGGGGCTCAGCTGGCAGGGCCTGAGCGAACACGCGCACTGAAGAAGCCGGAGTGTTTGACGCTGTGGGGCCGGCTGACTATCATTCGCGCCCCTTTGGACGGTTAGCTCAGCGGTAGAGCATCGCCTTCACACGGCGGGGGTCGGGGGTTCGAAACCCTCACCGTCCACCAGTTCATAGCTACGTCTGCGGCGCCTTCCTCACGGTCGGCGCCGTTTTCGTTTGTGGCCACGCCCGCGCCGGCGCGGGCCGCAACCGGGATTCAGCAGACAGCTGCGGCCCGGGGCGCGCCAACGAAGCCTTCACGCTTGGACGCTGCCCTGTCGCAATGCTCGACATAGAGCGGAAAGCCCCCAAGGAACAGTGAGCTTTCGCGCCGCTTGCCCGGAATGTTGGCGCCGACGAAGTAGTTCTGCCCTTTCAGGAACAGCGTTTGTTCGGCGATCGAATGGTGCAGCGCTGTCCATTCGGCCTCCGCTTCCGCCGTCGCTTCCAAAGGCTCTTGGGCGTCTTCGCGCCCGTCCAGAAAACGCTCGATCTGCGCGAACTGGTATTGCGCGAGCAACATCGGGTTGTAGAACGGACAGCCGGGCCCGGAGATCCAGAACAGGTTGGGAAAGCCGTGCGACATCATGCCCAGATACGTACGCACGCCCTGCTCCCAATGGTCTTTCAGCGCCCGGCCGCCGCGGCCGCGGATGTCGATGCGTGCGAGTGCGCCGCTGCCGAAGTCGAAGCCGGTGGCAAAGACGCTGATGTCCAGCGCGATCTCGCGCTCGCCGACGATCAGGCCCTTGCGCGTGAAACGGCGGATCGGCTCGGCGCGCAGATCCACCAGTTCGACGTTGGCTCGCTCCATCGCTTCGCAGTAGCCGGTGTCGCCGGTCAGACGCTTGGTCATCACCGGCTCTTCGGGTCCGGGTGTGAGCTTTCTGGCGATCTCCGGATCGGACACCCGCGTGCGGATCTTGTCCTTGAGGAAGCGTTCGAGCGTGCGATTGGCGGTTTCATCGCTCAGCAGGTCGATGAAGGTGTAGTAGAAACTCAGGCCACCGGAGGCCCAGCGGTCTTCATAGATGCGCAGCCGCTCCTCGTCGCTGACCGCGAGGGCCGACAGCGACGGCGGCGGCGTCGGCCGCATGTGCAGGTGCGTGAAGCCGATGCCGGAGACGCGCTCGGCCTCACGCAGCGCCGGAT
>CBINNP010000216.1:0-6402 GCA_966252075.1 uncultured Solimonas sp.
AACGATACCGCCATCGGCGCTGCCGGCATCAGGGCGAGGACAGCAGCGCCTCGTCGAGCAGCCGCGCCAGCCGGTGGCCGGCCAGCCGCAGGCGGCCCTGCAGCAGCGGCCACCAGCGCTCCTGATAAAGCCTCGCGTCGAAATCGGCCGGCGGATAGAAGCCGGGTGTCGAGGCGATCCGGCAGTCCTCGCCCGCCCAGTCGGCCGGCGTGCCGGTCGGTGTGCGCAGCGGCGCCAGCGCGTCGCGCTGCAGCGCCGTGCGCAGCTGCCCGGCGTCCAGGCCGCTGCGTTCGATCATGCCGCTGTCCCACCAGGCATGCAGGTTGGTCTGGCCGGTGCCGGGGCTCAGCAGGTAGGTGTTGCCGCCGCGGTCGTCGCCGAAGGCGCCGTGCAGCGGCTGGTGCAGGTCGCCGACGAAGTGCACCAGGTACTTCAGCGCCGTCAGCCGCTCCCGCGCATCGCTGGACCGCTGCAGCGTGCTGCGCTGCCGCTCGATGGCGGCGATCGCGCACTGCCCGTCGGCGCAGTCGCGCGCCGGCCGGTAGCTGCAGTCGCCGCGCGGAAAATTGACGTAATGCCAGGGCATCGTCGCCGGCGTGCGCGTGTCGTCGGCCCAGCTGGCGATCGAGCCCAGCGTGGCGCCGGGTTCCAGCGCCAGCAGCTGCGCCACCGCTTCCCGCGTGCGCGGCTGCAGCTGCGCCTCGGCGAGTTCGGCGACGACGCGATGCCCGAGCGGCCCCCAGGCAGCGGCCGGCAGCGCCAGCAGCGCGGTAATGGCGGCGAGCGTGCGGGCGGGACCGCGCCGCCTCATCGCGCGCCCGGCAGCAGCAGGCGTTCGCCCTGCTGCGGGTAGTGCAGGCGCAGGCCCAGGCCAGGGGGCAGCGCGTTGCCGGCGGCGAGCTGCGCGGCGATCAGCGCGCGTGGCGATTCGCCGCGGCGCAGGCTCGGCTTGATGTGGCTGATCACCACGTCCAGCCCGTGCAGCGCGCCGTCGCCGCCGGCGGCCTGCTCGAAGCGGCGCAGCTCCTGCAGCAGCCAGACCGGCTTGAAATGGCCGTAGAGGCGCTCGTCCGGTGTCGCATCCGGATACGAGCATTCGATGATCAGCGCCGCCAGCGCGCCGCGCCGCTGCAGCGGCGCCAGGACCTGCCAGACCGCGGCCAGCCGCGTGCTGCGCTCGGTGGCATCGGCGCCGGTGTCGCCGAAATAGGCGAGGTAACGCTGCGTGTCGGGCGCGCCGGTGCGCAGCAGGATCATCGAGGAGTCGAGGCGGTCGTGTGCCAGCGGCAGCAGCTGCGCCTGCAGCGTGGTGCCGTCGATCGCGAAGCTCTCGCCGGGCGGCGGCGCGCGCAAGGTGTAGCGTTTCAGCCGCGGTTCCGGCCCCTGATCGCTGAAATTGGCCCAGGCCTGCCAGTTGAAGTAGCTGCCGGTCAGCGTCTGCAGGGTCGAGGCCAGGCCGTAGACCGGCTTGGCGCTGTCGTCGGGCGAGACGATCAGCATGCCGGCCAGATGATCCAGATGCGCGTGGCTGATGAAGTAGCCGGCGATGCCCTCGCGCAGCACGCGGCCGGCCGGCGTCAGCTGCGGGTCCGCGGCCGGCGTCTGCAGCAGCGCCTTGAACGCGCCCTGCCGCAGCGCGCGCTCGATGCCCGGCAGCAGGCTGCCGGCGTCGAGCGCCAGATAACGGTGGTCGTCGCTGGCGCGGACCAGCCAGGCGCTGAGATTGCCGTCGCTGAGGCCGCCGTTGGCGCCGAGCGTGACCAGTTCGAAGGCCGGCGCGCCGGCGCGCGCCGGCGCGGCGATCAGCAGCAGCAGTGCGGCGATCCGCCAGAAGTCGGGCGAGCGGCCGCGCCGGCCGCCGCTCACGCCAGCATCCTCTGCGCAGCGCGGCGATGCCGCGCCAGCAGCGCCGGCACGTCGACGCCGACCAGCTGGCCGTCGCGGACGATCGCGCGGCCGTGGACCATCGTCAGCCAGGCCGGTCCCGGCGCACAGCTGAGCAGCGCGGCGACCGGATCGGACTGCGCGCCGGCATGGCGCAGGCCATCGACGCGGTAGGCGACCAGATCGGCCGCCTTGCCCGGCGCCAGCTGGCCGATGTCGTCACGACCGAGGATCGACGCGCCGCCGGGCGTCGCCAGCCGCAGCGCCTCGCGCGCCGACATGCGGTCGGCGCGCGATTCGAAGCCGGGCCAGCCGACGCGCTGCAGCAGCATCGCCTGGCGTGCCTCGCCGAGCAGGTCGTTGCCGTCGTTGCTGGCGGAGCCGTCGACGCCGAGGCCGACGCGCACGCCGGCGTCGAGCATCTCGCGGACCGGCGCGATGCCGGACGCCAGGATCATGTTGCTGCTCGGGCAGTGGCAGACGCCGCTGCAGCTGTGCGCCAGCTTGCCGATGCCGTCTGCGCCCGGATGCACCATGTGCGCGAACCAGACATCGTCGCCGAGCCAGCCCAGCGATTCCGCGTAGTCCAGTGGCTTGAGGCCGAAGCGCTCGACGCAGTAGCGCTCCTCGTCGAGCGTTTCGCCCAGATGTGTGTGCAGGCGCACGCCGCGGTGGCTGCGCGCCATCGCCGCGCTCTGCCGCATCAGCTCGGCACTGACACTGAACGGCGAGCACGGCGCCAGGCTCATGCGCAGCAGCGAGCCGGGCGCGGCGTCGTGATAGCGGCTGATCAGTCGCAGGCTGTCGTCGAGGATGGCGTCCTCGCGCTCCACCACGGAATCCGGTGGCAGGCCGCCCGCACTTTCGCCAACGCTCATCGAACCGCGCGTCGGGTGGAAGCGCATGCCCAGTTCCTGCGCGGCGGCGATGCTGTCGTCGAGCCGGGCGCCGTTGGGGAACAGATAGAGGTGATCGGCCACCGTGGTCGCGCCGGACAGCGCCAGCTCGCAGAGGCCCAGCATCGTGCTGACGTGCACTGCCTCGGCATCCATGCGGCCCCAGATCGGGTAGAGCGTCTTGAGCCAGTCGAACAGCGACAGGCCGCCGCCGGTGCCGATGGTCCGCGTCAGCGTCTGGTAGAGGTGATGGTGGCCGTTGACCAGGCCCGGCATCAGCACGCAGCCGCGCAGCTCGATGCGCGTGTCCGGCGTGCGCGCCGCCGCGTCGGCGGCGATCCAGCGCTCGGCTTCTTCGCTGTGGCCCAGCCATTCGATCCAGCCGTCACGGATGAAAACGGCGGCGTCGCGCCATTCACGGTTCTGGTCGTCGTGGCTGACGAGGGCATCGGCGTGGCTCAGCAGTTGTTTCAAGGTCCGGGTCCGGTCGGCTCTCGGGCGATGGCCCGAAAAGTGCATGCGAGTGATGGCCAAATTGTATGCAATGACCGCGCCGGGCGCGGTGCCGGGAGGACCACGACGATGGGATCAGCCGACGACTTCATCCAGAAACTGCCCAAGGCCGAGCTGCATGTGCACCTGGAAGGCACGCTGGAGCCGGAGATGAGTTTCGCGCTGGCGCAGCGCAACGGCGTCGCGCTGGCGTACGACACGCCGGAGGCGCTGATCGCTGCGTACGATTTCCACGACCTGCCGTCGTTCCTGACGATCTATTACGCGGCGATGCGCGTGCTGCTCAAGGAGCAGGACTTCTACGAGCTGACGCTCGCCTATCTGCGTCGCGCGCGCGGGCAGAACGTCGTCTACGCCGAGATGTTCTTCGACCCGCAGGCGCATACCGATCGCGGCGTCGCCTTCGACACCGTGATCCGCGGCATCCACCGCGCGCAGCAGGACGCCGCGCGCGAGCTGGGCATCGACTCGCAGCTGATCCTCTGCTTCCTGCGCGATCTGAGCGCCGAATCGGCGATGCGCACGCTGGAGATGGCGCGGCCGTACAAGAGCTGGATCATCGGCGTGGGCCTGGATTCCGACGAGAAGGACAACCCGCCGCTGAAGTTCGCGGAGGTGTTCCGTGCCGCACGCAAACAGGGCTACAAGCTGACGATGCACTGCGACGTGCACCAGAACAACACGCATGAGCACATCCGCCAGGTGCTCGACGACATCGTCGTCGACCGCATCGACCACGGCATCAATGTGCTCGACGATGACAAGCTGTGGGGCGAGGTCGCGCATCGCGGCCTGGGCCTGACGATCTGTCCGGTGTCCAACCGTTTCGTCGTGCAGGACCTCACCACCGCGCAGATCCGCCGGATGCTGCAGCTGGGCCTGCGCGCGACGATCAACTCCGACGACCCGGCCTATTTCCGCGCCTATCTCAACGAGAACCTGCGCGCGCTGATGGACGACGGCCTGAGCGCCGCCGAGATCGTGCAGCTGTTGCGCAATGCCTTCACCGTATCGTGGATCGATGCGGAGCGCCGCGCCCGCTACCTGGCGCAGCTCGAAGCGGCGGCGGCCTGATGGCCGCCGCGCCGCAGGCCCGCAACGGCAGCCGCGGCCTGCGCGCGGTGCTGTGGCGCGCCGTCGCGCTGTTGTCGCTGGGCCTGATGCCGGCGCTCGCCGCAGCGGCGCCGCTGGCGGTCAAGGTGGTGGTGGTGACGATGTTCGAGACCGGTGCCGTCAGCGGCGACAAGCCCGGCGAATTCCAGCTCTGGGTCGAGCGGCAGAAGCTCGACAAGGTCTATCCGTTCCCGATGGGCGAGTACGAGCTGCGCATGAACGGCGCCGGCCTGCTGGCGATCTGCACCGGCGGCGGCATCACCAACGCCACGGCCTCGATCATGGCGCTCGGAACCGATCCGCGCTTCGATCTGCGCAAGGCTTACTGGCTGGTCGCCGGTATCGCCGGCGGCGATCCCGCCGATGTCTCGCTCGGCACCGCCGCCTGGGCTCGCCATGTCGTCGACGGCGACCTGCTCTACGAGATCGATGCGCGCGAGATTCCCACGCAGTGGCCATACGGCCTGCTGCCGCTCGGCGCCAAGAAGCCGAACGACAAGGCCGACGGCTGGACGGTCGACACGATCCATTTCCCGCTGAACGCGCGGCTCGCCGAATGGGCCTATGCGCAGACCAAGGACCATCCCGTCAAGGACAGCGCCGGCATCGCGCGCTTCCGCAAGCAGTTCGACGGATTCGCGAACGCGCAGAAGCCGCCGTTCGTGACGCTTGGCGATGTGATGTCGTCGAGCACGTACTTCCACGGCCGGCTGCTGACGCAATGGGCCAACGACTGGATGAAGCTGCAGGCCGGCGCGAACGCCAATTTCATGATGTCGGCGATGGAGGACAGCGGCACGCTGACCGCGCTGCGGCGTCTGTCGCGTGCACAGCGTGTCGACCTGGACCGCGTGATGGTGCTGCGCACTGCCAGCAACTACAGCATGCAGCCGCCCGGCAAGGATGCCGCCTGGAGCACGACCGCCGAGTATCCGGAGGGCGGTCGTCCCGCGATCGAAGCAGCTTATCAAGTCGGCAGCATCGTCGTGCAGGAGTTGCTGGCCGGCTGGGCGGACTATCGCCAGAGGGTGCCGCAATGAAGCCAGCGAAGCGGGCATCGATCGGACTGCTGCTGACGCTGCTGCTGTCGGCCGGCACCGCACGGGCGCTCGATGCGCCGGACGTAGCGCAGCACTATGCGCCCAGCGACACCATCGTCGTGCTCGGCGCGGTACCGCAGGAGATTCCGCCGTTCGTCGAGGCGATGGCGGATGCGCAGCGCAAGACGCTGTGGGGCATTCCGTACTGGCAGGGCCATATCGACGGCAAGCCGGTCGTCGTCGCGATCACCGGCATCGGCAAGACCTCGACCGGCATGACGACGACGCTGTTCGTCACCACGTTCAAGCCGCGGCTGGTGCTGATGAGCGGCACCGGCGCGCGCATCAACCAGAGCCTGCGCACCGGCGACGTCATCGTCGCGACGCTGATGAACGAGCACGACTACGGCAGCCTGACGCGGCAGGACATGGTCTACCGGCCTTTCAACGGGCCGGACGAGGGCCGCGAGATCGCCAATGAATTCTCGCCGTCGCCGGCGCTGCTCAAGCGCGCCGACGTGGCGATGCGCAGCTACAAGCCGCCGCAGGTTAGCGCCAATGGCGCGAGCTACGAGATCCGCGTGCGGCGCGGCGTGGTGTCGTCGTCGGACCTGTTCGGCGTCACCGAGCTGCGCATCGGCCGTCTGCGCGACGACTTCCACACCGACATCATGGAAATGGAATCGGCGCCGCTGGCGCACACGCTGCAGATCCTCGGCGTGCCGTACCTCGTCGTCCGCGCCGGCAGCAATGTCGCGCAGGAGACGCCCAACGACGACTACCTGCGCCTGGGGCCGATCGCCGCGCGCCAGGCCGCGCTGTTCAGCCTGCATCTGCTCAAATATCTCTGACGACCCGCCCCATGAAGCGCCGACTGCTGCTCGCTCTGTTCACCACCGCCGCGCTCTGCTGCAGTGCCACCGCCGCCGCTGCCGAAGCCTGGTTCGAGGACTTCA
>CBINNP010000217.1:0-6338 GCA_966252075.1 uncultured Solimonas sp.
CCAGACCGCGATGCTGGCGGCCAGCAGCGCCGGCTGGGTGCGAGCGGTCTGGTTCAGCGATTCCACCGGCCCTTCCGCGACCAGCGTCGCCAGATCCCAGCCGAGCACCGTCGAGGCTTCCTCGAAGGTGGCGCGGACCGTCGGGTCGCCATGGCCGGACAACATGCCGACCGACTGCGAACCTTGACCAGGAAAGAGCATTGCGTAAGTCATGGAGTGATCCCGTGTAACGATGAGGGTTATGGAGTTTTGGCCGAAGGGGCGGAGCCGGCGGCCCGTCCTTCGCGACCGCTGAAGCTGCCGGCCGCCAGGCCATAGGCCAGACCGACCAGCGAACCGTAGAGATGCGCCTGGGTGATGACGCGGCCGCCGATCGCCGCCTCGTCCGACAGCGGCGCACCGGCCAGCTGCTCGTAGACGAGCTTGCCGACAAGATAAAGCAGCGCCAGCGCGGCGATCCGATCACGGCGCAGCGCCTGCGGAACCAGTCCGAGCAGGAACAGTCCATGGATCACCCCAGACAGGCCGACGTAAAGCCGCAGGCCCGGCACCAGCGCGTACAGGCACAGGCTGATGCCCAGGCTCAAGGCCAGCAGCCGTTGCAGCCAGATCCGCAGCGACAGCGGCTGCGGACACAGCAGCACCAGCACGACCAGACCCGCCGCGTTGAGCGCCGTGTGATACCAGCCGAGATGAACGAAGTGCCCCGTCAGCAAGCGCCACCCCTGTCCGGCCCCGATCGCCGCGCGGTCGAACGCCAGCGCCTGGCGCAGCGTATCGCCGCCGGCGGCCAGCGCCAGCAGCGTCAGGATCAGCAGCAGCGGCCAGCGCCAGCTGTCAGCAGAACGGTAATTTGAGTTTGTTATCATCGATCGAGGCGCTTGCTAGGCCTCTTCATTCCCAAGCCGGCATTATCCCCAAATGAACCCAATCCGCGCGCGCCGTGTCCACGGCGGCTTTACCCTTATCGAAATCATGGTGGTCGTGGTGATCCTCGGCATCCTCGCCGCGGTGGTCGTGCCACGCATCATGGATCGCCCGGACGAAGCCCGCGTGACCAAAGCCAAGCAGGACATCCGCGTGCTGGAGTCCTCGCTCAACATGTACAAGCTCGACAACTTCAGCTACCCCACCACGCAGCAGGGCCTGGACGCGCTGGTCGCCAAGCCGTCCGGCGAGCCGGAGCCGAAGAACTACAAGGCCGGCGGCTATGTGCAGAAGCTGCCGAAAGACCCCTGGGGCAACCCCTACCAGTACCTGCAGCCCGGTGTGAAGGGCGAGATCGACATCTTTTCGCTGGGCCGCGACAACCGTCCGGGCGGCGAAGGCGTCGACGCCGACATCGGCAACTGGGATCTGGGCGCCTAAGGCGCGCGCCGGTCGCCGCAGCTTTCCACTTGCGCCCGCTCCGCGCCCGGCCGTTCGGGTTCACGCTGCTGGAGCTGCTGGTGGTGGTCGCCATCGTCGGTGTGCTGGTGACGCTGGCGACGCTGGCGATCAGCAACCGCGCCGGCAGCGACACCCTGGAAACCGAGGCCAAGCGGCTGCAGCAGCTCCTGAGCGTGGCGCTGGAAGATGCTGAAATGGGTGGGCTGGAAATCGGTTTTGTGCTGACCGACGGCGGTTACGCCTTCGTCGCCGTCGCCCCCAACGGCAAGTGGGCGCCGCTGCGCGAAGGCCCGCTGCGGCCCCGCGCGCTGCCGCCGCCGCTGACACTGACGCTCAGGGTCGACGGCCGTCCGGTCGCACCGGTGCCGTCGGAGCAGTTGGTCGCCGCCGCCAAGTCCGCTGCCGAGGAACAGAAGCAGGAGGCCGACGGCAAGGACCCCGCCGCCGCCGATCCCGGCCTGCCGGACGACAAGGCCAAGGACAAGAAAGGCCACAAGGCCAGCGATGCCGCACCGCTGAAGCCGCAGTTGCTGCTGCTGTCCAGCGGCGAAGCCAGCAGCGCGACGCTGGACGTGGCGGCGCCCGGCGTCGCCGAGGTCTATGTGCTGGAGATCGACAGTCTGGGTCGCATCAGTCGCAGCAGCCGGCCGGCGAGCAGGCCGCGATGAGCCGCCTGCCCGCGCGCGCCGCCGCCGGTTTCACGCTGATCGAGATGGTGGCGGCGATCGCTGTCGTGGCGATCGCGCTCGGCGCGATCATCGCCGGCATGGCGCGCTACACCGAGAACGCCGGCTACCTGCGCACGCGCACGATCGCGCTATGGGTCGCCCATAACCGCCTCACCGAGCTGGCGATCGACCGCAAGTGGGCGGACGTCGGCGAGAGCAACGGCGAGAGCGAGATGGCCGGCGTCACCTGGAAGTGGAAGGCGACGATCAAGGCCACCGACGACGCGCACCTGCGCCGCGTCGACGTCGAAGTCAGCGCGCCCAAGGCCAAGACGCCGTCGGCGCGACTGTCCGGGTTTCTCGCGGATGCGGGGCGGCAATGAGGCACTCGGCAAGCTGCTCTCACGCCAGCGTCCGCGCTACGGACGGTCCCGCCCTCTCCCGCTGCGCGGGCGAGGGACAGCGGTCGGCCTGCGGCCGGAATCTTGTTCGCGGCTTCACGCTGCTGGAGCTGATCGTCGTCGTCGCGATCTTCGCGATCTTCGCCATGCTCGCCTATGGCGGGCTCGACGCCGTGCTCAAGACCCGCGATTCGGTCGAGCGCGCGCAGCTGCGCCTGGCCGAGCTGCAGAAGGGCTACCGGCGCCTGCGCGACGACTTCCAGCAGCTCAGCCCGCGGCCGGCGCGCGATGGCTTCGGTGACCTGCAGCCGGCGCTGCGCGGCGCCGACAACGCCGGCGTGGAACTGACGCGCGCCGGCTGGCGCAACCCCATGGGGCTGCCGCGGCCGACGCTGGAGCGCGTCGCCTACAAGCTGGGTGATGACGGCCTGCACCGGCTGAGCTGGCGCACGCTGGATCTGGCGCAGGATTCCAAGCCGGTGGATCTGCTGCTGCTGTCCGGCGTCACCGACCTGCGGTGGCGCTTTCTCGACGTCAATCGCGAATGGCAGACGCAGTGGCCGGCGCTGAACACCACGCAAAGTCCGGAACAGGCGGCGGCCGCGCCGCCGCCGGTGGCCGTCGAGGTGCGCCTCAAGCTGCGCGATCTGGGCGAGCTGCGCTATCTGTTCAAGCTGGGCCTGGACCCGCAGCGCAGCGTTCCGGTGCTGCCGGGCAGCGATGCCGGCGGCCCGGGCGCAGGCACGGCCAAGCCGCCGGTCTCCGGAGGCGAGGCGTGAGACGCGGCCAACAGGGCATCGCGCTGATCACCGCCGTGCTGATCGTCGCGCTGGCGGCGATCGCCGCCAGCGCCATCATGGTCTCGGCCAATCTGGCGATGCACCGCACGCAGAACCTGCAGGAATCGGAGATCGCCTGGTGGTACGCCGACGGCGTCGAAGCCTGGGGCAAGACCATTCTCGCCCGCGATGCCGAGGCCAACCGCATCGACGCGCTCAACGACATCTGGGCGACGCCGGTGGACTTCCTGCCGATCGACGAGGGCGCGCTGCGCGGCGGCATCAGCGATCTGCAGGGCCGTTACAACCTCAACAACCTCGGCGTGCGCCAGCCCGACAAGTTCCAGCAGGAGCTGCAGATCTTCGTGCGCCTGGTGCAGCTGGCGAGCGGCGTCGACGAATACCAGGCCCGCCGCATCGGCTCGGCGATCCGCGACTATGTCGATGCCGACGGCACGCCGACCGGCAGCGACGGTGCCGAGGACAGCGACTACCTGGGCCTGGACATCCCGCGGCGCGTGCCGAACCGGCGCATGCAGAGCGTCAGTGAACTGCTCGCCGTGCAAGGCGTCACCGCGGAGATTTACGCCAAGCTGCTGCCGCATGTCTGCGCGCTGCCGGCCGATAACGTGCAGGTCAACGTCAACACCGCAACGCCGCTGCTGTTGATGGCGCTCGGCAACCTGCAGACGCCGAGCGACAAGCTCAAGCAGTTCCTGGAGGAGCGCCTGGGCGACCCGGCCAAGCTCACCGATGAGCTGTTCAACGCGCGCGGGGTTTTCGATACTTCAGCCGTCCCGCAAAGCGCGATGAGCACCGGCAGCGCCTACTTCGAGTTGCGCGTCGAGGTCTTCGTAGGCAGCGGTCGGCTCGCCCTGTATAGTTTCTACCATCGCGCCGGCAACGCCGCGCCGACCGTGTACGCCCGCAGCACCTTCACCGAATGAGCGCCACCGATCGCGCGTTGCGCACTGCCAGAACGTCCCCTCAACGTCTTTGATGCGCGACATCCTCTATATCCGCCTGCCCGAAGCCGACAGCGCCGCGTCGGTCGAGTACTGCCTGGCGCGCGCCGACGCGCTGGCCTCGTTCGAGATCGATCGCGCGCCGCTGGAACAGGTGCTGGCGCAGGCCGCGCAGCGGCGCCTGGTGCTGCTGGCACCGGCCGCGCAGCTGCGGCTGGCGGCGGTGGCGGTGCCGGCGCGGCAGGCCGGCAAGGCTCTGCTGGCGGTGCCCTTCGCGCTCGAAGATCAGCTGGCCGAGGATGTCGACACCCTGCACTTCGCGCTCGGCGCGCGGCAGGCCGACGGTCGCTGGCCGGTCGCCGTCGTCGCCGAGGCGCGCATGCGCCAGTGGCTTGCCCCGTTCAGGGCGGCGGGCCTGATGCCGGAGGCGCTGCTGCCGGACGTGCTCGCGCTCAGCGTGCCGGACGAGGCGCATTTCAGCGCGCTGGCCGACGGCGATCATGTCATCGTCCGCACCGCGCGCGATGCCGGCTTCGTCTGCCTGTTCGATGATCTGAACCTATACCTGCAGCTCGCCGACCCCGAGCGCAGGCGCACGCTGCGCCTGGCGGTCCCGCGCGATGCCCGGCTCGACGCCAGTCGCATCGAAGGCCCGGTGGAGCTGCTGCATGGCTTCGCCGCGCCGCTGCAGGTGCTGCTGCAGCAATTGCAGCGGGCCGAGGCGATCAATCTGCTGCAGGGCCGCCACTCGCAGCAGAGCGACAGCCTGCGCTGGTTCAAGCCGTGGAAGACGGCGGCGGCGCTGGCGGCACTGACCGTGATCACCGCGGCGAGCTTGCATGGCGTCGAGAACTGGCGGCTGGGTCGCGAGCTGGCGGCGCAGGACACTGCCAACGTCGCCCGCTACCAGTCGGTATTCCCGGACGAGACGCGCATCGTCGATCTGTCGGTGCAACTCGACCAGCGGCTCGCCAGCCTGCAGCACGGCGGCGCTGGTGGTCAGCTGCTGCCGCTGGTCGGCGTGCTGTCCAATGCCATCGCCGCGGTGCCGGGCTTGCAGCTGCAGACCCTGCAGTTCCGCGACGGCGCGCTGTACGCCGGCCTGTCGGCCGCCAATCTCGAACTGCTGGAGAAGATGAAGAGCTGGTTCGCCGCCGTCAACGGCACGGCTTTCAGTGTCGAATCGGCCAATGCCGGCGCTGACGGCGTGCAGATCCGCATCCGCCTGAGTGCCACATGAGCAGCGCCCTATCGAATCTGGTCTCGACCACGCTGGCGCCCTATCTGCTGCGCGGTCGTGCCGCACTCGACAAGCTGGCGCCGCGCGAGCGCCTGCTCGTCATCGTCGGCGCTGCGGTGCTGGCGGTGCTGGTGTTGTACCTGGCGATCTGGGAGCCGCTGCTCAAGGCGCATCAGCGCCGCAGCGAAGCGCTGGCCGACGCGCGCGCGCTGGCACAACGCATCGAGACCGCCGCGGCGCTGGCGGCCTCGCGCCGCGGCGCCGGCGGCGACCGCAATGCCAACCTGCTGGCGGTGATCGATCAGAGCAGCCGCCAGCCGACGCTGGGCAAGGCGCCGTCGCGTCTGCAGCCGGACGGCAGCGGCGACAAGAGCGTCAAGGTCTGGTTCGAGGACGTGCCGTTCGACAACCTGCTGCGCTGGCTCGGCGAACTGCAGACGCGCTACGAGATCAGCGTCGCCAGTGCCGAGATCTCGCGCGGCAGCGCGCCCGGAACGGTCGGTGCGCAGCTGACCTTGAGCCGCTGATCCCATGAAGAAACGTCTCTGGCTCGGCGTCGCCGCGCTGCTCAGTTTCCTGCTCAGTCTGATCGCGCTGGCGCCGGTCGCCACGCTGTTCGGCTGGTTCAATCCGCCGCTCGGCCCGCCGTCCGGCAACTTCCAGGTCGCCGGACTGGAAGGCACGCTGTACGAGGGCCGCGTGACCGCGGTGACCGCGGCCGGCCGGCCGCTGCTCGAACGCCTGCACTGGAAGCTGAGCCTGCGCGATCTGCTGCTGGCGCGGCTGGGCGTCGACCTCGACGCCAGCGGCGTGACCCTGATCGACGGCCATGTCAGCCGCGGCTTCAGCACGCTGCGCGCCGATCAGCTGCGCGTCGCCGGCTCACTGCAGACGGT
>CBINNP010000218.1:0-6297 GCA_966252075.1 uncultured Solimonas sp.
GGCCTCGCAGATCGGCGCCGGCCTGGTCGGCGTGATGTACGTGCTCGACGAACCGAGCATCGGCCTGCACCAGCGCGACAACGAGCGCCTGCTGCAGACCCTGTTCCGGCTGCGCGATCTCGGCAACACGGTGATCGTCGTCGAGCACGACGAGGACGCGATCCGCCACGCCGACCACGTCGTCGACATCGGCCCGGGCGCCGGCGTCCATGGCGGTCGGGTCATCGCCGAGGGCACGCCCCAGCAAGTGCAGGCCAACCCGGACTCCGTCACCGGCCAGTATCTGGCCGGCACCGCACGGATCGAAGTGCCGTCGACGCGCACGCCGACCGACCCGGACAAGCAGATCACCATCCGCAACGCGCGCGGCAACAACCTCAAGAACGTCACCGCGCAGATTCCGGTCGGCGTCGTCACCTGCGTCACCGGCGTGTCCGGCTCCGGCAAGTCGACGCTGATCAACGACACGCTGTACGGCTTCGCCGCGCGTGCGCTCAACAATGCCTCGACGCAGCACGCGATATGCGACGGCATCGACGGCATCGAGCAGCTCGACAAGGTCATCGACATTGACCAGTCGCCGATCGGCCGCACGCCGCGCAGCAATCCGGCGACCTACACGGGCCTGTTCACGCCGATCCGCGAACTGTTCGCCGGCGTGCCGGAATCCCGTGCGCGCGGTTACGGACCGGGCCGCTTCAGCTTCAACGTCAAGGGCGGCCGCTGCGAGACCTGCGAGGGCGACGGCGTGATCAAGGTGGAGATGCACTTCCTGCCGGATGTGTACGTCACCTGCGACACCTGCAAGGGCAAGCGCTACAACCGCGAGACGCTGGAGATCAAGTACAAGGGCAAGAGCATCAACGAAGTGCTCGAACTCACCGTCGAGGACGCGCTGGCCTTCTTCAAGCCGGTGCCGGCGCTGGCGCGCAAGCTGGAAACGCTGATGGATGTGGGCCTGTCCTACATCACGCTCGGCCAGAACGCGACCACGCTGTCGGGTGGCGAGGCGCAGCGCGTCAAGCTGGCCAAGGAACTGTCCAAGCGCGACACCGGGCAGACGCTCTACATCCTCGACGAGCCGACCACCGGCCTGCACTTCCACGACGTCGCGCAGCTGATCCGCGTACTCGAACGCCTGCGTGAACACGGCAATACCGTGGTGATCATCGAGCACAACCTCGACGTCATCAAACGCGCCGACTGGATCCTCGACCTCGGCCCCGAAGGCGGCTCAGGCGGCGGCGAGATCGTCGCAGCCGGCACGCCGGAAGAGGTCGCCAGGATTGCGCGCTCACATACCGGACGCTTCCTGAAACCGCTTCTGAAAAGGCGCTAAAAAGCAAAAGGCTGCGAGCGCGGAACTACACAGCCTTTTGACAGCGAGATCTCGATTCAGGCGGGCAGGAAGCGGCGCACAGCTGCGTTGCGCTGCTCGGTGGTCAGATAGTCTTCCGGCTCGACCTTGCGGATCTTTGCGTCGCCGATCTGATAGACCTCCTCGCCGATCAAGCGGCCGCGCTCGTCGTACGGCCAGCGCTCGGCGCAGAAATACTCGACCACATACTTGGCGGTCTTGTCTTCGACTTCGATTCCGGCGGCCTGGATCTGATCCGGATTAAGGATGGTCGCCACGGTCGCGAACATCGCCAGACCCCAATCCGCCACGGCGGTCGTTTCATCGTAGACGAGAATGACCGTCTCATTGATGGGGCCGTAGAAGCGCTTGCGAATCGCTTCCTTGCCGCGATACTCCTCGACGTGTGTGGTCGGCGATCCCAGACCGATGATGCGATAGACAGGGTCTTCGACCATCAGATCCGGCTCAAAGAGCCGCGCATTCTCGCCAACCAGTTCGTACCCGACGTGCAGAAGATACGACGTGAGAATGGCCCGATGCCGCTCGCTCTTGGCCGTCTCGATCATCTTCTGCGTTTTCTCGAACCACTCGACCTGCTTGTTGAGGTAGTAATTCATTTCCCGTTCTCCTCACATCTTTCGTTAAATTCTTTTTCAGCATATCAGAAATGCTGATAAACAAACGCCGCCGCTGTCTGCGCCGTAAAAATCTCCCCCGCAGGACGGGGGAGTCGGAGATGCCGTCTCCATGCCACTGGAGATGACAGAAAATGGCGCTCGCAGCCGGACCCGCCTGCGTGCGCGGAGTGCTTTCCTAGTTAGGCGTGAACATCGAGTCGACAGGCGCCGCATCGGTGGCTTCCGGAGCCGGCGTCGCGCCATCGGCCGCCGACGCGTCCACTGCGCCGCCATCCACGCTCTCGGCTCCCGCATCCACCGGCGCCCGGCCATCCATCGCACCGGCATCGTGCGCGGCAGGAGCGGCTGACGCCGCAGCGTCCGCGGCGACAGGAGCTGCGGCGGGAGCCGTCTCCGCACCTCCGCTGGTGATACGCAGCTCGACGCGCCGATTCATCTCGCGGCCCTCGTCGCTATCGTTGTCCGCAACCGGCTGCGTCTCACCGTAGCCCGCGACGCTGATCCGGCCGGCATCGATGCCGGCCTGCGTCAAGTAGTCACGAACCGACTCGGCACGCCTCAACGACAGTCTCTGGTTGTACTCGTCGGAGCCCTTGGCATCGGTATGGCCGGCGATTTCAACGGCGATCGACGGATGCGCCTTCAGCTCATCACCCACGCCGTCGAGAATCGTCCTGGCATTGGTAGTCAGCTTCGACTTGTCGAACTCGAAATTGACACCGCGCAGAACGACGACGTCGCCTGCCTTGCAGCCGAGCAGCGATACCGGCTCTCCGGCGCGCGGAGTCTCGCAAGGAGGGGCCAGCGGGCAGCCCTTCTCGTCGACCTGCGTGCCTGCCGGCGTGCCCGGGCATTGATCCAGATCGTCCGGCACGCCGTCGCCATCGGAATCAGCCGGCGGCTGCGGCGCGACAACGACGGCGGGAGCCGGCGGGGGTGGCGGCGGCAGCTTGCGCGACAGCGGCAGTTGCAGACCGACGTTGATCAGCGCATCTTCCAGGCTCCGAGGCATATCGAGATCGACGTAGCGGCGGTTGAGCTCGCGGTCGCGATGACCGTAGCGGTAGCGCGCTTCGACGCGAATTCCAAACTCGTAGGTCTCGAATGAAATCGGGAAGATGTAGCCAGCGCCCACTTCGCCCGTGATGGTATGTGCATTGGTTCCTTCGACACCCGGGTAGCCGTGCTGCTGGCTGACCGTCGGATAGATCCGATAGTTGATGGAGCCGAAGCCGAGCACGCCATACAGGTTCGGCAGGCTGGAGAACGGGAACAGCAAGCCATCGATGACAAACCCCTGCAATTCGGTTCCGGACAGCTTGGAGTACAGGCCGCCGATTTCAATCGCGTACTTGCCGCGGCGATGACCGAAGAAAAGGCTGCCACCCAGATCGGCATCCAGATCTGAATTTCCGATCGGCACCACGTACGACAGCATCGGTGCGACATAACCCGCATCGATCAGCGGCGACGCCACCGGCTCCGCAAATGCCGCCGGGCTGAAACCGCAGCATCCGCAGATCGCATACAGCGCCCCCACGTAGAGGCTCTTTACATCCATTTTCATTTCTATCTCCTACCAGCGCTCAGGAAAGCCACGCGAGCGATTCCGCTCGGCAACGGACCGCAGTGACGGACATCAGAACGTCCATGACACGGCGACTCCGTACATGCGTGGCGGCGCCACGGTGAAGTTCGGACCCCAGTCGGTATCGGTGACACCCATCAGCACGAACTCGTTGGTGAGGTTCGTACCCGTGGCGCGCACCTTCACGCCCCAAGGCTCGTAGGAGTAGGTCAGCGCGGCGCCCACCAGGCCATACGATGTCTGCTCACGCTTCGGATCGTTGCTGGCCGTCAGGTACATGCCGCTGTTGTAGTAGTAGTTGCCGCCCAGCTCGATGTAACCGTTCGAAACTTCCCAGGTCTTGGTCAGCGCGATCGAGCCGGTGTATTCCGGCGAGCGCAGCATGCGATTGCCGGTGAAATC
The DNA here is from genome assembly GCA_966252075.1 of uncultured Solimonas sp. Classification (GTDB taxonomy): domain Bacteria; phylum Pseudomonadota; class Gammaproteobacteria; order Nevskiales; family Nevskiaceae; genus Solimonas. Next base: position 3,989 of record CBINNP010000218.1, read on the forward strand.
GTTGTTCTGCGAGAACAGGCCGGTTTCCTCGTCATAACCGGAAGCGTTTCTGAAGTCGGTATACGTCGCATCGATCCAAGCGCCGTTCAGGCTCAGTGCCCAGCCGTCGAGCATGCTCGGGAACAACTGCGCGGTCAGATCGAAGTCGATACCCTTGGACTCGGCGCCACCGGCATTCTCGAACGTAATGGCGCCACCGGCGAGCAGCGATATGAACTGCGTTTGCAGATCCTTGGTCTTGTACAGGAACGCTGCTGCGGTAAAGCTCGTCGTGCCTTCGAACAAGCGCGTGCGCAAGCCGATTTCATAGGCATCGGTTTCTTCGGGCTTCACATAGGACGGTGGCAGATAGATCGCATACGCGTTGTAAGCGTGCGCCTTGACTGCCTGCTGGAAAGTCGCCCAGATCAACGTTTGATCCTCGAACGGACGGAATTCGAGCGAGACCTTCGGCTTGAAACCCTTGGTCGTGTGGCTCAGCGGAACCGGGTTTTCGTTTTCGTCACGACCTTCGGTCCACGGAATCAGCACCGTACCGTCCGGATCGCCCAGAATGCCCAGCCGGGTTTCCGAGTCCTTCACGCCACGCTTTTCGCTCTGGTAGCGGCCACCCAGGGTCAGCGAGAACCAGTCGGTGATCTTGGCGGTCGTCTGCAGGTAGGTCGACCAGGACTGCGTCTCCAGCAGCGCCGTATTGTTCAGGTAGAAGTAGGCGTCGCCGGTCGGCGAGACGCGATCAAGCAAGGGGCCGAGAATGCCCTGCGGTCCCCAGAACGCATCGAGCGCATTGCGGATCGGCTGCGGAAGCACGATCCCCTGAGCCTCCAGGCGACGCGGCTGGAAGTTTCCGACCGTCACCTGGATCGGATCGAAGCCCTGCTCCGGGTTGTCGTACCAGAAGAAGCCGCCGGTGAACGTCAGCCAGTCGGAACCCCAGCTGCCTTCATTGGAAATCAGCTGAATGTCGGCTTGGCGGATGATTGTGTAGTGCCGCGAGATATCGAAGCTGACCAGCGGCTGGGTCGATAGATCAAAGTCGAAGATCCAGTTGGTCTTGTGGTGCTGCTCGCTTGCCAGCACGACGAGATCGAGCCACGGCATCGTGTAGCGCAATTCGCCGGAGAACACCGTGCCCTGACTGTTGTTGTACGTACGCTCGTCGGTATAAGCCGTGTATTCGGGCTGCGCCGGAATGCCCGTCAGCTGCGCCAGCGGACTGGGGTACAGATTCTGACCGGTAACGCCGTTGTCCTGAGTATCCGTGCGGATGATCGCACCGATGATGTCGAGGTCCTCGACCGGCTGCCAGCGCAACTTCATGTGCACGCCCGAGCGGGCTTCGCGGCCCCAGGGATGGCCCGCACCCTCACCCTTCAAATAGGTATCGCGGTTGTTGTAGTAGGCACTGATATTGACCGCCAACGTGTCGGTCAGCGGCTGCGAGGTGTACAGCGAGAGCCGATACGAATCGAAGTTTCCGTAGCCGGCCTCAACCGTCGTCGAGCTCTGCTGCAGATCCGGATCCTTGGTGTGCACGACCAGTGCGCCACCGACCGCGTTGCGGCCGAACAGCGTTCCCTGCGGGCCCTTCAGCACTTCTACGCGTTCAACGGAGGGGCCGAACTCGCCGATGATCGACGGCGTAAACGAGTAGTAGACGCCGTCGATATAGGCCGCAACGCTGGGGTCGGCGGTCAGCCATGCATCGCTGCCGACACCGCGCAAAAAGATGCTGGCGAAGCCGGACTGCTCGCCGACGTCGAGGCTCGGCGTCGCGATCATCAGATCCTTCTGGTTGGCAATACCACGCGCCTCCAGGGCTTCAGCGCCGATGGCCTGGATTGAGAGTGGCACGTCGGCGAGATTCTCGGAGCGCTTCTGCGCCGTAACGATGATCTCCTCGACCATGCGGCTGCCGCGGCGCTGCTGCACGCCCTCCTCACCATCGGCGGCCGCGGCGGCGGCGTTGCTTCCAAGCTCTCCCGCTGCTGCGTCCACCGAATCCGCCACCGGCGCCGCGACGTCTCCGGCTTGCACGCTGGCCTCCTCGATCGGCTGATCTGGCGCAGTCGGCACAGCCTCTTCAGAGGCTCCTTCGGTGTCCGCATTCGGTGCAGCCATCGGCCCACTGAGCGTCTGCCCGAACGCGGGCGATGCGGCACCGACCAACCCTCCCAGCAACGCAAGCTTCCAGTACTTTCGCATTCTTATCTCCTCCTCAAACCTTGGTTATCCCTTCCGAGCGCCCGACTCACGGAAGCGCCTGCTTTTCCTTGTTGTCTGGCGTGCAGTCATCACCTCGGCGCAAT
>CBINNP010000219.1:0-6221 GCA_966252075.1 uncultured Solimonas sp.
CAGGCGGCGCAACTGGCGCAGATCGAATCGGTGCCCGGCATCGAAGCGGTGTCGTATTCGAGCTGGTTCGGCTCGTACTACCAGGAGCCGAAGCAGCAGGTATTCGCTTCGCCGGTCGACATCGCGCGGCATTTGCGCGTGGTGCCGGAGCTGCAGATCGCGCCCGCGCAGATCGCCGCGCTGCAGCGCACCCGCGACGGCATCATCGTCGGCCAGCAGCTGCTGCAGAAATACCAGTGGAAGCTCGGCCAGCGGATCCCGCTGAGCTCGACGATCTGGACCCAGCAGGACGGCAGCTCCAGCTGGAGCTTCGAGATCGTCGGCACCTATGACGTGCCGAGCGATCCGCAGCAGACCAATGGCGCGCTGTTCAATTTCCAGTATTTCGACGAGGCCCGCACGCTGGCGCGCAACCGCGTCGGCTGGTGGGTGATCAAGCTGCGCGATCCCAATCTGTCGGCGCCCATCGCCGCCGCCATCGACGCGCGTTTCGCCAACTCCGCCGACGAGACCAAGACGCAGAGCGAGAAGGAGTTCGCGCAGTCCTTCCTCAAGCAGTTCGGCGACATCAACTTCATCGTCAACAGCATTCTCGGCGCGGTGTTCTTCACGCTGCTGTTCCTGACCGGCAACACCATGATGCAGTCGGTGCGCGAGCGCATTCCCGAACTGGCGGTGCTCAAGACCCTGGGCTTCACCGACACGCGCGTGCTGATGCTGGTGCTCGCCGAATCGCTGCTGCTGTGCCTGAGCGCGGCGGCGATCGGCCTGGGCATCGCGCAGGCGCTTTTCCCGCTGCTCAGGAGCGTGGTCGGCGTGGCCACCCTGCCCGTTTCGGTGATCGCGCTCGGCGCCGCGCTGGCGGTGCTGCTGGCGCTGATCACCGGCGGCCTGCCGGCCTGGCGCGCCAAGCGCCTGGTCATCGTCGATGCGCTGGCGGGGCGATAGGCCATGTGGCAGCAGATCGCCGCCATCACCTGGATGAACCTGCAGGCGATCCCGCAGCGGCTCGGCAGTTCGCTGGTGATCGTCATCGGTATCGCCGGCGTGGTGGCGGTGCTGGTATCGGTGCTGGCGATGGCCACCGGCTTCTCGCAGACGCTGGCCAGCAGCGGCCGCGATGATCGCGCGATGGTGCTGCGCGGCAATGCGCAGGCCGAGATCAACAGCGCCATCCAGCGCGATCAGGCGCTGACCATCCTCGATGCGCCCGGCGTCGCCCGCGATGCCCAAGGCCGGCCGGTCGGCTGCGGCGAGCTGGTCACCATCGTCAACCTGCCCAAGCTCAGCGATGGCAACCCCTCCAACGTGACGATGCGCGGCAGCTGCGCGCAGCTCGGCGCGCTGCGGCCGGAACTCAAGCTGACACAGGGCCGCATGTTCCGCCCGGCGGTGCGCGAGCTGATCGCCGGCAGCGGCGCGGCGCAGCAGTTCAGCAAGCTCACGCTCGGCAGCCGCATCGCCTTCCGCGATTCCGACTGGACCGTCGTCGGCATCTTCGCCAGCGGCGGCGACGCGCACGAATCGGAGCTGATCGCCGATGCCGACACCGTGCTGTCGGCGTTTCGCCGCAATGCCTTCCAGTCGGTGACGCTGCGGCTGCACAGCCCGGCTACGTTCGCCGGCTTCAAGCAGGCCCTGAGCGCCAACCCGACCCTCAGCGTCGACGTCAAGCGCGAGCGCGACTACTACGCGCAGCAGTCGGAGCAGCTGAGCAAGCTGCTCAACTTCATCGCCACTTTCGTCGGCGGCATCATGGCGGTCGGCGCCATGTTCGGCGCGCTGAACACCATGTACACCGCGGTGGCGGCACGCTCGGTGGAGATCGCCACGCTGCGCGCGCTCGGCTTCGGGCCGCTGCCGGTGATCATCTCGGTATTCGTCGAGTCGCTGCTGCTGGCGCTGGCCGGCGGCCTGCTCGGCGCCGCGCTGGCCTGGGCCTTCTTCAACGGCAACGCGGTCAGCACGCTCGGCGCCAACTTCAGCCAGGTGGTGTTCCGGCTGACGGTGACACCGCCGCTGGTCGTCACCGGCGTGCTGCTGGCGCTGGTCATCGGCGGCATCGGCGGCCTGTTTCCGGCGCTGCGCGCGGCCCGCCTGCCGGTGGTCGACGCGCTGCGCGGCCGCTGAGGTCCTGCATCCGATGCACGCCGCCGCCGCTTCTGCTGAAATCACGCCATGCCCCGCGTACTGACCATCGAGGACGACGCCTTCACCGCGCGCGAGATCGTCGCCGAACTCAGCGGTCGCGGTTTCGACGTCGACTGGATCGACAACGGCCGCGACGGCCTGGTCAAGGCGGTGTCCGGCCAGTACGACGCGATCACGCTCGACCGCCTGCTGCCCGGCGTCGATGGCCTGGCGATCGTCACCACCCTGCGCCAGCTCGGCGTGCAGACGCCGGTGCTGATGATCAGCGCGCTGTCCGATGTCGACGAGCGCGTACGCGGCCTGCGCGCCGGCGGCGACGACTACCTCACCAAGCCCTTCGCGCCGGACGAGATGTCGGCGCGCGTCGAAGTGCTGCTGCGCCGCCAGCAGACGGCGCCGCCGCCGGTGCAGCTCAGGGTCGGCGACCTGGAGCTGGACCTGATCACGCGCAGCGCCCGTCGCGAGGGCCGCGAGCTGGATCTGCTGCCCACCGAGTTCCGCCTGCTGGAGTTCCTGATGCGCAACTCCGGCCAGGTGCTGACGCGAATGATGATCTTCGAGGCGGTCTGGGGCTTTCATTTCGACCCCGGCACCAATCTGATCGACGTGCACATCGGCCGCCTGCGCAAGAAGCTCGATACCGAAGGCAGGCCGCCGCTGATCCATACCGTGCGCGGCTCCGGATACCGGCTTGCAGAGCACGTTTAATCCGCAGCCCGCGGCGGCCTCGACTCGCTGGCGCCGGCTATGGCTGCGACCGACGACGACCACGCGCATGCTGCTGCTGTACGGCGCCCTGTTCACCATCTGGGGCGGCGTGCTGATCGGCGCGCTGCACGTGTCGACCACACGCTACCTGTCGCAGGTGGTCGATCAGATCCTCGAACAGCGCCTGCACTTCCTCATCAATGTCGATCGCGAAGACCTGCCGGCGCTGATGGCGGCCAGCGGTCAGCTCGACCTGCGCGATGTGATGTCCTACGGCCTGTTCGACACCGCTGGCCGCTTCATCAGCGGCAACATCGTGCGGCCGCCGGCGGCGCTGCGTACCGACGGCCGCGTGCACGCGCTGCCGGGCGGCGTGCTGCGCCGCGGCCGCGTCGAAAGCCTGCCGGCACGTGGTGTCGCCACTTATCTCGACAACGGCGAGCTGCTGGTGCTGGCGCGCGACACCAGCGTCATCGACGAACTCGGCGTGATCGTCCGCAACACCCTGCTGTGGGGCGCCTCGCTGACGCTGATTCCGGGCGTGATCGGCGGCTTCCTGCTGTCGCGCGGCCCGCTGCGCCGCGTGCGCCTGATCGAGAACGCCGTGCAGCCGATCATGCGCGGCGATCTCGGACGCCGCCTGCCGATCTCCGGTCGCGGCGACGAGCTGGACCTGCTGGCCGGCATCATCAACACCATGCTGGCCGAGATCGAGCGCCTGGTCGCCGAGGTCAAGGGTGTCGGCGACAGCATCGCCCACGACCTGCGCACGCCGCTGACGCACACACGCGCGCGCCTGCTCAAGCTGCAGCACCAGAGCAGCGGCGACAACGCCGAGCTGGTCGAGCGCTGCATCACCGACGTCGACGCGCTGCTGGCCCGCTTCCGCGCGCTACTGCGCATCTCCGAGATCGAGGACGTGCGCCGCCGCGCCGGCTTCGCGCGCATCGACCTCGCCGATGTCGCGCGCGCCGTGCACGAGCTCTACGCGCCGCTGGCCGAGGACAAGGGCGTGAAGATGCTGCTGCGCACCGAGCGGCCGGCACCGGTCGACGCCGATTACGGCCTGCTGTTCGAGGCCTGCAGCAACCTGGTCAGCAACGCCGTCAAGTTCACCCCAGCCGGCGGCCGCGTGACGCTGTCGGTCTACGACGGCGAAAGCGGCGACAGTGACAGTGACGGCGCGCCCGGCATCGAGGTGCTCGACACCGGCCCCGGCATCGCCGCCGGCGAGCGCGAGGCGGTGCTGCAGCGCTTCTACCGCGCCGATCCGAGCCGGCAGTCGCAGGGCTTCGGCCTGGGCCTGAGCATCGTCCTGGCGATCGTGCGCCTGCACCGCTTCCAGCTGCTGATCGGCGACGGCGAGGATGGCGCCGGCACCCGCGTGCGCCTGCGCTGCGGCGCGGCGCGGATCGCCTGAACCGCGCCGCGAAGGCTCAGCGCGGCGGCAGCGGCAGACCCAGCGCCGGCGGCTGCGGCCGGCGCAGCAGTTCCAGCATCAGCCGCTCGACGCCGGCCACATCTACCCCCGTCACCACCTGCTGCTCGCGCTCGCCCAGACCCGGCTGGTAGCCGTCCGACCACGACAGCGTGTCGCCGTATCCGGCGCCGGCGCCGGTGTCGAAGTCGATATACAGCGCTCGCGATTCACGGATCAGCGCCGGCTGCAGCCAGACCGCCACCGCCAGCTCGTCCCACAGCGGAAAGCCCGGCTCGTGCCGCTGCAGGGCGCGCGCGATCGGCGTGCCGGCGCTGCCGATCCGCCGCAGCAGCTCGGGACGCAGTTCGGTGGCGGTCGATGGATCGACCGGCACCATGACGATCCGTTTCCACGGCGCGCGCGCGACGATGCGCGCCGCCTCGGGGTCCCAGCGGATGTTGAACTCGCGCCGCGGCGTGTTGACGAACTCGCGCGCGAACTGCCGCGCCGAGACGCTGTCGAGCTGCTGGCGCGGATTGAGGCTGCCGCCCATGTAGACCAGCTCGCGGGCCAGCGACGCGAACTCGGGATCGAGGCGCTGCGCCAGCGCCAGATTGCTCAGCGGCCCGGTGGCGATGATGCTGATCTGCCCCGGAAACTCGCGGACCTTGCGAATCAGGAAATTGGCGGCGATCTCGGCGCTGGCCGGCACCACGCTGGGATTGCCGAGCGGCAGCTCCGGCACCACGTCCGGCGCGTGATAGCGCGGCGAACTCTGCACGGTGTCGTGCTCCACCCACTCACGCGTCCACGCGCCCTTCCACACCAGCCGGCCGTGCAGCGCCTCCCAGCGCTGCGTCGCCGTCTCGCTGTTGAGCAGCGGATAGACCGCGCCGGGCAACACCGGGATCTGCGGCCGGCCGGCGATCTCCAGCAGCCGCCGCGCATGCGCCACTTCCTCGTCACGCCAGGCATTGCCGCTGACGATGCTGATGCCGAGCACCTCGACGTCCGGCGCCTGCAGCAGCATCAGCGGCGCGGCGTGAAAGCCGTCGAGATCGTCGTCGACGATGACGCGGCGCAGTTCCGCTGTCGCCGTGCCCGCCGCCAGCATGCACAGCAGCGCCAGCAGCGCGCACATGGCGATCCGGCTCATGGCCGCAGGAACGGCTGCAGCACGTCGAGAAATGCCGCCGGCTGCTCGGTCATCGGCACGTGTGCAGCCCTGGCGATCAGCGCCAGCCGCGCACCGGCGATGCCTGCGGCGTACCAGCGGCCGTCATCGACCGGAATCAGGCGGTCGTGCTCGCCCCAGATCAGCAGCGTCGGGATGCTGATCTTGTCGAGCTGGCCGTCGAGCGTCTCGCGCAGCAGCGCCGGATTGCGCGTCACCGACTGCACCGTCCAGCCATCGTCCTTGGCCAGGCTCCAGGCCAGGCCGTCGCGCAGCGCTTGCGCGCTCGTTGCACGCTCGCCGTAGAACACCGCGCCGAGCACCCCCTTCTGCCCGGCCAGCGACAGCGGCGGCGGCCCTGCCGCATCGGCCGGCGGCGGCGCGAACAGCCGTGCCATCGTTTCGCGGCGGCCGGCGGCATCGCACAGCACCAGCTGCTGCGGTTTCGGTAGCATCAATTCCGGATCGGCGGCGAGACCTTGCAAGGCCTGAACCGTGTACTGCGCGGCGATCCAGCCGCCGAGCGATTCGCCGACCAGCGCGAAGCGCTCGATCTTCTGCTGGCGCAGGAACTCGCCGAGCACGTCGACCCAGAGCTGGATGCTGTAGGGCCTGTTAACGCGATGGTCGCCGCTGTGACGGAGACCGTTTTGGCGCAGCGCAAGGCGCGAGGAGCGCCGTGTACTGGACGTACATCAGCGACTCGCAACGCGGCGATGCGCCAAAACCGTCCCGCCCCTTCGGGGTGCCACCCGCTTTGCGGCCATG
>CBINNP010000220.1:0-6214 GCA_966252075.1 uncultured Solimonas sp.
AGGGCGTGCGCACGCGCGCCGTACGCGACGGCGACGTGTACCGGATCTCGGGCTCCAAGACCTTCATCTCCAACGGCCAGCACTGTGATCTGGTGATCGTCGTCGCGCGCACTTCCGATGCGCCGGGCGCCAAGGGCATCAGCCTGATCCTGGTCGAGACCGATCGCCCGGGCTTCCGCCGCGGCCGCAATCTGGAAAAGCTCGGCCACTGGTCGGCGGACACCTCGGAGCTGTTTTTCGACGAAGTCGAAGTGCCGGTGAGCAATCTGCTGGGCGGCGAAGGCCGCGGCTTCGCGACGCTGATGACCGAGCTGCCGCAGGAGCGCCTGATCATCGCCGTGCAGTCGATCGCCGCGGCGCAACGCGCCTTCGACATCACGGTTGAGTATGTGCGCGAACGCAAGGCTTTCGGCCAGGCGGTCGCCGAGTTCCAGAATACGCGCTACAAGCTCGCCGACATCAAGGCCGACCTGCAGGTGGGCTGGGCCTTCGTCGACCAGTGCCTGGAAAAGCACGAGCGCGGCGAACTGAGCGCGCTCGATGCCTCCACCGCCAAGCTGTGGTGCTCGGAAATGCAGGGCCGCGTCGTCGATCAGTGCCTGCAGTTCCACGGCGGCTACGGCTTCATGCGCGAGTACGAGATCTGCCGGCTCTACGCCGACGCGCGCGTCATGCGCATCTACGGCGGCACCTCCGAGATCATGCGCGAGCTGATTTCGCGCAGCCTGTAGAACCGCGCAAGTGACCGCGCCGCGCTCAGCCGAGCTCGTCGCGGTCGCGGCCGTTGGCCTTGGCCGCGTACAGGGCGTGGTCGGCGCGGCGCAGCGCGTCGGAGGGTTTGTCCTTGCCGTGGAACTGCGCGATGCCGGCAGAGAACCTGTAGCGCAGCGGCGGCACGCCCGGGCCGCGCGGCAGTGCCGGCAGCCCGCCGCGCAGCTGGTGCAGGAAGGTCCGGGTGGCGGCGGCATCCGCCTGCGGCTGGATCAACAGGAATTCCTCGCCGCCGAGGCGGCCGAAGCAGTCCAGCGGGCCCAGCTGCTGGGTGCAATACAGCGCGAACTCACGCAGCACCTCGTCGCCGACCGCATGGCCATGGTGATCGTTGATCGCCTTGAAATGATCGAGATCGACCAGTGCCACGCTCAGCGACTTATGCGCCTGCTGCGCGCACTCCTTGAGATAGCTCATCAGGCTGCGGCGATTCGGCAGGCCGGTCAGCGCGTCGGTCAGCGATTCGCGCATCGCCGAATCGCGGTCCTGGGTCAGCACGCGCTCGCGCTGCTTGAGCGGCGTGATCTCGGTGCCGATCGTCAGGAAGTAGCCGTTGTCGAGCACGGTCTCGGTCATCCATAGCCAGACGCCGTTGACCAGATCGGTCTGGAAGGCCCGATAGGAGACGCGGCGACGACGACTCATCACGTCGGCGAGGAAACGCTCCACGTCGCCGCTATCGATCTTGACGCCGAAACGCTGCCGCGCGCCGTGACGGATGATGTCAGTGAAGTGCAGCGGCCCGTTCAGGCCGCGCAGGAAGTGCCGGGCGAAGGCCGGGTTGCCGTAGACCAGATGATCCTGCGGGTCGTACAGGGCGATGACGGCGGGTGTCTGGGCGATGGCCTGAATGAAGGCCGGCAGCAGCGCATTATCAAGCCTGCCGTAAGCGGCGATGTCGCTCGTGGTGGCCGCTGCGTCGTTCACGGCGAGAGTCCGAACCTGGTCGGCGATGAAGGTCCGGCCACGCTACAGAAACGCGGCACAACCCGACAAGCGGGCGGTGCCGCGCGGTAGGCAAATCAGGCGTCGGCGGTTTCGCTCAGGCCGCTGTGTCGCAGCAGCGCATCGATGCTCGGCTTGCGGCCGCGGAATTCGACGAACAGCTCCATCGCCTCGCGCGAGCCGCCCTGCGCGAGGATGGTGTCGCGGAAGCGGTGGCCGATCTCCGGCGCGAACTGGCTTTCCTCGAACGCGGCGAAGGCATCCGCCGACAGCACTTCCGCCCACTTGTAGCTGTAGTAGCCGGCCGCGTAGCCGCCGGCGAAGATGTGGCCGAAGCTCCACGGCATGCGGTTGAATGCCGGCGGCTTCATCACCGCGACCTCGTCGCGCACGCGGTCCAGCAGCTCAAGCACACGTTCGCCGTGCGCCGACACGCGCGCCGGGTCGTAGTCGCGGTGCAGGCGCAGGTCGAACAGCGCGAACTCCAGCTGCCGCACCGTTGCCAGGCCCGAGTGGAAGCGCCGCGAGGCGCGCAGCTTGCTCAGCAATTGCTCCGGCATCGCCGCGCCGGTCTGCCAGTGCCGGGCGAAGGTCTGCAGCGTCGCCGGATCGAAGCACCAGTTCTCCATGAACTGGCTCGGCAGCTCGACCGCGTCCCAGGCCACGCCGTGGATGCCGGCGACCGAGGCTTCCTCGACGCGCGTGAGCAGGTGGTGCAGGCCGTGGCCGAACTCGTGGAACAGCGTCACCACTTCGTCATGCGTCAGCAGCGCCGGCTGGCCCGGCAGCGGCGGCGTGAAGTTGCAGGTCAGGTAGGCGACCGGGTTCTGCAGGCCCTGCGCGGTGCGGCGGCGGTTGACGCACTCGTCCATCCAGGCGCCGGAGCGCTTGTCGGCGCGCGCGTACGGGTCGAGATAGAACAAGCCGAACGGCAGGCCGTCACCGTCCTTCAGCGCGTAGGTGGTGACGTCGGCGTGCCAGGTCTGGATGCCATCGACCTTGTCGATGCGGATACCGTAGAGGCGCTGTACCAGATCCAGCATGCCGCGGATCACCGCGTCGGCAGCGAAGTAGGGGCGCAGCTCCTCGTCGGACAGGCCGAGCTTTTCTTCCTTCAGCTTCTCGGCGTAGTACGCCGCATCCCACGGCGAGAAATCGCTGATGCCGTCGAGCTTGTTGGCGAACGCTGCCAGCTCGTCGCGCTCGGCCGCTGCGCGCGGCTTGGCGCGGCGGGCGAGATCGACAAGAAAGCCTTCGACCTCGTCCGGTGATTCAGCCATCTTGGTTGCCAGCGACAGCTCGGCGTAGTTGGCGTAGCCGAGCAGCTGCGCCATCTCATGGCGCAGCTTGAGGATCTCCTCCATCAGCGCGCCATTGTCGAACTGGCCGGCCTGCGGGCCCCGGTCGGAGGCGCGGGTGGCGAAAGCCTCATACAGCTCGCGGCGCAGCTCGCGGTTGTCGGCGTAGCTGATCACCGCGTCGTAGCTCGGGAAGTCCAGCGTCAGCCAGAAGCCGTCGAGCTGCTTGGCTTCGGCGCGCGCACGGGCGGCGGCCTTGGCGTTGTCGGTCATGCCGGCCAGCAGCGCTTCGTCGGTGACGTGCTTGCCCCAGGCCTTGATCGCATCCATCAGGTTTTCTTCGAACTTGGTCTGCAGTTCGGAGAGACGCAGCGAGATGTCCTTGTAGCGCTGCTTCTGCGCCGGCGGCAGGGCGATGCCGGACAGCTTGAAGTCGCGCAGCGCGTCGGTGATGACCTTTTTGCGTGCCGCGCCGTAGGTCTTGAACTCGGTGGACTCTGCCAGCGCCGCGTAGGCGCGGTACAAGGGTTCAGACTGCGAGACCTCGACGCTGTACTCGGTGAGCTTGGGCAGGCAGGCGTTGTAGGCGGCGCGCCACTCGGCGGTCGAGTTGACGCTGAACAGGTGCGAAACCGGCCCCCAGGCGCGCTGGATGCGGTCGCTCATTTCCTCCAGCGGCTCGATCAGCGCGTCCCAGCTCGGTGTGCCGCCGCGTGCCAGCAGCGCCTCCAGCTCGGCGCGGTTCTGCGCCAGCACCGCGTCCAGCGCCGGTTCAGCGTGCTCGGGAAGGATGGCGGCAAACGCCGGCAGCGGTTGGCTCAGCGCGGTCTGGAGTAGCGGATTGGACATGGGCGGCCTTGAGGCGAAAGTTTTAGGTCTGAGCAGGCATTCTGGGGGCGGGGGTGCGCTGTTTCGAGGCGTGGCCGTTCAGCCTGCTGATAAAGCGCGCTTTTTTATCTCCCATCCACGGTGGAGCAATGGTCGTGCCGGACCCCGCCGGCTACCATAGGGCTCCCTTTCTGGACCATTCGACGACGATGCTTCGGATCCTTCTGCTTCTGACCACCCTGCTGGCGGCGACGCTGGCCGGCTGCACCAGCCCCGGCACGCTCAACGCGATGACCACCGAGCGCGGCTACTCGGTGACGGCCAACGTGCCGTATGACCGCGCCAACCAGCTGGCGCTCGACGTCTACATGCCCAACCAGATCCGCAACGCGCCGGTCGTGGTGTTCTTCTACGGCGGCCGCTGGCAGAAGGGCGACAAGTCCGAGTACAAGTTCCTCGGTCAGGCGCTGGCCTCGCGCGGCTTCGTCGTCGTGGTGCCCAATGTCCGTCTGTATCCGCAGGCGCGCTTCCCCGACTTCGTCAAGGACGGCGCCAACGCGGTGAAGTGGGCGCGCGACAACGCTGCGCAGTTCGGTGGCAGCAGCGAGAAGCTGTTCGTGATGGGTCATTCGTCCGGCGCGCACATCGCCGCGATGCTGGCACTCAACGAGACCTACCTGAAAGGCGTCGGCGGTTCGCGCGGCTGGCTCAAGGGCATGATCGGCCTGGCCGGTCCTTATGACTTCCTGCCGATCACCGCGCCGGACCTGTTCGACATCTTCGGTCCGCCGGACCGCTTCCAGCAGTCGCAGCCGGCGTTCTTCGTCGACGGCCAGAATCCGCCGCTGCTGCTGATGCATGGGGAGAAGGACGAGATCATCCCGGTCGACAACACGCGCAAGATGGCCGCTGCGGTCAAGCGCGCCGACGGCACGATCGAGACCGTTTACTACCCGGGCATGTCGCACCAGATGATCATCAGCTCGTTCGCCTCGGCGCTGCGCGGTCGCGCCGACACGCTCGATCAGGTCGAAAGCTTCGTCAAGCGTCGCGCCAACCAGACCAATGTCCGCGCCAGCAGCATCACCGCGGCGCCGCTGGTGGTCGAGGATCAGCCGCCGCCGGCGCAGCCGCTGGAGATCGACGAGGGCCTGGGTACGCCGCAGCCGATCAGCGAGGACAGCGCGCCGCCGGTGCTGTCCGATCCGGGTGCGCCGATCCAGTGAGTATTCGCAGCTTCGACGGTATCGCGCCGACGCTCGGTGCCGGTGTCTACGTCGACGAACAGGCGGCGCTGATCGGCGACGTCACGCTCGGCGACGACGTCTCGATCTGGCCGTTCGCCGCCGTGCGCGGCGACGTCAACCGCATCCGCATCGGCGCGCGCAGCAACGTCCAGGACAACGCCGTGCTGCACGTCACCCACGATGGCCCGTACTCGCCGGGCGGTGTGCCGCTGCTGATCGGCGAGGACGTGACGATCGGCCACGGCGCGATCCTGCACGCCTGCACGATCGGTGACCGCTGCCTGATCGGCATGGGCGCGCTGGTACTCGACAAGGTGGTGATCGAGTCCGACGTACTGCTCGCCGCCGGCAGCATGGTGCCGCCGGGCAAGCGTCTGGAAAGCGGCTGGCTGTACCGCGGCGCGCCGGCAGTGCAGGCGCGCCGGCTCACGGATGCGGAGCTGGCGCATTTGCGCTACTCCGCCGCGCACTACGTCCGCCTCAAGGACCGCTACCGCAGCGCAGGCTAAAATCGCCGTCCCGCGCCGCGTCCGGTGCGGGCTTCACACCCCAGGCCGCGCCCGGCGCGGCGTACATCCGGAAGATCCATGACCCGCAAACTCGTCCTGCTGCGCCACGGCCAGAGCCAGTGGAATCTCGACAACCGCTTCACCGGCTGGGTCGATGTCGACATCACCGAGGCCGGCCGCAAGGAAGCCGCCAACGCCGGCAAGCTGCTGCGCGAGGAAGGCCTGCAGTTCGATGTCGCCCACACCTCGGTGCTCAAGCGCGCCATCCGCACGCTCTACACTGCGCTCGACGAGCTGGACCAGATGTGGATTCCGGTGCACAAGACCTGGCGCCTCAACGAGCGCCACTACGGCGGACTGCAGGGCCTCGACAAGGCCGAGACCGCCGCCAAGCACGGCGATGCGCAGGTCAAGATCTGGCGTCGCAGCTACGACATTCCGCCGCCGCCACTGGCCGACGATGACGCCGGTCACCCGAAGTTCGACCGCCGCTACGCGCAGCTCGACCAGAACGCGCTGCCGGCCACCGAGTCGCTGGCGACCACGCTGGTGCGCGTGCTGCCGTACTGGAACGACGCCATCGCGCCGCAGCTCAAGGCCGGCCAGACCGTGCTGG
>CBINNP010000221.1:0-6165 GCA_966252075.1 uncultured Solimonas sp.
GTTCCACTTCGCCCAGCTTCTGCACGCGGCTGGCGCCCGCGGCGCCAGCCATGCCGCCGGCACGGCCGCGCGGTGCACCGGCGGCAGCCGTGGTCTCGGCCAGGCTGTTCCAGGCACCGCAATCCGGGCACTGACCGACCCACTGACTGCTGCTGGCGCCGCAGGATTGGCAGACGTACTGGGTTCGCGCTTTGGCCATCGAGGGACGCAGTAGGGGAAACGCCGCCGCAGCGTGCGTCTCAGGGACCGAGATGGCGGAAGTGTACGCGCTGCGTCAGACCGCAAAACAGCTCGTAGGCCAGCGTGCTGGCGTGTGCGGCGACCTCCTCGGCGGGCAAGCCGGGGCCCCACAGTCGCACGGTGTCGCCGACCCGCGCCTGCGGGACCTCGCGAAGATCGACGGTGATCATGTCCATCGACACACGGCCGGCGAACGGTGCCGGGCGGCCGTTGATCAGCGTCGGCGTGCCATTGCGCAAGGCGCGCGGCAAGCCGTCCGCATAGCCGACCGACACCACGCCGACCGGCATCCGCTGCGGGCAGACATAGGCGCGACCGTAGCCGAGGCTTTCGCCGGCGTCGAACTCGCGCACGGCGATCAGCCGGCTTTCCAGCGTCATCGCCGGCCGCAGGCCCAGGCTGGCGGCGCTGATATCTGCCAGCGGTGAACAGCCGTAGATCGCCAGGCCCGGCCGCACCCAGTCGACGCGCGCCTGCGGCCAGGCGATCAGGCCGGCGGAATTGGCGATCGAGCGCGGCCCCGGCACGCCGGCCAGGGCGGCGTCGTAACGCGCGATCTGTTCCTGCGTGAAGCTGAGCTGCGGTTCGTCGGCGCAGGCCAGATGGGTGATCCAGCCTTCCAGCTTCCAATTCGGGTGACGCCGCAGCACCGCCTGCAGACGCGGCACGTCGCTCAGCGGAAAGCCCAGGCGGTGCATGCCGCTGTCGAGCTTGAACCACACGGACAGCTGCGCGCTGTCCGGCAGCGCCGCCAGCAGCTCGACCTGCCAGTGATCATGGACCACCACCTGCAGGCGCTCATACACCGCCAGCGCTGCCTCCTCGCTGGAGATCACGCCTTCGAGCAGCGCGATCGGTGCGATGACATGCGCCTGACGCAGCGCCATCGCCTCTTCCAGGCAGGCCACCGCCAGGGCGTCGACGCCAGCGGCCTCCAGTGCGCGCGACACCGGTACCGCGCCGTGTCCATAGGCTTCGGCCTTGACCGCTGCCATCACGCGCGAGCGCGGCGCCAGCGCGCGAACCACGCGCAGGTTGTGCTGGATCGCCGCCAGATCGACCGAGGCAGTGACGCGCGGAATCATGCGCCGGGGTCGTAGTCGCTGTAGCCGCCGTGCGCGAGATTCTCGAAGCGGGTGAACTTGCCGAGAAACGCGGTCTTCACGGTGCCCAGCGAGCCGTTACGCTGCTTGGCGATGATGATCTCGGCCTTGCCCTTGTCCGGCGAATCCTTGCCGTTCAACTCGATGCTGTTGTAGACCTCGTCGCGATAAATCATCAACACCAGATCGGCGTCCTGCTCGATACCGCCGGACTCGCGCAGATCCGACATGCGGGGACGCTTGTTGTCGCGCTGTTCGACACCGCGGTTGAGCTGCGACAGCGCGATCACCGGCACTTCGAGCTCCTTGGCCAGCGCCTTGAGGCTGCGCGAGATTTCGGAGATCTCGTTGGTGCGGTTCTCCTTGTTGCCGGGGATCTGCATCAGCTGGATGTAGTCGACGATGATCAGGCCCAGGCCATGACGCGCCTTGACGCGCCGCGCGCGGGCGCGGACGTCGAGCGGCGACATGGCGCCGGTTTCATCGATGTACAGATGCGCCTCGCGCAACAGCACACTCGACGATACCAGCCGGTCCATGTCCTGATCGTCGAGCTCGCCCGAGCGCATCTTGCCCATCGGGATCCGCGCGAACGAGGAAATCATACGCAGCGCCAGCTGCTCGGCCGGCATTTCCATGCTGAACACCAGCACCGGCTTCTTCTCGTACATCACCGAATGCTCGGCGATGTTGAGCGCAAAGCTGGTCTTGCCCATCGCCGGACGGCCGGCCAGGATCACCAAATCGCCCGGATGCAGGCCGGTGGTGAGAGCGTCCAGATCGGTGAAGCCCGTCGACAGCCCCGCCAGCTGCCCTTCGTTGCTGCGCAGACGCTCGATCTTCTTCTCGACCGCCGTCACCAGCGACGACATCGCGAAGTAATCCTTCTTGGAATGGTCGGCCTTGGCGCGCAGCGCGAACACCTTCTGTTCGGCGACGTCGAGCAGCTCGGCGTACTCGCGGCCTTCCGGACGAAAGCCCATGTCGGCGATGTCACCGCCGGCGGCGATCAGCGCCCGCAGCACCGCCCGCTCGCGGACGATCTCGGCATAGGCCAGCACGTTGGCCGCGCTCGGCGTGTCATTGGCGAGCATGCCCAGGTAGGCCAGTCCGCCGGCCTCCTCCAGCTTGCCGTGCGCCTTGAGGTATTCGGACAGCGTGATGAAGTCGCAGGGCTTCTGGCTGGAGGCCAGCGCCGAGATCGCCGCGAAGATCAAGCGGTGATCCTCGCGATAGAAATCCTCGATGCCGAGCTTGTCGGCCAGATCATCCCAGTGGCGGTTCTCCAGCATCAGGCCGCCGAGCACCGACTGCTCGGCCTCGATCGAATGCGGCGGCGCCTTGGGCTGCTGCTGGAGTCTGGGAAGGGTACTCATGGATGCAAGGGATTCTCGCTCGGCGGTGCCGTCTCGGCCAAGGCCGGCGGCAGAAACGCTGCGGCCCGCACGAGGCGGGCCGCAGGTGCACAGCTAGGGAAACGTGAAACTCAGCGCGACGGGCGGTCTTCTTCGACGACGACCGTCAGGCTCGTCTCCACTTCCGAATGCAGGCGCACGGCCACCGTGTAGGTACCGACGGCGCGGATCGCGCCGCTGACCAGGTCGAGCTCGCTCTTGTCCAGCTCGACGCCCTGGGCGGCAGCGGCAGCGACGACTTCAGCCGCACCGACCGAACCGTAGAGCTTGCCTTCTTCCGAGGCCAGCGCCTTGACCGTCAGCGTCTTGCCCGCAACCTTCTCGGCGCGGATCTTGGCGGCGTTGATGCTGTCGTTGGCCTTCTTGACCAGCTCGGCCTTGCGCGCCTCGAACACCTTGCGGTTGGCCTCGGTGGCCGCCAGCGCCTTGCCCTGCGGCAGCAGGAAGTTGCGGCCGAAACCCGGCTTGACCTTGACGGTCTCGCCCAGGTCACCGAGCTTCTTGATCTTTTCCAGCAGAATCACTTCCATGATCGATGCCCCTTACACGTGCTTGTCGGTGTACGGCAGCAGCGCCAGGAAGCGCGCGCGCTTGATCGCCAGCGCCAGCTCACGCTGGTAGCGCGTGCGCGTACCGGTGATGCGTGCCGGCACGATCTTGCCGTTCTCGCCGATGTAACCCTTGAGCATCGCGAGATCCTTGTAGTCGATCGCCGGAGCATTGTCCGAGCTGAACTTGCACGACTTCTTGCGGCGGTAGAACTGCGCCATGACTTAAACTCCTTCCTCGGCGTTGGCTTCTTCGGCGGGCGCGTCGGCATCGCCGGGGCGCGCACGGAATTCGCCGGGCTTCTTCTCTTCGTCCTGCACCTTGAACAGCGGCGACTGCTCGCTGACCGCGGCTTCGGTGCGGATGACCAGCTTGCGGATGACGGCGTCGTTGAAGCGGAAGGCGTTTTCCAGCTCGGCCAGGGTGGCGTCGTCGATTTCGACGTTGAGCAGCACGTAGTGAGCCTTGTGCGCCTTGGCGATCGGATAGGCCAGCTGACGGCGACCCCAGTCTTCCAGGCGGTGCACCTTGCCGCCGCCGGTCTGGATCATGTTCTTGTAACGCTCGGTCATGGCCGGAACCTGTTCACTCTGGTCCGGATGCACCATGACGACAATTTCATAGTGACGCATCGCATCTCCTTGTGGACACATGCTGTTCGCATGCGGCTCCCCGACGCAGGTCCGGAACTGGACCACCCTCGGTGGAGCAAGCAAAAAACCGCGCCGGGCGGCACGGGGGCGCGAATCTTAGGGGAATCACCCCGGCGGCGCAACGGCGCCGGCCGTGGCTCAGCGCTTCGGCCGCTTCTGCGCCAGGCGCTGGCGGTAGGCCTCGTACAGGCAAACGGCAGCGGCGACCGAGACATTGAGGCTTTCGGTCTTGCCGCGCATCGGAATCTTCACCAGGCGGTCGCAGCTCTCTCGCGTCAGTCGCCGCATGCCCTCGCCCTCCGCCCCCATCACCAGCACCGTCGGACCGGTCAGGTCGACGTCGTAAAGCTCATCCTTGGCTTCGCCCGCCAGACCGGTCAGCCAGTAGCCGAGCTCCTTGAGCCGTTCCAGGCTGCGCGCCAGATTGGTGACGGCGATCAGCGGCACGCGTTCGGCGCTGCCGGCGGCGGCCTTGCGCGCAACCGCGGTGAGGCTGGCGCTGCGGTCCTTGGGCAGGATCACCGCATCCACGCCGACCGCCTCCGCGGTACGCAGGCAGGCGCCGAGGTTGTGCGGATCCTGGATGCCGTCGAGCGCCAGCAGCAGGCGGTCGCCATCGGCCGGCCGGTACAAGGTGTCCTCGGAATCGAAGGCTTTCTCCGGCACATAGGCCAGTACACCCTGGTGACGCAGCTCCGGCGCCTTCAGATCCAGTTCAGACCGCGGCACCACGCGCACGCGCACCTCATGCTGGCGCGCCAGGGCCTGCACCTTGCGCGCGCGCTCATCGTTGCGGGTGTCGGCCACCAGAATCTCGAAGGGCTTGTCGTGCGCGTCTTCGAGCGCCGCCAGCACCGCATGAAAACCGCCAATCAGGGTCGACTTCGCCACAAATGCCACCGCGTTCGGAAACGGCACGCATTGTTCCAGATTGCGCGCTGCAACGAAAAAGGCCCCGCCAGAAGCGGGGCCCTTGGTTCCAGCCCGAATCGCTCAGCCGCCCAGATATGGCGGCGGCGCCCAGGCCTGCGACTCCTGCCCCTCGACCACCGGCTTGATGACGATATCGACGCGGCGGTTGCGCGGCTCGTTGACATTGTCGCCGCCGCGGACCAGCGGCTCGCGCTCGCCGCGGCCTTCCTGGCGGATGCGCTGGCTCGGCACGCCCTGGCTGGACAGATAGCTGGCCACCGAGCTGGCGCGAGCCTCCGACAGCGTCAGGTTGTGGTCCGCACTGCCGGTGGTATCGGTATGACCGACGACGTGGATCACCGTCTTGTCGTAGGTCTTGAGGATGCTGCCGATCTTGGCGTAGGTGTCGAGCGCATTGGGCTTGAGCTGGGCACTGTTGAGATCGAAGCTGACGTCGCTGGCCACACCGACCTTGAGCGAGCCATCCGACAGCTGCGTGATCTGCAACTCGTTGTTGCGCTGCTCCTCGGCCAGCTTCTGGTTGAGCTCGGCCTTCTGCTTGTCCATGTAGTTGCCGACCGCACCGCCGGCGATCGCGCCGACCACGGCGCCGACGATCGGAGCCCCGCGCGCGTGGCTGACCTGATTGCCGAGCACGCCGCCCGCCACCGCACCGATCACCGCGCCGGTCTTGGCTCTCTGGTTGGGATCATTGGTGGCACACGCGGCAAGGCCGGCGGCCGCCAGCACAACGACGGCAAGGCGGAAGGATTTCATGAACGTTTCCTGGGTGATTTGCGACCGCGCGAACGGCCTTCTTCCTGCGATTTTCCCGGCGATTGTCTGGCGCCGTGCTGAACTCGATCTGAACGTTCCTGCGCCGGCTTCTTGCTGCCGCGGCTGAGCTGCTGCAGCAACTCCAGATCGATCTTGCGCTCGTCGAGATTGACGCGGATCAGCTTGACGCGCAGGCGGTCGCCGAGGCCGTAACTGCTGCCGCTGCGACCGCCGATCAGGCGGTGAGCGCGGTCATCGAAGCTGTAGTAGTCGTTCTTCAGGGTCGACACGTGGACCAGGCCGTCGACATAGAGCCCGTTGAGCTCGACGAACAGACCGAACGGCGCCACGCTGGTGACGGTGCCGTCGAACTCCTCGCCGACACGGTGGCGCATGAACTCGCACTTGAGCCAGGAGACCACATCACGCGTAGCCTCGTCGGCGCGGCGCTCGGTCATCGAGCAGTGCGTGCCGAAAGCATCCATCTGCTCCAGCGTGTACAGCGGCTTGGGCTTG
>CBINNP010000222.1:0-6165 GCA_966252075.1 uncultured Solimonas sp.
AAAGCCGATCCCTTAAAGACATCGGAGCGAGTCACTTCTGGCGCGGTCGATCGAGAGAGCCGCCTTCGCGGCAGTCGCCCACCCAAGTGCAGTTGCAAGGGCTGAGCGCTGTGCTCCGCACAAATAATGCCCTGTCATCTCAGGAAGTGCACCCTTCACCGGATTGCTTCCCGACCTCACCTTTTGAAACACAGCAGATACCAACGCTGTCCCCGGCCGCACAAGGGATCCAACTGAACGATTCGTGGATCGTACCGGGGTCCGGCAGCTAAAAAGCCTAGTCTGCTCAGCTCCAAGCTCATGTCCTTGGGAAGCTCATGGGGTTACCCAGCAATCTTCCATCAGCGCTATTGATGGCCATGACTCTCTTGCTGTACTGATTGGAGTGAGCGCCCCAATTCCATGAGCTTAGCCTCGAACGGACTGCCTTTCGCGACACACCAGTTCAAAACAGTAATTCTTTTTGGATCGACAGTGGCGGCGTCAACGCATGAGTATATATCGGTGACCTCCGACAGAGCTTTTCCCTCAGTCGGCTTGATCCAGGTAACTCTCATCTCGATTTGAACGGCGATGTTAAGCACATCACCCACTCGACGCTGGCTCTTGTCTATCGTTTTGAGGGCTTGCTGCGCGTACCCATTTTTCGAATCACTGTAAGACGGGCGGCCGAGGTACTGGGGTTGAGGAGCGAACCTGAAGAAGCCTATGTCACCAAGCTGGACACCATTTACTCGAAAGTCGGCAAGGCCTTCACGAGAGATAACGTTAACGACGTTAATGAACGGAGTGGCCTGCCCTGATGCGTCGAAGTACGAACAGAAGGGTCGTGGGGCATTGGAATCGTTGATCAGAGCCAGTTCGGGCTCCGATCGAATGACAAACGGACAGTGAAGCGGCAGTGGTCCTTCATGCGCCCCGGACGGACGCACGGCCAGTAGACCTAGCACGCAAACGATCGCCGAGACAGGCTTACGGCCGCAAGTTCCCATGAGGCAAGCTTTCGATTACGTCTGACGCCAGCAAGTAGGCGTACTTGAAGTACTTCAGTCGATTTTCGAGGTGTCTCTCGGCCCGGTTCACTTGGCGAGTTACCCTGCTCACATCCTCGCGAATGGCACGTTCGTCCGTAAGTCGCGTGAAGCTCTGTTCATCTGCACGGCGATTTATTCCTATGAGGCCGTCCAAGCGCCAGCTCCCTTCGACTTTATCCCGGGTCTCTTCGGCTATCCAATAAAATGTCGAAGCGTCGCAAGCGATGTAGGCGTTGTTCTCGAGCATTAGGTTATTTGGCTCCGTCGAGAAATCTCCTCCATGATAGTCTGAATACCTGCGGTAATTGACTCTCCCGGTGACCTGTATGACTCCGCGTCCCCTGAATCGCTGACCATCTCCTGGGTATCGGTTGCCGAGGTCAGCCCTCCCTTCGTAGTCTGCGCCACTCGCGTATTCACGCACCGTCTGCAACTGGTCCGTCTCTTGAACAATCTGCCCCCAGAAGTGGGCGCGACGCCTGAGGCGCTCAAGTAAATATTTTCGGCATACGCGGTTCAGGGCACTTGTCATTGCCGCTGGCATGGTCTGCCGCGCGCTTTGATGTCCGAGCGTAAGTCGCCGCTTCATCTGCTCGAAACCCGTTGGATGATTTCCCGGCAGTAGTTGGACCAGCTCTGCAGGCGATAGCCACCCGCAATTGCGAAACTGCCGAACAAACTCCCGCGGCTGGAAGTGCCAATGGGTGTCTGCCAGGCCAGAGTCCACCGGCAGGAAGGCCAGGGCCTGGATGTGGCGACGAAGCAGTTCGAAGTCTTCGTCGGTGAAGGGATACGGGTTCTCGGCGGTGGAGGTCTTGCGCCAGCCCCAGCGCTGGTCGACGGTGGCGGCGGTCCACTCGCTCGGGAACTTGCAGACGGTGCGGGCCAGGCGGGAGGCGAGCACGGGGTCATTGAGGCGCGCGGTTGCCTCGATCGGATCGATCTGGCCATCGCCGCTGACGTCGAGCCAGGCTCGAAGCGTGGGAGAGTCGCATCGGCTGTCGCCGTCGGCGCTGTCGTCGATCAGCTGCCACTTCTGCCAGTGCGGGAAGTCAGCGTCGCTGAACTTGCGAACGTTCGCGGCATTGAGGTCGACCCAGCCTTCGCCTCCCGGATAGCACACCTTGCGCCAGTGGGGTACGTCGTTCGGTCTGAGGCTTTCGTTGTCGGTGTTCACGACGCGCCCGAAGCGGAGCAACTCGTAAACGGCGCTGGGCGCCGGCCGATTGCCGGCGGGATAAGCCGTGGAGATCTCGTTCGCCCTGGCGTAAAGGTCATACTCGGCATTCGCCTCGGGCGGCGCCGCTCCGATGACTGTGCCATCGAGCCGCATCGTGGTGAGCCGCGCATCGCCGCGTTCGTTTGTCGGCCCCTCGCCTCCCGCGTATCGCAATGCGATCACCAGGATGTCGTCGACACCGCTCGTGAAGCAGGGTTGCAAAGGCTGGAGCGCCGGCATGGCTGCTTTTGCACTGGGCCTGGGCGGCTGGACGTGCGCGGCGACGAGGTGGTCGAGCGGCTTTCGCTCGTAGAACGGCGTCCCACCCGGCAGCAGGAAGTACATCTGGCCATACACCGCGTCGAGCCTGCCGTCGGCGGTGGTGGGTAGGTCGCCAGAGGCGCGGCCGATCAGCCGGGGCAGATTGGTGTCGTCGCAGACGATCTCGAAATGGATGCACCGTCGCGTGTCTCCATAGATCTGGCCCGCTGTGCCGAGCTCGGCCTTGCGATAGATGGTGCGGCCTGGTTGCACGGCGGAGTGAACCGCGCTCAGGTGCATGTAGATCGAGAAGAAGACCACCTTCGCGTCGGCACCGTCGCCGATCTCGGTCTCGTGGCGAAGGACGACGAGTCCGTTGTCCGTCCATCTGCCGCGGTAGGCCAGGGGATGGTCCACGGGCAAGGGGCCGCTCGGCTGCGAAGTTGGCAGACGCCGCACCACCACCGTGCCATCGGCAATGGCACGAACGGGTTCGGGTTGGCTGCCGTTCATTGGCGCCATGAGGTGCAGGCCACCATGCCAGCCGAGATTGAAGCTCAAGGGGAACGCGCCGTCTCCGGGTTGGCCGCCCGCCATGCATCGGTCTATCCAGGCGTCTTCTGTTTCGCTGTCGAGTCGAGCGGGAAGGAAAGGTGGGCTGATCAGCATCGCTCGAACCCCTCAAATCGAGAAGGCATATCGCGAGTCGATCTGCAGCTCGCCCTTCGGAAGCGTTGGCAGTGCCAACCCGACCTGCTGCGGCCCCACCAAACTCTTCGTACTCGCCCTGACCGTGTACGTCCCCGGGCACTCGATGACGATCTTGCCGTCGGCCAGGGTGATGCGGCTGCCGTGGCTGTTGGCGATGACGATGCGCTTGGCGGCCTGAAGGGTGACGGGGCCGGTGGCGGATTGGATGGTGAGGTCCTGCTTCGCCGCGAGCTGCAAGGGGCCGCACTGGGCTTGCAGGCTCAAGTCCCCGGAGCCGGCGATCATCGTGAGGCCCGTGCCCTTGGGCGAGCCTTCGGTGCCGGGCCCGATGGCGCCCGCGACGATGCCGATCGCCTGGCCGGTGTGGATGCGCGCGGCGCCGCCGACGGCGATGTCGGTGCGGCCGCCGCTGGCCAGGCTCAGCACGTCGGTGGCGGTCAGCGCGATGTCCTGCGCCGCCGTCGCGACGAGCCCGCCGCGCGCGGCCACGCTGAGCGTCGGATCGCCCGGGTGCGGCAGCTTGCCCGGGCCGGCGGTGGTCAGCCGGCTCGCCGCATCGGCCAGGGCCTGGTCCGCCTGGGCATCGGCCATGCC
Source organism: uncultured Solimonas sp. (assembly GCA_966252075.1). GTDB lineage: Bacteria > Pseudomonadota > Gammaproteobacteria > Nevskiales > Nevskiaceae > Solimonas. The sequence goes on from CBINNP010000222.1 coordinate 3,820, forward strand.
GCTGGCGTTGGTCAGCCACGCCTGGGCGGGCGCCTGCTCGGGATGGGCCACGCTGGCGTTGGCGGCGATGCTGCCCTCATGCACCGCGAGCCGCACGCCCTGGTGCGTCTTGGCGGCGTGGCTGAAGCTCTGCGCGAGCTGGGTGTACTGCCGGGCCAGCGCGATGTTCGCCGCCTGGTCGAACGCCGGCTCGCCCGGCGCCGCGGCGTAGGTCGACAGCAGCACCCCGCGCGCCCCGCGCAGCGCGCCATACGCATCCGTGCGCAGCTCGAACCCCAGGCCACGGAAGCTGCCGCGGTGGTTGTCCGCCTGGTGCACGAGGTGGCCCAGGTTCAGCTGGGTGGCGTGCTGCGTGGTCGCGAGCTGCACGCGCGACTGCCCGTCGGTGTCGTCGAAGACGAGCTGGTTGAAACCGATCCCGCCCAACTCCTGGGTCTTCACGCCCGACATCGCCGCGGCGTTGGCCTGGCCGCCGGCGGGCAGCGACGCCGGCGCGCCGCCGTGCCAGGCCGGGCTGTTGCCGCCGGTGAGGTTGCCCTGGCCCGCCGGGCGGTCGTCCGCGCTCATGGCGAACACACTCGTGTCGGCTTCGGCCGGCCGGCCGCCCGGGGTGGCTGGCACGCCGCCTTCGCCGCGGCCGTTGTACAGGCTGCACAGCACGACGGGCCGGTCGGCGTCGTCGCCGAGGAAGCCCACCACCACCTCGTGGCCGATGCGGGGGATCCACTGCGAGCTCAGGCCCGGCCCGGCAATGGGCTGCAGCACGCGCACCCAGGTGCTGGCCAGGCTGGCCTCGGGGTCGTTGTCCGGGTGGCCCTGGAACTCGAAGCGCACGCGCACGCGGCCCAGGCGGTCCATGTGCAGTTCTTCGGCACCCTGGGGGCGGGGGCTGCCGTCCGGCCCGACGACGGTGGCCAGCAGCGGGCCGGGCACGCGCAGGCGCGGCGCCAGGCGCCCGGCGGGTGCACCGGGCAGCAGCGGCCGCCAGGGAAGCTCGGCCGCGATGGCCTCGAAGCGGTTCGCATAGCCGCGCAGCGCCGCCTGGCGCCTGAGCTCGTCGTCCACGCCCGGCAGCTCGGCCAGCAGCTCCACGCCCGGGCGCCTCAGCGGTTCGAGGCCGGCTTCGGGCTGCAGCTCCACCGGCAGGTTGTTGATGCCGGCGTGGGTGACGTCGGTGAGCAGGTAGCGGCGTTCGGCCGAGGCGAGCACCTCGGGCAGCGCGCGGGCGAGCGCGCCCAGCTCGTCCATCGGCGTGCCGCCCAGCTCGAAGTGCGAGCCGGCGCTGAAGCTGCGGACCACGCCGCGGCCGGTGAAGGCCCAGCGACGGCACTCGATGGCCTGCTGGGCGAGGGTGAGCGCCTGCTGGGCCGAGGTGGCATCCGGCCAGGCGTAGGCGCCGCCGTGGGCGAAGGACTCGATCGCCGGCGCGTTCGGCCCGCCGACCGGCCCCCTCGTCGGCACGCACGCGCCGATGACCTGGCCGGTCTTGTAGTTGCCGCTGACGGCGCTCAAGGTGCTCGCGCTGAAGCGGCATTCGGCGTCGAAGACCTGGATCGTGTCCTGCTCCTCCACCGGCGCCTCGCGATGAAAGCGCAGGCCCGCGCCGCCCGCCGCGGCGGCCGAGCACGCGTCTTCGGGGCAGCTCTCGGCGCTGGTCGTGTCGGCCAGGATCACGAGCATCGCCGGCTCGCCCGGCCCCGTCTCCTCGAAGCGGTAGGTCAGCCCGACGCCGGCGAGCATGCGCTGGAAGAACGCCAGGCGCGTCTCGCGGTACTGCACGCAGTAGCTCAGCAGCCCGCCTTGCGGCTGCCCGGCCAGGTGCTGCAGGGCGCAGGCGCTCCAGCGCCAGCGGGCGAAGCGCGCGTACTGGCCGAGCACGCCGTCGATGATCTGGACGAGGGTCTTCTCCTGCCAGACCTGGCTGCGCAGGTCGTAGGCCAGCAGGCCCAGCCAGGGCATCAGCGTCAGGCGCAGGCGGGTCAGCCGCAGCGAGCCCACCGAGGCGCTCGCCTCGTCGGTGGCCGCGGCCTGCTCGACGAGGCCGGTGCGGCGGTGCCCGGAGCCGTCGGCCAAGGTGGTGACCAGTGTCACCCGCTGCCAGCGCAGCGAAGGCAAGTGCACCAGCGAAGCCTCGGCGAGGCAGCTGAGCACCAGGCGCCACGGCTGGTGCAGCGCCTCGTGCAAGGTGAAAGCCTCGACGTGGAACTGCGCGACGACGCCCGAGCCCTCCAGCCGGTACAGGCGGTGCTCGCTGGACAGCGCAGCGCCGAACGACGCCAGGTCTTCCAGGTTCATTGTTCTTCTCTCCCGCGGCAGCCTAACTGCCGAAGTCGTGGATTATGGGAG
>CBINNP010000223.1:0-6146 GCA_966252075.1 uncultured Solimonas sp.
AGCCGGCGTCCAGCATCGATTCCGATCACCCCGCCGTCATCGCCTACACGCATGAAGTGCTAAGCGTGCACGAGCACGAGGATGCGACCGCACGCGCCGTGCGCCTCTACTACGCAGTGCGCGACGGCTTCCGCTACGACCCCTACGCAGTGGATCTCTCACCACCCGGCATGCGTGCCAGCAGTGTGCTGGCCGCCGGCCGCGGCTGGTGTGTGCCCAAGGCCACGCTGCTCGCCGCCGTCTGCCGTGTTGCCGGCATTCCGGCGGCCGTCGGCTTTGCCGACGTGCGCAATCACCTGTCCACCGAGCGCATGCGGCAGATGATGAACAGCGACATCTATTACTGGCATGGCTACACCGCCCTGCATCTCGACGGCCACTGGCTCAAGGCCACGCCCGCCTTCAACCTCGCGCTGTGCGAGCGCTTCGGCCTGCAGCCGCTGGAATTCGACGGCCACGCCGACTCGATCTATCACCCCTACGACCTCGCCGGCAATCGCCACATGGAATACCTGCAGATGCGCGGCGAATTCGCCGACGTGCCGCTGGACCGGATACTGCCGGACCTGCAGCGCTTCTATCCGCAGTGGACGGCCTTGAGCGGGGCGAGTTTCGAGGCGGATGTGGCGAGGGAAGTTTCGCGGTAGCAGCCCTATGCGGTGCTCGCGAAGATGCCGGTTTATCAGACATGGCTAACCTCCCGTAGCGGCAGCTTCTTGCCGGTCAAAGGCTAGGCTGTTCTGCGACCGAGTTATCAGACTGCTTGTCAGCTTATCGGGCGGCCTTTTGTCATCTATTTCTAGTTGGGCGTGAAGCGATGAACTGGTTCGTCAGGGCTACTCGGCATGCTACGAAGCTGCGATTCCGAATGCTCCGGCTCGCGACAATCAAGGACATTCCCACTGAAAGGTTCAATGCACTGCGAGCGCAGCTAGTTGCTGAAGGATGGGCACAAACATATGAGTACACCGGATTTGATGCGTGGATAGATTATGGCTGCCTGAAGCTCCGGAAAGGCAGAGACAAGTTGAAGCTGGAATGGGACAACTGGACTGAAGGCAGTGTCGAGGGGCGGCACGATATCGTCGCAGCGATTGGGGAAAAGGTTCGGCTACCAGTAAGCGGAGAATGGCGATGGAGCAAATACGATGCGCGAACTAAGAATGCCCAACAACGCCATGCAGGCGACGCGGCAAAGCCGCGCGCCTGATGGCAGGCGTTACGAGATATTCAACCTTTCGACGATGCCACTCAGCGCTACTCGCCTCAGAACAGCGCCTTGACCGAAAACAGCAGCTTCGCCTCGCTGTCTTCCCGGCGCCGTTCATCGATGCCACGGTCATAGACCGGCAGCGCCGCGCTCAGCGTGGCGCGCAGGTGCGGGCGCCAGCGCAGGCCGAGTTCGGCGCCGATGTCGGCCAATTCCACGGTGCTCGGCTCACCCGCAAGCGCCTGTTGCAGATGCGCGAGGCCGTATTCGGCGAACACGCGTGGCAGCACGCGCAGGCCGAAGAGGTCAGGGGCGTCGATCTGCAGGTCCGCCAGGGCAAGCAGGCCGCTGTCGCCGATTGCCACGCCTGGCAGGTACGCGCTCAGATTGTCGAGCCCGCCGAGTACCCATTGCGCCTGCGCGGGCAGGCGGTACGCACTGTATTGCGATGAGACGCTGAAGCCCAGGCCGAGGCTGTCGCCGAGGTCGCGATTGAGGCTGGCGGTGGGGCGCCACAGCAGGAAGTCGAGATCGCCGGCACCGGCCACGGGTTCGGAGCGCAGGCCCTTGCGCGCGGTGAGGCCGAGGCTGAAATCCCAGTCTTGTGGCGCGACACCATCGCGGCGATAGAGCAGACCGGCCTGCACGGACGGATAGCGCTCATGCAGGCTGGTTTCCAGCTCTTGGCCGCGGCGCTCGCGATAATCCGAGTACTGATAGCGCAGCTCGCCGATCAGGCCGCTGCGCTGCGTCGCCGCCAGCGGATAGAGCCAGGCGAACTCGGCTTCGTCGACATCGCCGTCGACGCGCAGGCCCTTGTCGCGCGAGTAGTCGAGTGCGCGCACGGTGAGGCCGAAGATGCCGATGGGCGTGACGCTGCTGGCACTCAGCGTGCCCTCGTTGTAGTCGTCGGCTCCGAACTCGTCGTCGTTGAGATGCGTCAGCGCGCTGCGCCAGCTGCCGGTGAGCAGATCGCCGTGGCGATCCGCATAGCTGCCTTCCAGCTCGGCGAAGTAGCGGCCGGCGAAGCGGTTGCCGGGGTTGGCGAACTCGGCGCTGAAGCGGGCGGGCCGCTGGTCCAGCGCCTGGGCTTCGATATCGAGCAGGTAGCCGTCGCTGGCCGGCTGCAGGGAGGTCTGGGCGCCGATGCGTGCACGCTCCGCGTAGGCGCTGGCGAGCATGCGCCGCGGCTCCAGCTCGCTTGCGCTCAGCTCGTCGGCGCCGCGGAAGAAGGGCGCCAGTTCGCGCGGGGCGGCGACGCCGAGCAGAGGCTTCTCGCTGACGCTGATGTAGAGATCGTCGCCGTCGGCGGCGTAATGCACCTGGGCGCCGAGGCGGCCCGCCTGGCGGTAGGCGTCGCCCACGGCGCGTGCCACGGTTTCGGCGCTGTCGGCCACGCCGAGCGCCTGGGCGATGCGCTCGATGTCGAGGCCGATCTCGCCGACCAGATGCACGCGGTAGCGGCCGGCGCGCAGCTGCGCGCGCGGAATCTGCTGCTGGATCTCGGCCAGCGGCGCCTGCTCCGGCGGCAGCGGCGGCGGCAGGGTGACGGCCATCAGCGTGCGTCCGGCCGAGCCGGCAGAATGGTGTGGATCATGGTGCTCCCCAATGTCGGGTGAGCCTAGAAATCTGAAGCTTGCCGCCCGCTGACGTGGCCGCGCTGACCTCGCGGCGCGCGCATCAGCCATGGTCTGCAAGCCCGCCGCTGGCTACGGTGCCGGCCTGGTGGAAGGCCGCATGGAAGAGAGAGCCTGAACATGGAAGCACGGATCGGCCGCATGCGCGGCGCGGGGATCGCGGCGCTGACTGCCTTGCTGGCAGTGCTCGCCGCCTGCTCGGCGAACTCGCCGCCGTCCGACGCGGACGCCGGCGGCGGAAACTGGACCACGCTGGGCACGCGCAGCACACCGGCCAGCGATGCCGCGGCGATCACCGACAACGCCGATGCCCGCTGGAGCGACTACGACCCGGCGCCGCTGTATCCGGGCGTCAAGAAGCTGGACCTGCAGTACATCACCCTGCGCGACGGCGTGAAGCTGGCCGCGTACGTGACGCTGCCGGCCGACGCCGACGGCAAGGCGGTGACGACGCCGCTGCCGGTGGTGCTGGTGCAGACCTCGTACAACGGCGCGGTCGGCAATGCCGTCAGCGCGCTCGGCGGCGCCGATCCCTACATCGTCCAGCACGGCTATGCGAGCGTGGTGGTCGACGTGCGCGGCACCGGCCAGTCGCAGGGCGGCTGGGAAGCCTTCGGTGCCACCGAGCAGGCGGATTACGCGGAGGTGGTGGACTGGGTGACGCAGCAGCCGTTCAGCGACGGCCGCATCGGCGTCTACGGCGTCTCGTACCTGGGCATCACCGCCATCCTCACCGCCGCGCAGAACCACGCCGCGGTCAAGGCGGCGTTTCCGATCGTGCCGATCGGCGATGGCTACCGCGACATCGTCTTCACCGGTGGCCAGGTCAACCCCACCTTCATCCCGATCTGGCTGGGCCTGGTCTCGGTGCTCGGCCTGACCAATCCGACGCTGCTGAGCGATCCGGCGATAGGCGTGCCGGTGGTGCTGCAGCATCTGCTCAGCGCCGTCGCCAACTTCCAGGTGCCGACCGTGCTGCGCGCGTTCGCCGGCGATCCCGACACCGCCTACGACGGCGCGTTCTGGCAGCAGCGCTCGCCGCTGGAACAGCTCGACGGCGTGCAGGTGCCGACCTTCATCGTCGGCGGACTCTACGATCTGTTCCAGCGCAGCGAGCCGATCAGCTACGAACGCCTCAAGCACCGCGTGCCGGCCAAGCTGCTGATCGGTCCGTGGACACATCTGCAGGCGGCGATGGGCGACGGCCTGCCGGCGGACGGCGTGCCGCCACTTAACCACATCCAGCTGCGCTGGTTCGACCAGTACGTCAAAGGCATGGACGTGGGCGCCGACCAGATGCCCAATGTCACGCAGTACGTGAGCGGCCACGGCTACGCAACCGCCAGCGACTGGCCGCACCCGCAGGCCCGCGCGCAGCGCTGGTACCTGCGCGGCGACCAGCAGCTCAGCGAGCAGGCGCCGGCAGCCGCCGAGAAATCCAACATCGCGCTGCAGTTGCCGATCCAGGGCCTGTGCTCGATCAGCGCCTCGCAGTGGACGGCCGGTCTGCTCGGCTTCATCCCGCTGCCCTGCTTCGAAAACAGCAATGCCTCGGAGAACTGGGCGGTGAAGTACGAGACGCCGGTGATGGCGGCCGACTACTACCTCAACGGGCCGATCCTCGCCGAGATCTGGATGTCCACCACCGCCGCCGATGCCGGGCTGTCGGTGCGTGTCGATGATGTCGACGAGCGCGGTATCGCCAGGTCGCTCAGCAATGGCATCCAGACCGCATCGCTGCGCGCGCTCGACGCGAGCCGCTCGCGTTTCCTCGACGGCCAGATGATCCAGCCCTGGCATCCCTACACGCAGGCCTCGGTGCAGCCGCTGGACGGCGCGCCAGTGCCGGTCGCGGTGGAGATTTTCCCCACCAGCGCGCGGATCGCCGCCGGTCACAGGCTCCGCGTCGCCGTCAGCGCCAGCAATCTGCCGCAGGGCGTGCCGCCGATCCCGACGCTGCTCCAGTCGCTGGCCGGCGTGCTGACGATCTACAGCGATGCCGCGCATCCGTCGAGCGTGGTCGTGCCGGTGGTGCCCGCGGCGGCCTTGAACTAGCTGCGGTCGATCATGGGGCGGGACGCGCCTGCCTCATGAAGCGCCCCTCATCCGCCCTTCGGGCACCTTCTCCCCGCGCGCGGGGAGAAGGAAGCGGCGGACCCGCCGCGAGGAAACCTTGATGAACCTTCCCGGGCGCGGGGAGAAGGATGCTGTGCGCTCCCCTCTCCCGCTTGCGGGAGAGGGGCTGGGGGTGAGGGGATACGTGCGTCAGGCCCGATCCGTCGCGATCTGCATCCGCTTCAAGGCCGCCAGCACAGGTGCGCGCAGATAGTTCGAGGCGGTCACCAGCAGCGTCAGCGTGGCGATGCTGCGCGCCATCGTCTCGGCGCGCGGATAGGGGATCGGCACGCAAAGCAGCGCCAATGCCGCCGCGCCGAACAGCGCCACCAGCAGCAGATGGCCGGGCACGCTCAGGCCCCAGCGCCAGCGCGCGGCGAGACGCGTGCCGAGCAGCACCGATACGCAGCCGAGCGCGGCACCGACCGCGGTGTCCAGCGGCCAGTGCACGCCCACCATCACGCGGCTTGCGGCAATGCAGCCGGCCATCAGCAGCAAGAGCACGCGCAGCGCCGGCGAACGCAGGTGCACGGCGACGCTGCCGGCGACGAAGAAGGCCGTCACCGAATGGCCGGACGGGAAGCTGCCGCGCCGGTAGCGCGGGCCTTCGACGAACAGCTGCTGCAGCACGGCCGGCGGCCGCGCGCTGTCCACCAGTTCCTTGAGCGCATGGCTGAGCAGCAGCGCGACGAGACCGGACAGCAGCAAGGTCCACAGCATCTGCGGATAGCGCCGCGCCAGCACCGCTACCGCGACGCAGGCGCAGAGACTGTCGCCGCAGTAAGTCAGGCATTGCAGCAGCACCGGCGGCACGCTCGCGCCCAGGGCGTTGAGCGTCGCAAAGCCGGCGTGATAGCCACCGACGGCATCAAGCAGCACGGCGATGCCGGCCAGCAGCAAGCTGCAGCCGGCCAGCATCAGTGCGCCCGGTGTCGCGTCGTCGCGCGCGCTCATCGCGGTGCTTCCTCAGCGGCCGTCTGAGAAACCGGCTGGGCGCGCAGCAGCGCCACGCCGCCGTTCTCGTACAGGGTTTCGAACTGCAGTGCCGGCTGCGTCTGGCGCAGCGCGTCGATGCGGTCGCGGCGCAGGAACACCAGCTCGCCGGCCTGCGGGCTGCGATGCGGCGTGGCGGCACCGCGGTAGACGCTGAAGCTTGGCAGCTGCGTGCGGTACACCACGGTCGG
>CBINNP010000224.1:0-6140 GCA_966252075.1 uncultured Solimonas sp.
ACCCGTGTTGACCTGTATGAAAATGTAACGCCTGTGCCGGCGCATGAATGGAAAGTCCATGCCCCAGCACGCCAGGCCGATCACCGGCACGTACATCAGCTCCCATTTCAGGAAGAAGCGCGGAAACGGCGTGCGGCCGTGCAGCAGGTCGAGCAGCAGCAGGATGTCGGCCCAGGACTGGTGATTGGCGATCAGCAGGTAGTTGGCGCGCGGGTCCAGCGCCGTGTCCGGCCCCTCGATGTTCCAGTGCACGGGATGCAGCGTGCGCAACACCAGGCGATTGGCGGCGACCCAGCGGCGCGCGATGAGGATGCAGCCGCGGCTGCAGGCACGCCGCAGCGACCGCTGCGGCAGCAGCTTGAGCAGCAGCAGCGGCGTCATCAGCAGGAACGACAGCAGCGTGGTGGCGACCAGCGCCACGCCGGTGAGCAGGCCGATCACCACGGCCGGAAAGATGGCGGTCAGCATCGCCGGCCCCGAAAGCTGGATCGACGGCGCCCGCTCAGAGCGTGTGATAGGCCGGGCTGAGCCGGTGCACCGCTTCGATCATCGCCGCGGCGTGCTCCGGCGGCGTCTGCTGCAGGATGCCATGGCCGAGATTGAAGACATGGCCGTGGCCCTTGCCGTAGCTGGCCAGCACGCGCGCCACCGCTGCTTCGATTTTCGCAGGGCTGGCGAACAGCGTGGCCGGGTCCAGGTTGCCCTGCAGGGCGACACGATCGCCGACACGCGCCCGCGCGGTCGCCAGATCGGTGGTCCAGTCGACACCGAGCGCATCGCAGCCGGTACTGGCCATCGCCTCCAGGTGCTGGCCGCCGTTCTTGGTGAACAGGATGACCGGCACATCGGGGGCGACACGCTTGAGGTGCTCGACGATCTTGGCCATCGGCTCCAGCGAGAAGCGCAGATAGTCGGCCGGCGCCAGCGCACCGCCCCAGGTGTCGAACACCATCACCGCGTCGGCGCCGGCAGCGATCTGCGCCTGCAGGTACAGGCTCACCGAGGCGACCAGCTTGGACAGCAGCTCGTCGAGCACTTCCGGCGATTCATAGCCGAGCGCCTTGACGCGCGCGAAGTCGGAGCCGCCGGAGCCTTCGACCATGTAGGTCGCCAGTGTCCACGGGCTGCCGGCGAAGCCGATCAGCGGCATGCGGCTGCCGAGCGCGGCGCGGATCGTCGTCACCGCGTCGATCACATAGCGCAGCTCGCCGTGCGGATCGGGAATCGGCAGCTGCGCGATGGCGCGCTCGTCGCGCACCGGGCGGTCGAACACCGGGCCTTCCCCCTCGACGAAGCGCAGGCCCAGGCCCATCGCATCCGGCACGGTGAGGATGTCGGAGAACAGGATCGCGGTGTCGAGCGCGTAACGGTCCAGCGGCTGCAGCGTGACTTCGCAGCACAGCTCCGGGTTGCGGCACAGCGACATGAAGTCGCCGGCCTTGGCGCGGCTGGCGCGATACTCCGGCAGATAGCGGCCGGCCTGGCGCATCATCCAGATCGGCGTGCGCTCGGTGGGCTGGCGGCGCAGCGCGCGCAGGAAGAGATCGTTGTCGAGTTGCCGCGGGCTGCTCATCGCTTACTGTCCTTGTGTCTCGCGCGCGGCGACGGCCTGCGCGATCTCGTCCTGTATGGTTTGCGCCATGGCGCGCGGATCGGCGGCGTCGCGGATCGGCCGGCCGACGACCAGATAATCGGAGCCGGCGGCGATCGCGGCGGCCGGCGTCATGATGCGCTTCTGGTCGGCCTCGACGCGGTTCTCGACCGGGCGGATGCCCGGCGTCACGCAAATCAGCTTGGCCGGCGCCTCGCGGCGCAGCCGCTCGACTTCCAGCCCCGACGACACCACGCCATCGCAACCGGCTTCAAGCGCACGGCGCGCGCGCGACAGCACCAGATCGGCCACCTCGCACTGAAAGCCGAGGTCGTTGAGATCGCCCTGATCGAGGCTGGTCAGCGCCGTCACTGCCAGCACTTTCATCCCGCCGGTCTTGGCGCGGGCGGCGGCTTCCATGATCGACTGGTTGCCGTGGATCGTGCACAGGTCGGCGCCGCGCTCGGAGAGGTTGCGCACCGCGCGGGCGACGGTCTCCGGGATGTCGAAGAACTTCAGGTCGACGAAGACCTTCTTGCCGTCGGCCTTGAGCCCGTCGAGCAGTTCGAAGAAGCCGGGCGCCATCAGCAGTTCCATGCCGATCTTGTAGAACACGGCGGCATCGTCGATCCGCGCCACCAGCGCGCGGGCTGCATCGGCCGTCGGCACATCGAGCGCGACGATCAGGCGCTCGCGGGAGGGAATGGCATTCATCAATAACCCGTCAATAAAAAATCCAGCGCAGCGAGTATCTCGCCTCGGTGCACGGACAGATCGCCAACCGGCAAGCCCAGCACACCCAGCGGCAAGGCTCCGATCTCACCCGGCGACATCACGTAACTGTCTTGCCCTACAGGCAGCAGCGGGTTGAGACGGGTGGCCGTCGATCCGAAATATCCAAGCTCCACCAGCGGCACGACGACGCGCAACTGCGTTGCCACGATGTCCGATTGCACATCGAGCAGATATGGGGCCTGCTTACGACTCGCGCGCGGATTGCGGTAGACGTGGAACTGCGCCATCAGAACGGCAGCAGATCGCCATTCAGCGGCCCGTCGCGGGCAACGCGCGCGTCGAATGCGGCCAGGGCTTCCCGGTTCTCGTCCAGCCATTGCCTTCCGCGCACTTCGCGCAAGGCCTGTTCGAGCTTCTCTTCGAGAAAGCGTGACAGATTGACCTGCTCCTTGCGCGCCTCGGCGATCAGGTCTTCACGAATGCTCAGATTGAGGCGGCGGCGCGCTTCAGACGTTTTGCGGGTGAGGGCCACGATGGAACTCCAGGCAGTGCGCATAGTTTATGCACATTGCTCTGCAGCAACCAGCCGCGACAGCGTTGCGACTCGACTTGACGCTGAGGTGTTGCGAGATGCCCAGGCCTCAGCCGTTGCGGATCCGCGCCAGCAGCGCTTTGGTGAAGGCCTGGGTATCCGCCTTGCCCTTGAGATCGCCGGTGCGTACCTGGTCGACGTTGAGGGTGTCGTCGATGGCCTTGCGCAGGCGCGTGGCCTTGTCGCTCTCGTGGACGTGGTCGAGCATCAGCGCTGCCGCCAGCATCAGGGCGATGGGGTTGGTGATGCCGCGGCCGGCGATATCCGGCGCCGAGCCGTGCACGGCCTCGAAGATCGCCGCATCGGTGCCGATGTTGGCGCCGGGCGCCATGCCCAGGCCGCCGACCAGGCCGGCGACCAGATCGGAGAGGATGTCGCCGAACAGGTTGGTGGTGACGATGCAGTCGAACTGCCAGGGGTTGAGCACCAGCTTCATCGCGCAGGCGTCGACGATGACTTCCTGCATCTCGATCCGGCCGGCGTACTTCTGCTTGTGCAGCTTGCGCGCCTCGTCGAGGAAGATGCCGGTCAGCGACTTCATGATGTTGGCCTTGTGCACGACCGCGATCTTCTTGCGGCCGAGCGCGATGGCGTGCTCGAAGGCGTATTCGAGCAGGCGATGCGAACCCTGCCGCGTATTGACGCCGGTGGCGATCGCCACGGCTTCCGGGTCGCCGTCGATGGCGATGTAGTGCTCGTAGCCCATGTACAGGCCTTCGAGGTTCTCGCGATAGACCATCAGGTCGATGTTGTCGTAGCGGCCGCCGGGAATCAGCGTGCGCGCCGGCCGCACGTTGGCGTATAGCTTGAACGCCTCGCGCAGGCGCACGTTGGACGAGCGATAGCCGCCGCCGGATGGCGTCTCCAGCGGCCCCTTGAGCGCCAGCCGCGTGCGGCGGATGCTGTCGAGCACCGCCGGCGGCAGCGGATCGCCGGCCTCGCGCACGGCGGCCAGGCCGGCCTGGTGCGTCTCCCAGACGAACGGCGCCTGCAGCGCATCGAGGGCGGCGAGCGTGGCCTCGACGATTTCAGGGCCGATGCCGTCACCGGGGATCAAGGTTGCGGGAATGGCGGGTGCGCTCATGAGGTCATCCGGTTCATATGGTTGAGGCAGTCGCTATCGACTGCCAATATCGCGGCAAGTTTCGCACCGGCCGGCGACCGCTTCATGTAGACCTTGGTGGAGTGTCGAGCAGGGCCTTGAGCGTTTGCGCCGACGGCCGGTTCAGGGCCTTGAGTTCCTGCGCGAACAAGGCGATCCGCCATTCCTCCAGCAGCCAGCGTGCCGGATGCGAGAGATCCGCCAGCTTTGCCGCGAACGGCGCTACCTGCAGACTCAGCTCCTCGTCACGCGCCGGCTTGTTGGCCAGCCGTTCCATCCGCACCTGCAGCGCGCGCAGGTACAGCGCGATGCGCGACCACTGCGCGTCGGGAATCTGCAGCAGGAAATCGCCGGCGAACAGGCTGTCGAGCTGCGCGCGCATGTCGGCCACCGACTTCGGCCAGCGCGTCTCGATGCCGGCCAGCGACTTGCGGATGCCGGCGGCGAGGTTGAGCCAGTTGAGCAGGGTATCGAGCCGCGCGGCGGCGTCGAGGCTGAACGCGGCGCGGCGTTCCAGCGCCTGCTGGAAATCGGCGCGCGTGCGGATCGGCGCGTCGATCAGCTTGCTGTCCGCGGCGCGCTGCGCCAGCTGTTCGGCGACGCGCTGCGGATCGAGCTGGAACGTCGTGGCCAGCAAGGCCAGCTTGAACCGCGCGCTCTTGGCCAGATCGCGCATGCGGTCCGGCAGCTTGAGCAGCAGCAGCGCGCGGCTGCCGGCGTGATGCGCGGCCTGCGCGGCCTCGCGCGATTCGAACAGGCGCAGCTTGACGAAGTCCTGGTCGACGCTCAGCGCCGGAAAGCCGCGTGCGCCGCTGGCCAGCGGCACCGACTCCGGCAGATCGTCGAAATCCCAGTCGGTGAGCTTGTCGCGCGTCCACTGCTTCAGGCCGTCGTCACGACTCGCCGCCTGATTGAGCGCGCTGCGCGCCTCGCCGCGGAAGCGGCCGCGCAGCTGGTCCAATGTCTCGCCGGTGCCGAGCACCACGCCCTTGTCGTCCTCCAGCTGCAACCGCGGGCGCAGATGCCGCTCCAGCCTGGCCGGCTCGAAGTCGCCGGGCTCCAGCCGCACGCCGGTCATCGCCTGCAGCGCACCGCAGATGCCGGCCAGCAGCTCGCCCTGCGGCGGATCGAGCCGCTGCGCGACCGCCAGCGCGTATTCGCCGGCCGGCGTGCACTGCCGGCGCAGGTGCATCGGCAGCGTGCGGATCAGCGCCTCGATCTTGGCCGCGCGCAGGCCCGGCACCAGCCAGTCGAACACCTCCGCCGGCAACTGGTGCACCTGCGCCAGCGGCACGTGGAAAGTGACGCCGTCATGCGCCTCGCCCGGCTCATGCGAGTAGCTCAGGCGCAGCGCCACGCCGCCGACGTCGAGATGATCGGGGAACAGGCTTTCGACGTCCGGATTGGCGCCGGGCCGCAGCGCGTCGGCCTCGGCCATCGTCAGCGTCTTCTGCGCCGCCGGCTCGCGGCGCAGCCAGTTCTTCAGGTGCGCGCTGGCGCAGACGTCCGCCGGGATGCGCGCCTCGTAGAACGCCTGCAGCTGCTCCTCGCTGGCCAGCAGGTCCGGCCGGCGCAGCCGCGCTTCCTTGTCGAGGATGCTGCTGACCAGTTCCAGGTTGGCGTCGAGAAAGGCCGGCTTGCGCGACAGGTTGCCGCGCACCAGCGCCTCCAGGATGAAGATCTGACGCGCCTCGGCCGGATGCGTGGAGCCGTAGTGGCGCGCCCGCGTCAGCAGCGCCAGGCCCAGCAAGGACACGTTCTCGGTGGCGGTGACCTCGCCGCGCTCGACATTCCACTGCGGATGCAGCAGCACGCGCTTCACCAGATGCGGCGCGACGCGCTCCAGCCAGTCCGGCTCGATCGCCGCGTTGGTGCGCGCGTACAGCTGCGTGGTCTGCGCCAGCTGCGCGCTCATCACCCATTGCGGCTGCTTCTTGATCAGCGCCGAGCCGGGATGGATGCGGAAGCGGCGGTTGCGCGGCCCCTGGTACTCGGTCTTCTCCGGCAGCTTGTGGCCGATGTGATCGATCAGGCCGGCGAGCAGGGCCTCGTGAATCGGCACGAACAGCTCGTCGAGCTTCTCGTTGGTCCAGCGCTCGCTCACCGCTTGTCTCCCTCTC
>CBINNP010000225.1:0-6130 GCA_966252075.1 uncultured Solimonas sp.
CCGACCGACGGCCGCTACGGCGAGAACCCCAACCGCCTGCAGCACTACTACCAGTTCCAGGTGCTGATGAAGCCGAGCCCGGCCAACATCCAGGACCTCTACCTGCAGTCGCTGAAGCTGCTCGGCTTCGACCCGCTGACGCACGACATCCGCTTCGTCGAGGACAACTGGGAATCGCCGACGCTCGGCGCCTGGGGCCTGGGCTGGGAGGTCTGGCTCAACGGCATGGAAGTCACGCAGTTCACCTACTTCCAGCAGGTCGGCGGCCTTGAATGCCGGCCGGTGGCCGGCGAGATCACCTACGGTCTCGAACGCCTGGCGATGTACATCCAGAAGGTCGAGTCGGTCTACGACCTGGTCTGGAGCGATACGGGCGGCCGCATCGTCACCTACGGCGATGTCTACCACCAGAACGAAGTCGAGCAGAGCACCTACAACTTCGAGCACGCCGACGTCGCGACGCTGTTCGAGCGCTTCAACAAGGCCGAAGCCGAGTGCCAGAAGCTGCTCGCACTGGAAACCCCGCTGCCGCTGCCGGCCTACGAGCGCACCATCCAGGCCAGCCACGCCTTCAACCTGCTCGACGCCCGCGGCGCGATCAGCGTCACCGAACGGCAGGCGTACATCCTGCGCGTGCGCACGCTGGCGCGCGGTTGCGCCGAGGCGTACTACAACGCCCGCGCCAAGATCGCCGGCTTTGCGCCGCTTGCCGCAGCCAAAGCGGCTTAGCAGACGTAGCCCGGTTCGCCGCGTTGTTTGCGGCGAGCCGGGATTTGCCGAACCTTGTTTCCCGGCTACGTCAACTTAACGACTAAGCCGGGCTTTCCAAATTTTCGCTATCTCCGCGCCGATAGCCTTGAACTCGTCGGCAGAAAATTCATCGGTTTTCGCGTTGTTGCACCAGTAGCAAGCGAGACAAACGTTACTGCGGTAATACTCCCGTCTGGAGTTATGTCGGTCGATTTCCATGGATCTGCCGCGCCCACGCTTCGTCCTGATAACGGAAATGCCCTCCTTCCTCATTTCGGCGATCTCGGCATCTGAAATGCCGCAGTACGAGCATGTTCGCTGGGCATCATCCAATCCGTAGAAATCGACGAACGCATCCACTGAGGACTTCGTTGTCTCATCCGGGTTGAACTTGAATTCCTTCTTGTATTTCTCAAGCCAGACAGCGCGCAACGCAGCATTTTCCTTCTGCCAAGTCCTGATCATGTTGTCGAGACAGCCATAAGTCAGTCCGGGCCTTTCAACTACCGCTTGATCTCCCTCCTTTGGCAATGAATTCTCGTATGGAAGCAAAATGTCATCCGTCAATTGGAAGCCAATGAATTTCTTATAGCTTTCATCATTGTCCTCGATGTCATCCGGATTTCCGTGGTCGATGATTTCCTGGAAAAGGAACACGTCCATTTTTGTCTCGAAGCTCTGCGCGACTTTCCTGTTGTACTTTCTTACGATTTCTGCGCGATCCATTAAGTCCTCTTCGCAAGGTCAACTTGCCAGCACCATTCAGTTTTTTTGTGAAAGTGGGGACATCTCTAGCAATCCACGCCGGCACATCCCGCACCACGCAATGAATGCCGCCGCCGCTGTCATTGAACAGCGTCGGTAGATTCACCGGAACGACTTCCCGCTCGTATGCCTTTTCCACGATCTCGTAGATCCGTCGCTCGACCGGATCGTTGGTGCCGAACTGCGGCATGAAAACGACGGTCTCGGCGACGTAGAAGTTGGCGTACGAGTAGGTTTCAAATGCATTTGCATGCTGTCCGCGCGGACGGCGCAGTGCGGTTGCCGCTGATCTGATGGCGTCCACATTCCGACGAACGGCCGCGTATTCGTCCTTCGCGTCGCAGGCATCGGCTTCGTCCATCTCGTCGTGGAGCAGATGGCCGGACGGCGTGTAGCGCGCGATGGCATCCACATGGCCGTCGGTGTAGTCGTGGCGACTCCTGGCGCCCGGCAGCCAGACGATGCCGGCGTCGAGATGGCGCTTGAAGATGGATTCGATGGCGGCCGCGTCGAGGCTGCTGTTGCGCTTCTTGTGCAGCATATTGCTGCATGTCAGCAGCAGCTTGCCCTTGCCGTCCGATTCGATCGCGCCACCTTCGACGACCAGTCCCAGATCGACCACGCGAACACCCAGCCGCTTGCACAGACGCTCTGCCAGTGTGGCGTCGAGCGCATGCGGAATCGGATAGCCGCTGATCTTCTTCTGTCCCCATGCATTGAACCTCGGCACGATGGCCGAGTGATCGCTGAGCCAGATCGGTCCGGTATCCCGAACCCAGATATCGTCGTACTCGAAGGGCAGGCAATGGATCGCATCCGGCCAAGCGCTGCGGTCCGGCTGCCACGATGCTTGCGTCGGCACCAGCATGACGACCGGCTCGTATCGCGCGATGGTCTTTGCGAGACATTCGATGTCCCGCCGAATGCCGGGCAGCAGCCTCCCCCAGATATCGACCCGCCACGGCCACGCCATCAGACAACAACGATGCGGCTCCCACTCGGCGCAGATGTGCGGTCTCGTCGTACTCATTGCTGATCTCTCGTCGTTACACCTCATGACTCCGCTACCGGCCTGTAGTCCTCCGGCTGCGCGAAATACAGGGAGTAGTCGCTTCGCCGCCAGGTCGAGGCCATCGCTGCGAGGCATCTCTTGCCGGCACGGCCGTTGTAGGCGTCCGGATCGATGCTGAGTACGTAGCGCTTGAAGCTGCCATCCGGTTCCGGCGTGCTGTTGCGGACATCGAGCAGGGTGATGTCGTTGCTGTCGTCACGGAACAAGCGCGCAGTCCGCAATCCTTTGAGCGGATGGTTTGCCGGGCAGGAATCCACCAGCCGCAGGCCAGCCTTGTTCAGATAGCGCGCATACCCGTGGCGTTCGATCATCACCCGGCGAATCTCCGCATTGGTTTCGGCGTGGATGGCCTTGATCGTGATGTCCTGCGGACACTCCACGATGTAACGCTTATTGAACGGAATCCGGATGCCGTGGATCGCATGCACGCTCCAGCCGTCCGGCCACGCCAGCGCGGGGCCATCATCGCAATGCAAGCGCTGCGCGGTCCTTCGCGTCCGGCCACGCCCGCGCACGGATTCACGATGGACGACGGAAGGCCACTCGCAGGCAATGACGAAATCACGATGCGGATACCAGGCCCATGCGCTTTTCACCACACCTTCAAAGACCTGACATTGCCACCCGCGCCTGCCTGGCAGTTCAAGCCCGCAGACTTCGCGCAGGAAAGAAAGATGGGCCGCCATGGGCGGCATTCTGATCGTCCAGAAACCGCTGCCGGCGCATCGGGTCCACGCTTTTGCGATCAGGCCTGCGGCGGCATTGGCGGCGCGAAACGCGGACATGGCGGCGATCGCTTTGCGGAAGCTCTCGTCGAGCGCACTGACGACGATACGCTCAGGCGAAAGTAGCCCGGGACCCAATCCCCCCAGGTCACGTCCGAATACCTGATAAGCGCCCATCACGTCGCTCCAGCCCGCATCCCGCATGGCCCCCCCACACGGCGGATTCGAGCGCCCCGGTCAAATCGGCGCAGACGCTGCGGCATAGTTCCTCGTTCATGGTCGCGCCGAATCCCGAGACGATGCGCGCGTCGCCAGCTGCGGCGCGGAGCACGGCGGCAAACATCGGTTCGGCCCGCGCCGCCGCTAACGGGTGATTGCCGAAATCACATCGTGCGAGGCTGGTCGCACCGCTCACGGCACGCTCCACAAGCTCGCGCGGATCGGCCGCGTCATCGCATCCACGCCGCAGGCGACTCAAGCCGATGACAAGTTCGGCGACCGGAGCCGCCAGCATGGCGGCCATCGGCGAGGGCACCCAGATCACATGGCCATGCCAGGGCAGCCTTGCGATCTCGTACGACTGCCGCATGTACCACTCGAACTGTTCGCGATCGGCCGGTCCTGTACGAGCGGCAACTGCGCTCCACTCCCGGGACCAGGCATCCGCGACGCCAGCCGAGGCTGCAAAGGGTGTCGTCATCGTCTTGCCTTCAATCCGCGACGAGCCGCAGTCCGCGCGACACGTCGTGCTCCATCTGCCGTGGAATCTCGTACAGCCCCTTGGCGATCGTGTGCGACGAATGTTCCTCGTGCGTCAGCGTCACCGGCTCCGTCACTTCGAGATAGCGCGCGCCATCGGCTGCCACCAGCAGCCGGGCGCGGCGACCGGCCAATGCGATCGCGTCATCGGCGATGCATCCCGCACCGGCCCAGTCTGCTATCGCGTGGGCATGGCCGGTGACTTCGCCGTGCATCAGCACGATCCGGCCGCGTTCGAGAGGCACTTCCCGGCAACCGGCCGGGATGTTTGTGACCGGTACCAGAAGCACGTCGCCCTGGCGAATGAGGTCGGACTTATTCACCGTGATTCTCCTCGCCACCCGCTCCCGTGTACGGCTCGAAGCGCCGCGCATCGACGTGAAACAGCAGGAAGTCGCCGTCGTCGTCGAGCAGCCCGACGACGATGCCGAGCGGTTCCCTGAAGTACGTCGTGTAGGCTTCGTTGTCGGGATTGAGGATCGGCGGGTTCAGCACTTCGACGACGATGGCCGGCTTGCCATACTCGGGCGTCTTCTTGTTTTTCAGTCCCGGCTTCCACTGCACCAGCATGCCGGCCTGCAACTGCTTTTCACGATCGTCGGTCAACCTCTGGTAGATGGCGGTCAGCGTGCCGCAGAGCTTGTGCTCGATCTGCTGCTGCTCGTCGCCGTCCGCCGCAACCAGCTTCAGTGAAGCAGCCGCGTTTCTTTCCTTTCTGGCCATGATCTCTGCTCCTCACGAATGTGGAGAAAGAGACTACGGCCGCAGCGCGTCAGATCATGTCGCCCTGTGCCAAAGCGATCTCAAGTACCGGCGTATTGCTTGGCGGCCCGCGCCAGTTCCGCCGCAAGTTCGCGGCGCAGCGAGGCGGGCTGCAGGACTTCGACGCTCCCGCCAAAGCCGAGCAGCCACCACCGCAGTTCAGCGGTGTCGACGAGCGTGGCTTCGACCCGGCTGCGGCCGCCATCCAGCGCAGTGATGATCTGATCGCGCGACAGCGGCCTTTCTCGCAGGTGCTGGGCGATGCTCGCGTCCACACTCAGCACCAGCCCGATCGGCGCGGCGGCAGCCGGATAGCCGAAAGCCTGTTGCTCGTGAAGGTAGGCATCCAGATCGAAGCCCCCGGGAATCCGCGCCGGCTCATCGAGCAGCCGCGCGCTGACGAAGCGATGCAGCGCGTAATGCACCGGCTTGTCGTAATTTCCCGCCGCTGCCACGAGATAAATGAGGCCGTCCTTGACGACCAGTCCATACGGGTGGAGCCTCGCATCGCGCGCCTCGTCCTTGGCGCGACCGTGGTATTTCGCCAGAAGCTGACGCCCGAGCAGCACCGCCTCATAGACTGCGTACTGCACATCGCGGCCGATGGTCGGCAGCGCCAGCTGCGGCCCGCGCGCGAGCACGCGGATGCACTTCTTCCACGAGGCGAGCCGGTTGGCGGATTGCGCGGAAAGCACTTGCGCAGCGCGCTCGAACTGCGGCGCCAGCAGTTGCGCCGTGCTCGCCGGCAACAGGGTTTGCGCCTGCTCGCGCATCATCACCATTGCCAGCGCCTCGGCGGGCGCAAGGCTGGGGATGTCCATTGCCGTAGCCTGCCGCGGCCAGTACCAGCGGCCTGCCAGCGGACCGCCGCCTTCTTCGCAGGTGAACGGAAACACTGTAGAAAGGTTCAGCAGATCGCGCTGCACGGTGCGCAGGCTGATGTCATAGCCCTCCGCGACCAGCGCGTCGCGCGCTTCGGTGGTGCTGATGTGGCGCGGCTCACGCGGGATCAGCCGCAGCAAATTCCATTGCCGGAACAATGCATCGTGATTCTTGGACATGGTGTTTTCGCTGCTGCGGGTCCTGGGACTCTGCAGCCCTGCGCTGCCGGGCTGAACTTTGATCAGCGCAGATAGAGACGGTCAAGGTTCCCGCCGCATCACACTGCTGTCCGGGATCATTTTCCGGTTTGAGGAAGAAAAGCGGATGGGCGCTGGTTCTTCGCGCACAGCTCGCCGTGATGGACTCGAATCTCCCGTCGTCCCCGCGCAAGCCCGGCCCCAGGGATCGGGTGCTG
>CBINNP010000226.1:0-6093 GCA_966252075.1 uncultured Solimonas sp.
TCTCCGCACCGGCCTTGACGAACTCGCCATGCAGATCGCGGAAATCCTGACCTTCCTGCGTGCAGCCGGGCGTGTTGTCCTTGGGGTAGAAGTAGACGACCAGCGCACGGTTCTTGAAGCTGGCGAGCGCGACGGTCTGGCCGCCGCTGGCCGGCAGCGACAGCGCCGGGATCTGGTCGCCGACTTGCAGGCTCATGTGCAGGGTGCTCAGGTCTTGATCGGATCGAGCATGCCGTCTGCATTGAGGTCGTCGCACAGATCCATGAAGGATTCGCGCAGCGCCTGCGGATGCTGGTTGACCGGCACGTGCAGCACCATCTGCACGCTGGCCATCTCGGCGCCGGTGTAGGTGGACTGGTACTTCTGCGTGGAGATTTCCACGACCTCGACGTCCTGATGCTGGAAGAACTCCAGGATGTTGACCAGCAGGTTCGGGTCCTGCGGCGCCACCACCTCCGCCGCGTACGGGCGGAAATCCGGATTGACCGGGCGCGCCTCGCAGCGCTCGAAGCGGACCTGCAGATCAAGCTTCTCGGCGATGCCGGGCAGGGCGGTTTCGAGCCGGCCCAGCGTGCTCCAGTTGCCGGACACCAGCAGGTTGGCGGTCAGGCGGTCGCCGATCTGCGCGATGCGGCAGTCCTCGACCTCGCCGCCGCGCTCGCGGATGGCTTTGAAAAGTTCCAGCGGCACATTGCCTTTCGGCTTGCCGATGACGGAAACGGTGAGCAGATTGTCGTTGGCGGACATGAATGGTACGGCCAGGTAATGGCGCGTATTGTAGTCGCGGCCGCCGACGAGGTGGACTATTCATGGTGCTACGCCGGGGGCGGCGCTGCGGCTATACTTCGCGTCCCTCGCAAACCAGTGTCCCGCCGCAGCGCATGATCAAGGGCAGCATCGTCGCCATCGTCACCCCCATGTTCCCCGACGGTGCGGTCGACTGGGACAGTCTCTCGGCGCTCGTCGACTGGCACATCGCCGAAGGCACCGACGCGATCGTCGCGGTCGGTACCACCGGCGAATCGCCGACGCTTGAGGTCGAAGAGCACATCGACGTCATCCGTCGCGTCGTCAAGGTCGCCAAGAAGCGCGTGCCGGTGATCGCCGGCACCGGCGCCAACTCCACCAGCGAGGCGATCGAGTGGACCGCGGCCGCCAAGGACGTCGGCGCCGACGCCGCGCTGATGGTGACGCCGTACTACAACAAGCCGCCGCAGGAAGGCCTGTACCGCCACTACAAGGCGGTGGCCGATGCGGTGGAGATCCCGATCATCCTTTACAACGTGCCGGGTCGCACGGGTTGCGATCTGCTGCCGGCCACGGTGGCGCGGCTCGCACAGCTGAAGAACATCGTCGGCCTCAAGGAGGCCAAGGGCGATCTGGCGCGGATCAAGGATCTGCTGGCGCTGGACCTGCCGCGCGACTTCGCCATTTATTCGGGCGACGACGCCACCGCCTGCGAGTCGATACTGCTGGGCTGCCATGGCGACATTTCAGTGACCGCCAACGTCGCGCCGCGCAAGATGCACGAGATGTGCGCGGCTGCGCTTGCCGGCGACGCGACGAAGGCAAAGCGCATCGATACGGAACTTCAGCCCCTCCATCAGCATCTGTTCGTCGAACCTAATCCGATCCCCGTCAAGTGGGCGCTCAACGAGATGAACAAGATTCCTGCCGGCCTGCGCTTGCCGCTGATTCCCCTGGATCCCTCCCACCACGATCTGGTGCGGTCGGCGCTGCGTACCGGCGGCTCGCTGTGAGCGCCGCCAAGTGGCTGGGCGCCGCCGGCGCCGTCGTGCTGCTGGCCGGCTGCAGCCTCAACCAGCGTTGCGAAGGCGTGCAGCGTTACCAGGAAGCCGAAACGCTGCCGACGCCGTCCGCCATCGACGGCCTGACCATTCCGGATTCGCCGGCGGCGATGCGCATCCCCGCCGCGCCGGCCGAGCCGGTGCCGTACGGCCGCAAGCTCACGGATCCGAACACCAAAGAGACTTACACCAGCTGTCTGGACACGCCGCCGCGTATCGCGCTGCCGGAAAAGACCAAGACCAGTAAGGAACGCGCCAAGGAAACGCGCGAGAAAATTCAGGACATCAAGCCCACCAAGGCCGAGTGATGGCTATAATCGCGGCCCATTGCGCAGCCGGCCGCGGTTCGCTGCAGATGATCCGGAGAGATGTCCGAGTGGTTGAAGGAGCACGCCTGGAAAGCGTGTATACGGTGAATGCCGTATCGCGGGTTCGAATCCCGCTCTCTCCGCCAATATGGCGTTTCCAGAACCCTCTGGAACTCAGAAAACCCCTGCCTGGCAGGGGTTTTCTACATGTGCCGATACCTCGGTGCCGGCGGTGAAGCCGATCATCGCCCCCCTCGATGTCAAGGCATGCTGGCGACTGGCCTGGCGCGCGGTGTTGTGCGTGCTGCTGGTATCGGCGCCCACGCTGCTGCTGGGTAACAGCGTCGACCATCCCCTCAATCCTGATGTTCTGCTTGCCGTACTGGCCTGCGCGGCGCTGGCCTCCGTATGGCGCGCGCGGCTGGCGATGCCGTGCGCGCTGTTGCTGACGGCGCTGCTGTTGTTGCGGCTCGCCGAGGCCGGCACGCAGCAGGCACTGGCACGGTCTTTCAATCTGGCGATGGACTGGCAGCTGGCGGCACCGCTGCATGACCTGCTGCGCCGTAATCTGGGGCCGCCGGCATACCTCGTGGAGCTCGGCGTCGCATTGGGCCTGGCGGTGCTGACATGGATACTGGCGCAGCTGCTGCGCCGTCCGGCTCCGCGCAGCGCTGGCTGGTTGCTGCTGCCATGGCTGGGCGTGACCCTGATGTGGCCGCAGCAAGCGGCACCGTTGCTGTCGGCCGGCGCGACGCAGCTGCAGCGTGGCCTCGCGACCTGGCAGGAGCGTCGCCGTTTCGAGCCGACGCTGGCCGACGATCCGCTGGCGGCGATCGCCGACACCGATCTGTTCTCGGCGCTGCGCGGGGTTGACGTAATCGTCGCCTTCGTCGAGTCCTATGGCGCCGACACGCTCGACGATCCGCTGCACGCCGCGCAGGTCCGTGCCGAACTCGACAGCTGGCCGCAGCGCTTCGCCGCGCAAGGTCTTGCGGTGGCCAGTGCGCGATTCACGTCGCCGGTGCAGGGCGGCCAGTCCTGGTTGCCGCAAACCACGCTGCTCAGCGGCCGCTGGATCGACAGCCCGTTGCGCTACGCGCTGATCACCCGCGAAGGCCGCCAGCCCGGCATGCTGCCCCGCGATTTCGCACGTGCCGGCCATGACAGCATCGCGATCCGGCCGGCCAATGTGATGGCCTGGCTGGAGGCACCGGCGTACGGCTACGGCAAGATCATCGACGCCGCGGCCAGCGGCTATCGCGGGCCGGCGTTCAATTGGGTGACGATGCCGGACCAGTACACCTGGTCGCGGCTGCAGCGCGAGCGCGAACGCGAACGCGAACGCGGCGGACGCGCGCGCTACATCGACGTCGCGCTGCTCAGCAGTCACGCGCCGTGGACGCCGATCCTGCCGCTGCTCGACGACTGGTCGCAGATCGGCGATGGCAGCGTCTACGCGCAGTGGGCGGGCAGCGGCGAATCACCCGACCAGCTGTGGCAGGACCCCGCGCGCGTGCGCGAGCACTACGCGATGGCGCTGCACTACTCGCTGGCGGTGATCGGTGCCTATGTGCAGCGCCATGTCGATGCGCACTGCCTGCTGATCGTGCTCGGCGATCATCCGGCGGCGCCGCTGGTCACCGGCGGCCCGCAGCACGAGGTGCCGATGCATGTGATCAGCGGCGATCCGGCGCTGGTGCAGCGTTTCATCGATGCCGGCTTCAGCGCCGGCAGCATCCCGCCGCAACGCAAGACGGCGCCGCCGCTGAGTGCCTTCCGCAGCTGGTTCGCGAATGCCTTCAGCGGCTCAGGCGAGCGGCGCGTGCTGCTGCCGGCCGAGCAGCCAGATCAGGTCTCGGCCGAACGAGCAGATCAGTAGCAGCAGCGCGATCGCCAGCAGCGGCGCGGCGAGCGCCGCCGGTGTCCACGGCGCCAATGCCAGCAGCAGCGCAGCGAGCTGGATCACGCAGACCAGCTTGGCGAAGAAGCTCGGCGGCACCTCGCCGCGCAGCCGCGGCCACGCCAGGGCCGCAGCCAGCAGCGCGTAGCGCATCAGGCCGATCGCCAGCACCCAGACGCCGGCACGCGCGCTGAGCCAGCAGGCCAGGCTCATCACCAGCACGAAGAACGCATCGAGTTCCATGTCGAAGGCCGCGCCGAACGGCGAGGCGGTCTGCGTGTGCCGCGCCACCGCGCCGTCGATGCCGTCGAGCAGCAGCGCCAGCAGGCTCAGCACGCAGCACGGCAGCGCATGCGCGCGCAGCCATTCCGGCACCACCAGACAGCCGGCAATCGCTGCAATCAGAAGACCGCGCAGATAGGTGAGGCGATTGGCGGGGCCCAGGCCGCGCAGCGCGCTGCCCGGTGTCCAGAAGCGCAGCACCAGCAGCGCGATGATGGCCGCAACCGCCAGCGCGGCGAGCGTCGCGCCGAGCGGCAGCGACAGCATGGTGGCGATGGCCGCCAGCAGCAGCGAACCCGCGCCCAGCTCGACGGCGACGCGCTGTCGCGATTTGCGTAGGCTTGCGCTTTCCATCTTTGCTGCCGCTCTCCATGTCCAAGCGCAAGGCGCGCGCGTTCTGGGTCCTCGCACCCGGCCGTGGTGAAATCCGTGACGAAACACTCGCCGCGCCGCAGCCGGGGCAGGCGCTGGTGCGCACGCGCTACAGCGGCATCAGCCGCGGCACCGAGAGCCTGGTATTCCAGGGCCGGGTGCCGGCCAGCCAGTACACGCTGATGCGGGCGCCGCACCAGGCCGGCGAATTTCCCGGGCCGCTCAAGTACGGCTACATCAACGTCGGCATGGTAGAGCAGGGGCCGGCCGAGTGGTGCGGCCGCCGGGTGTTCTGTCTGTATCCGCACCAGACCGAATACGTCGTGCCGGTCGAGGCGCTGCTGCCGCTGCCGGACGATCTGCCGGATACGCGCGCGCTGCTCGCCGCCAACATGGAGACCGCGATCAATGCGCTGTGGGATGCGGCGCCGCGTGTCGGCGACCGCATCGCCGTGATCGGCGCCGGCGTGCTCGGCACGCTGGTCGCCAGCCTCGCGGCGCGGATCGCCGGCACGCAGGTGCAGCTGATCGACATCGACCCGGCACGCGCCCCCGTCGCGGCTTCGCTCGGCGTCGGGTTCTGTTTGCCGGACGCAGCCGCAGCTGACTGCGATCTGGTGTTCCACGCCAGCGCTTCGGAAGCCGGCTTGCAGCTGGCCTTGCGACTGGCGGGCCTGGAGGCGGAGATCATCGAGCTGTCGTGGTTCGGCGACCGCAGCGTCGCGCTGCCGCTGGGCGAGGCCTTCCATGCGCGGCGGCTGACGATCCGCGCCAGTCAGGTCGGCCAGGTCTCGCCGTCGCGCCGCGCGCGCTGGTCTTACTCGCGACGCCTGCAGCTCGCGCTCGAACTGCTGCGCGACGCGCGCTACGACGCGCTGCTGGGCGAGGAATCGGCGTTCGACGATCTGCCGCAAACGATGGCGCGGCTCGCCGTCACGCCCGGCAGCGCGCTCTGCCATCGCATTCGCTACGAATCCTGAAAGTCACCACCGGAGTTCCTGCATGTTCAGTGTCACCGTCCGCGATCACGTGATGATCGCGCACAGCTTTTGCGGCGAGGTCTTTGGCCCGGCGCAGCGCCTGCATGGCGCCACCTATGTGATCGACGTGACGTTCAAGCGCCCTGAACTCGACGCTGACGGTCTGGTGGTCGACATCGGCCTGGCCAGCCGCGCGGTGTCGGCGGTGCTGCGCGCGTTCGACTACCGCAATCTCGACGACGAGCCGGTGTTCAAGGGCATCAACACCACCACCGAATATCTCGCCAAGTACGTGTTCGACCGCGTGGTCGACGCGATCCGCGCCGGTGAAGTCGGCGAGACCGCGCGCGGCCTCACCGCGCTGGCCGTGGTGCTGCGCGAGTCGCACGTCGCCGCCGCCGGCTACGAGGCGGCGCTGTCGCTGTGATGTCGCCGCGCTGATG
>CBINNP010000227.1:0-6050 GCA_966252075.1 uncultured Solimonas sp.
GTATGGCGCGCTGACGTCCTACGCAGCCCTGATGCCGGCGGTGGACGACACCATGCTGCTGGGCTATGTCGCGCAATACGGCAGCGACCGCGTCGTTGACGCGGACGGCAACAC
Organism: uncultured Solimonas sp.; assembly: GCA_966252075.1. Classification (GTDB taxonomy): domain Bacteria; phylum Pseudomonadota; class Gammaproteobacteria; order Nevskiales; family Nevskiaceae; genus Solimonas. Next base: position 115 of record CBINNP010000227.1, read on the forward strand.
CATTGCCGGGCTCGATGTCGGCTTCGTGGCGCTGGCACTGCGCCTCGTCCATACTTGGAAGAAGCCGTGGGCGGGCTTCAACATGAGCAGTGGCGTGACGCTGGAAGGCCTGCATGTGCAGGTCGAGGCCAATGGCAACAAGGACCGCTCGACGGGCGCCACGATGTTCGGCTTGGAGCCGCTGTATCTGACCCGCGCGTTCGGCAACTTGCACTTCCTGACCGGCCCGGTGCTGTACTTCCCGCTGGGCAGCTACAACGCCGGCGATCTCGCCAACAGCACCCTGCCATTTTTCTCATGGGCCTATCAGCTCAATCTGAGCTGGCTGCCGACGCCACGCTGGGATCTGTCGATTGCGTCCCTGGTCGAGTTCAAGTCCCGCAATACGCAGACGCGCTACGAATCTGGAGACCAGGGCGGCGTCACCTTCGGCATCTCGCATCGCCCATTCGCGGACATCCGTTGGGATATCGGCGTCACCGGCTTCTTCACCGAACAACTGCAGGATGATCGCGTGGGCGACAGCCGCGTAGCCGGTGGCGGCCGCACGCGCAAGCTGGGTATCGGCCCCAAAGTCGGTTTCTGGTTCACGCCTCGGAGCACCGTGATGCTGCAGTGGCACTCGGAATCCAAGATCGACAACGCGCCTGAAGGCGATCTGCTCTGGCTGGAATTCGGCTTCCCGCTGTAGCCGCCGCAACGGCTGCTTTGGCGCGGTGACTCAGGCATCATCTCGCCCGACCCACGGCCTGCCCGTACCCGCCATGTCGCTACGAGAAAAGCAATCCGCCAACCGGCGTCGCCAGATGCTCGATGCCGCCGAGGCGCTGATCCGCCAGAGCGGCGGCACCGAGTTCTCGATGCGCGTGCTGGCCGCGCACGCCGAGGTCAGCCCGACCACGCCGTACAACTTTTTCGGCTCCAAGGAAGGCCTGCTGTTCGAACTGCTGACGCGCAATCTGCATGCGCTGATGGAAGAAGCGCTGGCCGGCCTGAACCAGGATCCGATCGAAGCCGTGATCGAGGCCGGCGAGGCCGCGGTAAAGATCTTTCTTCGTGATCCGGTGCTGATGCGCCCGCTGTATCAGATCTGGTTCGGCATCAATGATCCCTTGCGGCATCCCAAGTTCCTGGGCGAAGCCTTCGAGTTCTACCGGGCAGCGCTGACGCCGGCGTTACAGAAGAAGCTGATCAGCGAAGCCGAGCATCTGATGCTGGCCAGCGCGCTGATGTCGCAGTTTCTCGGCGTGCTCGATCTATGGATCCATGAGGATATCGACGACCACTGGTTCCTCGCGCAGATCGCCTATGGTTTCGGACGCCTGCTGTGGCCGGCGGCGCGCGGCAAGAGTCTGGAACGGCTCAAGGTCCGCCTGGCGCTGGCCGAGGCGACGCTGGTGGGGCAGAAGCCGCCGCCCAAGTTCGTCGGCTGACGAACCACTCGCCGCCGCGCGGGCGAGCATCGCCGCGCCGCCATCGCGTCCTCGGCGCCCAGCCGCCCTGCAGGTCCCTGCGCGGCCTCAGCGCCGGCGCACGCCGGCAATGCGGTCGCGTGACTCGTCGCCGCCTTCGTTGGCTGGGGCGGCCACGCTGTCGATGCCCGTCTCCAGGCGATCGGCGCGCGGCAACAGGTCATCCGCGGGTCGCTTGAAGCGCTTGTGTATCCAGCGGTACTGCTCCGGATGCCGCACCACGACGTCTTCGATCCAGCGGTTGATGCGCCTGCAGTCGCGCGCGAGATCCTTGCTGGGGAAATCGGCCCAGGGTGCGCCGATCCGCAAGCTGTAACCGCCGCCGGGATCACGCCAGAAGTCCAGGGTCATGACTGCGGCGTCGCCCAGTCGCGCGTACTTGGACGTGGCGGTGATGGTCGCGGCAGCGTGACCGAAAAGCGGCGCCATCACGCAGGGCTTGCCGGGATAGTAGCGATCCGGTGCATACCAGACGACGCGACCCTTGCGCAGACGCCGCACCATTTCCCGTACGTTGCCGGCGTCGACCGGCGAACTGCGCGGATCACCGGCATGGCGTGCCCTCAGTTGCACCCAGTCATACAGGCGATTGCGCGCCGGCAAGTAGGACCCGTCAACGGGATGCAAGGTGCGCAGCAAGGCACCGACCAGTTCCATTGAGGTGCCGTGCGTCACCAGCAGCAGCACGCCACGCCCCTCGCAGCGGACACGCTGCAGATGCTCCAGGCCATCGACGCGATTGAGCAGCCTTGCCAGCCGCTGTCGGGGCCACCACCAGCCGATCAGCCGCTCCATGATGCCCACGCCGTAGGCCGTGAAGTTGGCTCTCAGCAGGCGCCGCCGGCCCTCCGACGTATGCTGCGGAAAACATAGCTCGATATGACGGTCCGCTCGGCGGCGACGCAGGAACAGGAGATGATATTCAAGCGCGCCAAGCAGGGTGCCGGTCGCCATCAGCACGCGATACGGCATGCGCGCGCACAGCGCGCCAAGCACCAGCGCCATCAACGTCGGCCAGTATCGTGGCTTGAACAGACCCTGCGGTCTGGTCGGCACCGTCGCGAGCGACGCGTCCTCTTCAGGACGTGCGCTGCGGCACCCTCGTTCCACTCGCATCCCCACCGCACTCCTGTGCTGCGCAGACGACACGGCCTTGGCCCGGGCCACCTGAGACAACATCCATGTCAGCAGCATCATGCTGCGCGGCCAACCTTACCGCAGCGTTGCGGCCGACGATGCGGTTTTCTGTCAGCAGACTTACTGCGGCGGTGTCTGCTCTTGCGCCTGCGCTTGCGATTGCGATTGCGCCTGGGGAGGCGGAGGCGATGCCGGCGGCGTCGATGCCGCTGCCGGCACTGCCGGCGCGAGCGCCTCGCGCTGCTGCGCCGCGGCATGCTCTTCCGGCGACAAGGGCAGAGCCTGCGCCTCGAGCATCACCTGGTTGATGACGCCCGGATCGTCGCGCAGCTTCAGGTACAGGTTGCCCTCGCGGCCCGGGTGCGGCACCGGCAGGGTCGAACCGGGGAAGCCGTGCGAAACCTGCACCGCCTGCTCGAATTGCGGATTGCCCGATATCGCGTCGATCAGGAACAGATCCTGGCCGCTGAGCTTGCAGGCGCGGGCCGGATCGGCCGGGCACTTGAGCGCCGTGAGCGCCGGCAGGCGCACCAGCGTTGCCAGCGGCTGCCAGTCGCCGGCGACACCGCCGACGATCGGCCGGAACTTCAGCGCGCCAAACGCGGAGAATCCGAACGCCCGCGCCGGATCGAGCGTGACCAGCGCCACACGCGAGTTCTCCAGGCGGATGCCGCCATTGGCGATGCTCAGTGTGGTCGTGAACGCCTCGTCGGCGGTGGCGATCTCGATCGCCTGGTCGCGTGCCAGCGATGCCGGCGTCTGCGCGCGGATCGAGAACGTCAGCCGCGCGTCCTGCGGCAGCAGTTCCTCGTTGGCGAGCATGATGTTGCTGTTGCCGCTCGACTGCGAATGGCTGACGCTCTTGCCGATCAGGCTGACGCGCGGCCGCGGCGCACTGACGGTGGCAGCCACCTTGGACACGCGGCCGTCGCGCAGCGTGACACGCGCCGACTGCCCGCCATCGGCACGCAGGGTCGTCACCGCCTGGCCGTCGCGCGCGATCATCCGCAGTTCGTCATCGCTGCCGCGCGTCGACAGCTCGCCGGGCATGAACTCGACGCCGCCGAGCGACAGGCCGGCCACCTCGTCGAGGCGGCTGCCTTTGAGCACGCCCTGTGCATCGCCGGCGTGAATCAGGAAGCTGTCGAGACGACCGACGTTGGCGAACACCTGCAGCGGAATCGGATGCGGTTGCTCCAGCCCGGACTGCGCAATCAGCAGGGTCATCTCGCCGGGCTTGGCGTTCTGCAGCGGCAGCTTTACCTCGACTTCACCGGGTCGCACCGTCTTCCACTCCGCCTTCAGCTCCTTTCCGGCAGGGTCGCGCAGCATGATGCGGTCGACGCAGGACACACTGTCGGTGCGCAGATGGATGGTGTCCGGACGACCGACGACCAAGGCGTCCTGGTCGCCCTGCGCCAGGGCCCAGGCGTTGGCGCGCGCATTGCGCAGCTGGAAGCCCGGCCCTTGATACGGCTCGAAGCCCCAGTAGCCCTGCAGCGACGCGCGCACGGTATCGCCCAGGTCGACCGCCTGCAGTCCCGCCGTATTGACCACGTACCCGCCTTCCGCGGCGTCGGCACGCGCCGGCAGGCGGATGGTCTTGCCGTCCTTGCCGCTCAGCGTCAGCGTGATGTCGTGCGCGTAGTGCGTGGAGAACGCCAGCGGCGCGCCCTGCACCGGCAGCACCAGATCGTCGCGGCTGGCGCAGTAGATGTCGGCTGGCGCCACCGCGTGCAGCGGCGGCAGGCGCGGTTTCTCCACCGCCGGCAAGGCCACAACCATCACCGACTTGGGGTTGTAGAACGACGGCGGCGTGTTGAGTGTGAGGGCCAGCTTGTCGCCCTTGTGCGAGGCCAGCGCCGGGATGTACTGGTACTGCGCGGTGCTGAACGAATCGAAGATGCGGACGATGTCGAGCACCGAGGCGATGTACGGGCTGTAGACGCCGTAACCAAGCTCCGGCGTGACGCTGGCCGCCATCACCAGGTCGGCGGCGGGGCCCGAGGTCAGCGCGTGTGCGATCGACATGCTGTGCCCGTCGTTGAGGATCAGCGCCTACTGCCCCTGCGTCAGGCAGGCCGCCTGCAGCTGCGGGATCTTGTCGAGACATTTCTCGTCGACCTGGATCGCCAGGCTGCGCGCGAGCAGCGGCGCCGTCTCGCGCAGCACGGCCGGGTCACCGAAGCTCAGCGTGCGCACCGCATCCAGGTAACGATCCAGCCGCGAGCGGTCCAGCGTCGCCTGGTTGAGATCCTGCGAGGCGCGCACGAAGGCACCCGGCCGCCCCTGCACGGCGCTGACGATCCCCTTGAAGTCGCCATTGGTTTCCGGCGCCAGGAATATCAGCGCCTGCTGCGCGCCCTTGGGCACGGTGACGGTCAGGCCCTCCCGGGCGCATTTGCCCGTCCAGGTCTTGCACGGGAAGAACCACTTTTCGGGTGGCGGGTTGGTCGGCCCGCTGAGGAATACCGCCACCATCAGATAGTGGGCCGACTGCGTGGCCGGAAACTCCGGCCTGATCCAGATGCGGTCGCCTTCGGCCAGGTTAGGCACCTCGGTCGCCGGCAAAAAGGTCTTGCCACGCGTGATCACCACATCGAGCGTGGGACCGGCGAGATCGAACGGCGCCGGTGGCCCGGCCTGCGCGGCGCCGCAGACGAGCAGCCACAGCAGCAAGAACAGACGGCGCGGGGTCACGGACATGCGGATCATCGGATGAAATTCGGCCAGACCGTGCTTGGATCGAAACCGTGAAATGAAGTTCGCCATGCCGCTCACCGGTAGCGGCCGACGATGAGCGCCCAGGTTTTCTCGGCTTCGACGGCGAACGCGCCGAAGGCCTGCCGCTCGACCGCCAGCCGCTTGCCGTCGAGCGCCGTGGCGGAGGTCCATGCGGCGGCCAGATCGCCGGCCTGCGCTTGCGCCTGGACCGTGGCATAGGTGAAGCCGGTGCGGACGTCGACGAACGCTGCGGAGACGGTGGACGCCACCGCCGCCTCTTCAGGCTTGTCGCCCAGCGACAGCTTGCTGCGCGGCTCGTACTGCCGCGCCGCGGTCTTGAAAGTGGTGTCGACGGTGTAGGCGAGCAGGATATCCACCTGCATCTTCGCCGCCGCCAGACGCAGGTCATCCAGCGATTCGAAGCTCGCAGGCAGCAAGGCCGTATCGAGCGTGGAGGCGCGCGCAACCTGCGTCCACGCCGCCAGTTTCTGCAGCTGCGCATCGTCGAGCAGTTCCGCGGCATCGACTACGCTGAAGCGGCCCTCACCGATGCCGGCACTGCTGAACGAGACGTACTGCGGCGCCTGCACGCGGATCAGGCCG
>CBINNP010000228.1:0-5980 GCA_966252075.1 uncultured Solimonas sp.
CCCTTGCTGCTCTTGACCTCTCGCACCTTCTCCCCGCGGGGAGAATGACAAAAGTCCGCCCTCTCCGGCCTGCAAGTCGGAGCCGGGGATGAGGGTTCGAGTGCGGGCACGCGCCGTATAATCGCGCGCATGAACCCGTCCGACTTCGTCTCCCTGCTTCGTGGCTGCGCGCCGTACGTGCACGCGCACAACGGCCGCGTATTCGTCATCGCCTTCGGTGGCGAGGCGGCGGAGCGAGCCGACTTCGACCAGCTGATCTACGACATCGCGCTGCTGCACAGCCTGGGCGTCAAGCTGATCCTGGTGCATGGCATCCGCCCGCAGATCGACGCGCGGCTCAAGGCGCAGGGCCTGGAGCCGCGTTTCGTCGACGGCCTGCGCGTCACCGACCGCGCGGCGCTGGACGGCGTCAAGGCCGCGGCCGGCAGCGTGCGGATGGAGATCGAGGCGCGGCTGTCGACCTCGCTGATCTCGACGCCGATGGGCGGCGCGCGGATCAGCGTCGCCGGCGGCAACTGGGTGGTCGCCAAGCCGGTCGGCGTGCGCGGCGGCGTCGATCACCAGTACACCGGCGAAGTGCGCCGCGTCGACGTCGAGACGATCCGCCAGGTGCTGGCGCAGGATCGCATCGCCCTGCTGTCGCCGATCGGCTATTCGCCGACCGGCGAGACCTTCAACCTGCGCGCCGAAGATCTGGCGACCGCAGTCGCGACGGCCGTCGGCGCCGACAAGCTGGTGTTCGTCACGCCCACCGACCCCGACCAGTGGCTGCTGGCCGACGGCACCGGCGATGTCGGCCAGCTGTCGTGGGCCGACGGCGAGAAGCTGCTGGAAAGCCAGCAGCTGAGCACGGTCGACCGTACCTACCTGCAGGCCGCGCTGGCGGCGACCAAGGGCGGCGTCAAGCGCATCCACCTGGTCGGCCACGACGACGGCGCACTGCTGCGCGAGCTGTACACGCGCGACGGCGGCGGCCTGATGCTGTACTCGGATGCCGACTATGAATCGACGCGCGATGCGACCATCGACGACGTCGGCGGCGTGCTGGCGCTGATCCAGCCGCTGGAGCAGCAAGGCGTGCTGGTGGCGCGCTCGCGCGAGCAGATCGAGCTGGACATCCAGCACTTCAACGTCATCGTCCGCGATGGCCTGGTGATCGCCTGCTGCGCGCTGCTGCCGTTCGTCGACGAGCGCATGGGCGAGCTGGCCTGCGTCGCCGTGCATCCGGACTACCGTCGCGCCAGCCGCGCCGCGGCGCTGCTCAAGCGCGTCGAGGCGGAGGCACGCTCGCTCGGGATCAACAAGCTGTTCAGCCTCACCACGCACACGCCGCACTGGTTCATCGAGCATGGCTTTCGCAAGGCCGCCGCCGACGAACTGCCGGCCAGCAAGCGGCAGATCTACAACAAGCAGCGCAACTCGCTGGTGCTGATCAAGGATCTCTAGGGCGAGGCGCAGCGGTCGATGCAAAGCCCTCCGGTACGCACGGCGGCCGGGGGGCTTTTTCGTCGGCGCCGCGGCGCAGGCGCAGCCGGCGCGCAGGGCGCCGGGGTTTACAATTCCCGCCCACAACACGGCGGCGGCCTGCCGCCCTTATCCGGCTCGCCGTCAACGGCGCATGGCATGAACAACGAAGACTGGAAACAACGCTCGCTGGCCCACGTCTGGCACCCCTGCACGCAGATGCGCGACCACGCCGGCGCCGAGCCGGCGCTGCCGCTGATCCCGGTCAAGTCGGCCGAAGGCGTGTGGCTGGAAGATTTCGAGGGCAAGCGTTACATCGACGCCGTCAGCTCGTGGTGGACCAACATCTTCGGCCACCGCCATCCAGGCATCGTCACGGCGCTCAAGCAGCAGCTCGACGAACTGGACCACGTGATGCTGGCCGGCTTCACGCACCGGCCGGTGGTGGAGCTGTCCGAGCGTCTGGTGCGGCTGGCGCCGCCGGGGCTGAACCGCTGCTTCTATGCCGACAACGGCTCGTCGGCGGTCGAAGTGGCGCTGAAAATGAGCTTTCACTACTGGCGCAACGTCGGCAAAACCGGCAAGACGCGCTTCATCGCCCTCGACAACAGCTACCACGGCGAGACACTCGGCGCGCTCGCCGTCGGCGGCCCGAGCATGTATCGCGACACCTACGCGCCGCTGCTGCTGCAGCCGCTGCATGTGCCTTCGCCGGACTGTTACGCCCGCGGCCTCGGCGAAAGCTGGGAGGACTACACGCGCCGCCAGTTCTGGCATCTGGAAAAGACGCTGGAGCAGCACGCCGATGAAGTCTGCGCGGTGATCATCGAGCCGCTGGTGCAGTGCGCCGGCGGCATGCGCATGTATCACGCGCTGTACCTGACGCTGCTGCGCGAAGCCTGCGACCGTTACGGCGTGCACCTGATCGCCGACGAGATCGCGGTCGGCTTCGGCCGCACCGGCCGCTTGTTCGCCTGCGACTGGGCGCCGCCGCCGCGTCACGATCCGGACGCGCAGCCCGGCATCACGCCGGACTTTCTGTGCCTCTCCAAGGGCATCACCGGCGGCACCATGCCGCTGGCGGTGACGATGACGCGCGAGTCGATATACGAGGCGTTCTACGCCGAATACCGCGAGGGCAAGGCCTTCCTGCACTCGCACTCGTATACCGGCAACCCGCTGGCCTGCCGCGCCGCGCTGGCGACGCTGGACCTGTTCGAGGAGCTGCGTCCGGTGGCCACCAACCACATCCTTGCCGACCTGATGTGGCGCCGCACCGAGGAGCTGCGCACGCATCCGCACGTCGCCGAGATCCGTCAGCAGGGCATGATCCTGGCCATCGAGATGGCGCGGAACATCCGCTCGCGCGAGCCCTACCCCGCGGAAGAACGCCGCGGCCTGCGCGTCTACCAGTACGCGCTCGAACAGGGCGTGCTGCTGCGCCCGCTCGGCAACGTCATCTACTTCATGCCGCCGTACGTGATCTCGCCGAAGGAGATCGAGCGTGTCTGCGAGGTGGCGACCGAGGGCATCCGCCGCGCCACGCGGGATTGACCCTCAGCGGCTGGCAAACACCTTCTTGAGGATCTCCGTGCCGCGCGCCGCCGGATCGGCGCGGATGCGGCTTTCCTCGTCGGCGATCTTGGTGAACAGGCCGTCCATCGCCTTGTCGGTGACGAAGGTGTCGAGATCGACCGGCGCCGTCTGGCCGGCCAGCTGCAGGTAGGGGCCGGCCTTGGCCGTCAGCTGCTTGTACTGCTGGGTGACGCCGATTGTGGCGGTCTGCGTGGCCACCAGCGGTCTGATGCGGTCGAACAGCTGCGGGCCGGCGGTGCGGCGGAAGAACTGCGTCGCCGCATCGTTCTGCCCTTTCAGAATCGACTGCGCGTCGGCCACCGTCATCTGGCCGATCGCGTTGCCGAAGATCGTCGCTACCTGCGGCACCGCCTGCTCGGCGGCGCGGTTCATCGTCAGCTGGAACTGCTCGAGCTGGGCACCGTAGCCGACATTGCGCAGCATGCCCTCGTAGCGGCCGAGCAGCGTCGGCAGCGGAATCTTCACGCGCGCATCCTTCCAGAAGCCGTCGCTGCGCCCCAGCTGCGCGATGGCGCTGCGGGTGCCCTGCGACAGCGCCTGGCGCAGACCGGCGACGATCTCGTTCTGGCCGAGTGCCACGGCGCCGTTGCTGCCGGCAGTGCTGCCGGCGGCGCCGCTCTGGCCCATGTAGCGCTTGAACGCCTCGAAGAAATCATTGCCGGCGATCGCCGTTGCCGGCACGCTGCCGAGCGCGAGAATGGCGGCGGTCAGCAGGGCAAGACGCGGCATCGGCGGATCCTTCGGTGGCGGGCGCAGTCAGAGCATAGACCAGCAGCGACCAGCGCCTGTCGAAAATCGCTCACGCCGTTCGACCAGGGAATATCCTCTGACTCAAACAGGAGCACCCGATGCGCATCTCCAGCCTGATTCCGCACCTGGCCGTCGCCGACGGCGCCGCCGCCATCGCCTTTTACGAGAAGGCCTTCGGCGCCACGCTCGACTCCAAAATGCTTGCCGAGGACGGCCGCCGGCTGATGCACGCGCAGCTCAAGTTCGGCGGCCAGCTGCTGTTCCTGCACGACGATTTTCCGGAGTGTGCGATCGCCGACGCGGCGCGGCCGCCGAGCCTGCTGGGCGGCGCCAGCCTGACCCTGCACCTGGGTGTCGATGACGCCGATGCCGCCTGGCAGCAGGCCCTGGACGCCGGCGCCCGCATCGTCGTGCCGCTGGCCGACCAGTTCTGGGGCATGCGCTACGGCGAGCTGAAAGACCCCTTCGGCCACGTCTGGTCGATCGGCGGCCCGCTCCGTTAAGCCGCGCACCGCCGTCCGGAGCCACCCATGTGCCGCAACATCAAGACGCTGTTCAACTTCGCGCCGCCGGCCAGCGAGGCGGAGATCCAGGCCGCGGCACTGCAGTTCGTGCGCAAGCTCAGCGGTTACAACAAGCCGTCCAAGCTCAACGAGGCGGCTTTCGATCTGGCCGTCGCCCAGGTCAGCGATGCGGCGCGCCTGCTGATGCAGTCGCTGGTGACGCTGGCGCCGCCGCGCGACCGCGCGGTGGAGGCCGACAAGGCACGCGCTGAATCGCGTCGCCGCTTCGGTACGGCCACGCCCGTGGATCGCTCGGCATGAGCGAGCGCAGCCCCGAGCGGCAAAGCTGGGAACGCGGCGAGCTGCTCAGCCTGCTGTCGGCTTCCGCGACGCTGGCCGGCCTGTGCATCACCGTGGTCGCCTTGATGAAGACCATCGGCAGCGCCAAGACCACGGCGACCGTCGTCGACGACATCTTCGGCGGCTGCGCGGCAGCGTTCCTGCTGTGCACCTACCTGATCTTCTGGGCCATGCGCGCGCCGACGACGCGGATCGCCCAGCTGCTGACGGCAGTGGTCGATGTGCTGTTCCTGCTGGCACTGAGCGCGATGACGCTGGCCGCGCTGATCATGCTGTATTCGATCTGGTAGCAGGCGGGCGCGCTACGGGCGCGGCCGCCAGAAGCGGTTTTCGCGCAGCGGCGAGCGCACGGCCTGTTCGTGAGCTGACAGCGGTATCGACTTGGCGTTCGCGCAGCCGTTGCCGTCGCGGACCTGCAGGGCGAGCGACAGCATCCCCTCCTGCGGATCGCCAAGCGCGTGCGCAAAGTCGTCGACACCGGCGCAACTGGGCACGAAGCCCTCGGCGTAGTCGCCGAAGCCCTGGGCGTTGACGCCGGCGAACTCGATCGCGAAGTACGACAGCCCGCAGTTGTCCTGGCCGTAGAAGCCGTAGGGCTTGCCGCAACTGGGGCTGCCGATCTGGATCACTTCCACATCGACGCCGCGCAGGCCATTGATGATGGCCTCGCTGGCCGAGCAGGTGCTGGAGGTGGTGAGGACGTAGACGCGGCCCAGGTCCAGATGCGGCAGCGCGGTGCCTTCCGGCAGGCGCGGATCGAAGCCCTGGCTGCGGGCGTGAAACGGCGTGCGCGCGCCGTCGCCCTGCGCGTACGGATTCTTGTCGTTGAACTGCAGCCGTTCGAAATCGCGGCCGGCGGTGCGCGTCGGCCCGGCGATCATGTAGGCCAGCTCGCTGGCGATATCGAGAAAGCCGCCGCCGTTGTAGCGCAGGTCCAGCACGAGATCGCCGATGCCGGCGGCGGCGAAGGCCTGCATCGCCTCGTGCAGCGCGCCTTCGGCGGTGGCGATGTGGTCGTTGAACAGCAGGTAGCCGACCGGCCCGCCGGGCGTGTCGATCACGCGCCGCGTCGGCGCCGGATCCTGAACGATCTGCGCGGCGCTCAGGACGATCTGGCGCGTCGTCGCACTGCCGGGGTCCTGGACCGTGAAGACGTGCTGCTCGCCGGGCGCCCGCGGGAACAAGCCGGCGTTCAGCGCGTCGACGCCGGCCGGCGTGTCGTCGTAGACCAGATCGACGCCGTCGATGGCCAGGATCCGCGTGCCGCGCTGCACCGCGGCGGCGGCCGGCGAACCGGCAGCGGTGTA
>CBINNP010000229.1:0-5980 GCA_966252075.1 uncultured Solimonas sp.
GCCCGCCACCTGACGCGGGCGATCGCGCTGGCGGCGCCGCGGCGCATCGTGCGGCCGTTCCGCGACCTGGCGCCGGCGCTGGCGCCGCTGATCGAGGACACCAAGCCCTCGGCCTGGGGCCTGGCGACCGCCGAGGAGCGCCGGCTGTTCGCCGACCTCTGCGCGCGGCTGCCGCTGCGCGATGCCGGCCTGCAGGACCGCCTGGTCCGCCACAACGTCGAACTGCTGCTGCACGAGCCGCTGACCGGCCGCCAGGCGGAACTGCTGCTGCTGCTCGAAGCCGGCCTGAGCAACCAGCAGATCGCCGACCGCCTAGACCTGACGCTGAGCACCGTCAAGGGCCACCTGCAGCGCCTCTATGCCAAGCTCGGCGCCTCCAGTCGCGCGGCGGCGCTGGCGCGCGCGCGGGTGCTCAAGCTGCTCTGAGCGCGGCCGGCCGCCGGCCACGCTGCAGAGCGCAGGGCGATACCGCAGAATCGCCGCATCTTCGTCTCGTCCGGGAATGGATCTGCTTGAACGCCAAGCCGACGGCGCGTACGCGCCTGCAGCCAGCCGAACGCCGCGCCCAGCTGCTGCGCTGCGCCATCGGCGCCTTTGCCGAGCACGGCGTGGCGCGCGCCACGCATGCGCACGTGGCCAAGCGCGCCGGCGTCTCGGTGGCCGCGGTGCACTCCTACTTCCGCACGCGCGACGATCTGGTGATGGCGACGCTCGACGTCGTCGAGGCCAAGCTGCTGGCGATCGTCATGGCGATCGACATCAAGCGCCTGAGCGCGACCGAGACGCTGTCGACCATCGCCCGCGATTTCGACGGCGCCGCGCGCCGCGATCCGGACGTCATCAAGGTCTGGCTCGACTGGGGCACCGGCTTTCGCGATCAGGTCTGGCCGCGCTACCGCCTCATGCAGGAGCGCGTCTACGAGCAGGTGCGGCGCGCACTGGCGCGCGGCAAGCGGCTCGGCGAGCTGTCGCCGGCGCTCAATGTGATGGCGGCAACGCGGCTGTTCGTCGGCGGCGGCCACACCATCGTGCTGATGCGCCTGGGCGGCGCCGGTGAGCGCGAGATCGCGACGCTGATCGATCACCTCGTCAAGAGCGTCGTCAGCATCGGCCGCGAGGCGGGTCCTGCGGACGCTCGACGCGCCAGGCGCGCATGAACAGCCTCACCAGCGATTCCACCCAGCGCCGCCGGCTCAGCGGGTGGCGCGACGGCTGGATCAGGCCGTAGCGGCCGGCGCCGCTGGCCAGGCCGGCGATCTGCGTGGCGGCGTCGTAGGCGGACTCGATGTCGATCTGGCCACTGTCCTTGAGTTGCTGCAGATAGGCCACCAGCGGCTCGATGACGTAGGCCGCGTCGCTGAGCAGCGCGCGGCCGAGCTTGGGGAAGCGCGCCGCCTCGGCGATCACCATGCGGCTGACGGCGAGATAGCGCGGATCGGTGTAGCCGTCGTAGAGCCGCTCGATGATGTCGCGCAGCACCTGGTCGAGCGGCGCGCCCTGTTCGACCAGGCCGTCGAGGCTGTTGCGCACGCGCAGCTGCGCGGCGCGGGCGACGTCGACGAACAACTGCTCCTTGCTCTCGAAGTGACGGTACAGCGTGATCTTGGCGACGTTGGCCTGGCGCGCGATGCCTTCCATGCTCGCCGCCTGGAAGCCGCGCGCGAGAAAGACGTCCAGCGCCGCGTCGATGATCGCGCTGCGCAGCGCATGCGCGCGCTCGCGCGTCGGCCGGCCGCGCATGCGCGCGCGCGTCAGCGACGGCGCGGCGCTGCGCGGCCGGGGCGAATCGAGCGTCTTGTCCATCGGCGGATGATGCATCAGCGTCACCGCGCGCGGCAGCGTCCTTGAAAATGGCGCGACCCGGCACCAGCTTCAGGACGATGCGCCGCAATCCCCTGCCGTTCCTGCTCGGCCTCAGCGTCCTGCTGCACGGCCTCGTCGCCTGGCGGCTGCTGCCACCGCTGGCGCTGTCGCCGGCCAGCTTCGGCGCCGCCTTCACGCTGTTCGTGCTGTCCGGCCTGCTGGTGCCGGCACCGCTGCTGATCCGCCTCAGCCACCTGCCGCCACGCGCCGGCGATGCGCTGGCCTGGGCCGGCTATCTGGCGATGGGCCTGTTCTCCGGCCTGTTCTTGCTCGGCCTGCTGCGTGAAATCCTGCTGCTGCCGCTGTGGGCCTGGTCGGCGCTGCAGCCGGGCCGCCTGGATCTGCCGGCGCTGCGCCACGGCTCGGCGCTGGCGGTCGTGCTGCTGGCACTGCTGCTGAGCCTGCTCGGCTTCATCAACGCGCGGCGGCTGGCGCGCGTGGTCGAAGTGCAGCTGCCGATCGCCGGCCTGCCGGCGGCGCTGCACGGCTTCAGCATCGTCCAGCTGTCCGACATCCATGTCGGGCCGACCATCAAGCGCGGCTATCTCCAAGCCATCGTGCGCCGCGTCAACGCGCTGGCGCCGGATCTGGTGGCGATCACCGGCGACGTCGTCGATGGCAGCGTCGCGCAGCTGCGCGAGCATGTCGCGCCGCTGGCGAGCCTGCGCGCGCGCCACGGCGTCTACGCGGTGACCGGCAACCACGAGTACTACCACGGCGGCGCGGCCTGGGTGCGCGAGTGGCAGCGGCTGGGCCTGAACGTGCTGATGAACGAGTCGACCGTGATCGAGCGCGATGGCGCGCGACTGCTGCTGGGCGGCGTCGCCGATTTCACCGCGCATCACTTCGAGCCCGCGCACGCCAGCGACCCGGCGCGCGCGGCGCGGCACGACGGCCGCGCCGACGTGAAGATCCTGCTCGCCCATCAGCCGCGCTCGGCCGACGCGGCGGCCGCGGCCGGCTTCGACGTGCAGCTGTCCGGGCATACGCACGGCGGCCAGTTCCTGCCGTGGAACCTGTTCGTGCCGCTGCAGCAGCCGATCGTCGCCGGCCTGGCGCGCGTCGGCCGCATGTGGGTCTACGTCAGCCGCGGCACCGGCTACTGGGGGCCGCCGCTGCGCCTGGGCGCGCCGTCGGAGATCACGCGGCTGCGGCTGGTGCCGGCCTGACACGCAGCCGCGCTACGATGCGGGCCCCTTCCTGAACCGGACTCCCCGCGATGATCAGCATCGGCAGCGCCTACGACCCGCAGAATCCCTTCGCCAAGATCCTGCGCGGCGAACTGCCGAGCCTGAAGCTGCTCGAAGACGCGCACACGCTGGCGATCATGGACATCATGCCGCAGGCCGACGGCCACGTTCTGGTCATTCCCAAGGAAGCGGCGGTGACACTGCTGGAACTGTCCGAGGCGGCGACGCTGGCCTGCGTGCGCGTCGCGCACCGGCTGATGGGCCCGGTACAGCGCGCGATGAACGCCGACGGCGTGATGCTGATGCAGGTCAACGGCAGCGCCGCCGGCCAGACCGTGCCGCACGTGCACTTCCACGTCATCCCGCGCTACGACGGCGAGCCGCTGCGCATGCACGCGGCGAAGATGGAGGAGCGCAGCAAGCTCGACGCCTTCGCGGCGAAGATCGGCGCCGAGCTGCAGCGCAGCGGCTCGTAGGCCGAAGCCACCGTCTCGCACTAAGCCCGTAGCCCGGCTCGCCTGCGGCGAACCGGGCTACGGGCTCATTCACGGCGCCGGCGTCGTCTCCTCGGGCACCGCCGCGCTGTCCGGATTGGGCGTGGTGTCGGGCGCGCCGCGCGCCGGATAGAGCAGCGGCGTCGCACCCGGCCGCGGCGCGCGCGGCGTGGTCGGCGTCCAGCCATTGCCGTAGCGATAGCCGGTTTCCGGATTCCAGACGTCGATCGACGAGGTATCGGTGCCGGTCTCGGTCAGCAGCTCATGCGCGGCGCCGCGATTGGCATTGCTGGACACGGTGCCGTCGCGCCGCGCGAAGGTGTAGCTGGAATCGCCGTCCATCACCCACACCGTCTCGCCGTTGGGTCCGCGCGTCGCATTGAGTTCGCCGCCGGCGCGCGCCGAGCCGCGGAACTCGCCGCCGGCACCGGGAATCAGGTCGCCATGCTTCACCGCGCGGCCAAAGCCCGGCTGGTTCTCCGGCGCGATGATGAAATTGCCCTCGCCGTCGACCGCCCACAGATAGGTGCGATTGGGGTCCAGCTGCGTCACGTCGATCGGCTGGCCGCGCCGCGCCGTCATCATCTCCGGCGGATTCTGATACGGCATCTCGGTATCGCGGATCGTCTCCGCATTGGCCGGGTCGCCGACGCGGTTCAGCAGCTCCGCGGAAGGCCGCGTCGGCTCGCGGCCGAGCAGGCGCGTGCGCACCCATTCGACGGCGCTGCTGGCGCCGTTGCGGGTGCCCGTCCACATCTCGATGCCGACCACCTTCATGCCACGCCAGCCCTGCGGCAGCGCCGCGCGCCAGCCGACCCAGCCGCGCGGCAGCGTGTTGGGCCGCGTGAAGATGCCGCCCGGCGGGCCTTTGATGGCGCCGCGCACGCCGAGCGCCAGCGACACCATCGTCACCACGCCCATGGTGCCGCGCTCGGTGCGCTCGCCGTCGCTGAGCACGCGGTCGGTGACGAAGTCGTGGCCGCTGATGCTCTCGTGGATACCGGTATAACCCACGGTATCGAGCAGGGCGATGCCGGCCGCGGTCCACGGTCGGCCCGCCAGTTCCGGCTGCTGGCTGCGCGCGCGCAGCGCCAGCACGAAGCCGACCACCAACAGGATCGCGCCGGCGATCATCACCGCCGTCCACGCCGTCAGGATCACGCCGAAGGCCGCGGCGATCGCCGCGACCACCAGCGCCACCGCGACCATGATCACCAGGCCCAGCACGATCTGCCCGACCGCGCGCAGCAGGCCCTTCCACCAGGCATCGTCGACCTGCGCGGCGGCATCGGCGGCGCGGTCCTCGACCTGATCGGTGCGCGGCAGGATGGCCTGCTCGATGCTCTCGTCGACGCCGCTGGCCAGCTCGCTGCCGAAGCGGTCGGTGATCGCGCGCATGTCGGCCTCGGCCTTGTCGATCGCGCCATCGATCTCGGCCATCACCTGCGTGACGAGCTGCGCCTGGTCGGCGTCGACGCTGACCTGCGTCTGCCCGGCCTGCTCGGCCTGCCCCTGCAGCACCTGCTCGCCGGCGCTGTCGGCGCCCTGCTGGATGCCGTCGGCGGCGCTGCCCGCGGCGGCGCGCACGCCGTCCAGCTGCGTGGCGACCTGCGCGACCAGTGAGGCCATGCCCTCGCCGGCGGCAGCGGCGCGCGCCGCCAGCTGCGCGCAGCCTTCGGCACCGCCGCTGCGCGCGGCGGCGCGTGAGGCGCCGATCATCTCCAGCATGCCGCTGATCAGCGGCTCGTCGGCGCCGTTCACCACCGCCTCGGTCTCGGTGTAGCTGGTGTCGAGATTGGCCTGCAGCGAGGCGGCGAGTTCGTCGATCTCGCCGCAGGCGTCGGCGGCCTGCGCATCGAGCTGCTGCTGCGCGGCGGCGCGGGCGCGCTCGATCCGCGCCAGCTGCGCCTGCTCGGCGGTGTCGAGCGCGGCCAGATCGGCGGCCAGCCGCTGGTCCAGGCTCGCCGCCGCGCCGGCCTCGCTGTCCTGCAGCGAGGCGATCGCTTCGCTGCCGATCTGCTCCAGCGTCGGCAGCAGATCGCCGCGCGCCTGCTCGATCTGCGCGTTGACGCTGGCGGCGTACTCGGCGTACTGGCCGGACGATTCGCCGGTGCGCGAGCGGATGTCGGCGGCCAGCTCCGGTTTCTTGGCGCGGATGTCGGCGGCGCTCTCGCGCGCCACCTCGCGCGCCGCCGCACGCTTGTCCGGATTGGCGTCGCCGCCACCCGGATGGCGCGCCGCCTCGCTGCTGCCGGCGGCATCGCACTGCGCGGCGGCGCTCTCCAGCGCGGCCTCGGCACGCGCCGCCTCGGCATCGGCCAGCTGCTGCGGACGCGCCGCCTCGGCCTCGGCGCTGGCGCCGATCCGCGCCGAACGCTGGGCCAGCTGCGCCTCGGCATCGGCGACCGCGGCGGCGGACGCCGCCTCGATGCC
>CBINNP010000230.1:0-5929 GCA_966252075.1 uncultured Solimonas sp.
GAACTCCGGCGAGAACAGGAACGAGGCGAGCACGGCGTCGCGCGCGAGGCCGGAGGCAAGCTGGCCCGACCAGTACGTGAGCCCGCCCGCGTCGGGCACGCGGTTGAAGAACGTCTGGTAGAGGTCGGTCACGAACCCGGTGTTGTCGCGATTGAACGACTTGTATTCCGGGCTGTTGAAGAACGACATCGCCATCGCGTAGAACGCCTCGTTCACGCTGGCACCCATCGCCTGCACGAAACCGCGACAGATTGTCAGGCCCAGTCCGGTGCCGGCGCGCTGACGGTCGGCTTCTTTGATGCGGTAGAACACGTCGAAGATTCGCTCCTGCTCATCAGCCGGAACGCCGGGACCGCGATCGGCCACCGACAGGGTCAAGGCATAACGATGCGGTTGCGCCGTGATCTCAATCTCGCTGCCCTCCGGCGCGTACTTGGCGGCGTTGTCGAGCAGATTGACCAGCACCTGTTCGAGCAGGATGGCGTCGGTCAGCACCAGCGGCAGATATGCCGGCAGGTCGACGCGCAAGCGATGCCGCATCAGCAGCTGCCGCGTGCGCTGCGCCGCGCCGGCGGCCACGTCGCGCAGATCGCAGCTTTCGCGCCTCACTTGCAGTGCGCCGGCATCGAGCTTGGTCATGTCGAGCAGATTGCCGACAAAACGGCCCAGGCGCTCGGCCTCCTCCTGCGCGGTCGCCAGCAGTTCGTCGCGTGCGGCACCGTCGTACAGCGCCCCGTAGGAACGCAGGCTGGTGATCGCGCCGAGGATGCTCGCCAGCGGTGTGCGCAGGTCATGCGAAACCGAGGTCAGCAGCGCCGCACGCAGACGGTCAGTCTCAGCACGCATCTTCGCCTGATCGACATCCTTGGCCAGGCGGATGCGCTCGGTGCCGATCGCGATCAGGTCGGCCAGGGCGTCGAGCAGGCGCCGCTGCCGGGCATCGAGTCGCGGGCCATCGCGGCGCACGCCGATGACGCCCGCCACCGTACGCTCCGACAGCATCGGCACGAACAGCCATTGCGCCGCCGGCAAGGTATCCGAGCCGCGGCCGGCGGCCTGTGCCTTGTCACGGCACCAGTTGGCGGCGGCCAGGTCGGCCGCTTCGAGCGCGATCTGCGGCGAGGAAGCGCCGCGGATATGCAGGCCGTCCGGGTCCGCCGACAGCAGCACCGCATCGGCAGACAGCATCTGCGCGGTGCGCCGCGCTGCAGTCGCCATCAGCTCGTCGAGCCGGCGCAGGCCGGCGATCTGCCGGCTGAACTGCAGCAGCTCGCCGTTGAGCATCGCCTGGTCGCTGGCCAGCCGCGTCTGCTCGCGTACCCGCGCCGACAGCCGGCTGGTCAGCGCCGCCGTCAGCAGAAAGGTGATCAGCGCAATCACGTTGGCCGGTTCGCGGATCGTGAAGGTGTACAGCGGCGGCAGGAACAGGAAGTTGTAGAGCGCCGCACTGGCCAATGCGCAGACCAGGCCCGGCAGCAGACCCCAGCGGCTCGCCGCGACCATCACTGCCGGCAGGAACAGCAGCGAGACATTCGGCACGTCGACGAAGCGGTCGATCGCCAGCGCCAGCAACGTCGCCAGCACCGCGTACAGCAGCGCGCCGGCGTGCTCACGCGCGCCGCCAAGGCGCAGCGCCGGCCGCCCTGCCGAGACCGCAGGACGCGCTGCCGGCACTGCGTTCGACGCCGGCGGATCGACGATCACTTGCACCGAGATGCCGACCGCCTGCCGCACCAGCTCGCGCACCACCGAGCCGTGCCGCCATTCGAACCAGCGCGAGCGCCGCGACTTGCCGACGATCAGCTGCGTGACGTTGCGCTCGCGCGCCAGCCGCAACGTGGTCGTCACGATGCCCTCGCCCGCCGGCAGCGTCTGCGTGTCGGCGCCGAGCTGTTCGGCCAGCCGCAGCGTGGTGGCGATCTGCGCCCGCTGCGCCTCGCTCAGCCGCAGTGCACGCGCGGTCTCCAGGTGCAGCACCGTCCACGGCGCATCGAAGCGATCGGCGACGCGCTTGGCATAGCGCACCAGCGCCTCGCCGCTCGGCAGTTCATTGATGCAGACCAGCAGGCGTTCTCCGGCCGGCCAGACCTGCTCGACGCCGCGCGCACGCCGCTGCTGGCGCAGCTGGCCATCGACGGCTTCGGCCGTGCGACGCAGCGCCAGCTCGCGCAGCGCCGTCAGATTGGACGTCGTGAAGTAATGCTGCAGCGCGCGTTCGCCGGCCTCGCCGCGATAGACCTTGCCTTCGCGCAGGCGCTGTATCAGGTCGGCCGGGGTCAGGTCGATCAGCTCGATCTCGTGTGCCTGCTCCAGAACCGAGTCCGGCACGGTCTCCCGCACGCGCACGTGGGTGATGCTGGCCACCACGTCGTTGAGGCTCTCGACGTGCTGGATGTTGAGCGTCGTGTAGACGTCGATGCCGGCGTCGAGCAGCTCCACCACGTCCTGCCAGCGCTTGGGGTGTCGCGAGCCCGGCGCATTGCTGTGCGCCAGCTCGTCGACCAGCGCCAGCTGCGGCCGCCGCGCCAGCACGGCGTCGATATCCATCTCGTCCAGCGCGCGGCTCTGCTGCGCTCCACGTCGCCGCGGCAGTAGTTCGATACCGTCGAGCAGCGCCGCCGTCTCACTGCGACCATGCGTCTCGACCACGGCGGCGACCACGTCGACGCCCTCGCGGCGCTTGCGCCGCGCCGACTGCAGCATCTCGTAGGTCTTGCCGACGCCCGGCGCCGCGCCGAGGAATATCTTCAGCTTGCCGCGCGCCTCGCGCTGCACCTGTTCGAGCAACGCATCCGGCGACGGCCGCGGCGCGGCGGTCGGATCGTTCATGGCATGCGGCATGGTGGAATCATGGCGCGCAGTATCGCGCCGCCTTCAGGGCCGAGTCATTGCGGCGCGAAATCGCGATCCAGCGCCAAATTCAGGGCGAGCACGTTGACGCGCGGTTCACCGAGCAGACCCAGCAGGCGGCCCTGCGTATGCCTATCGACCACCTGCCGCAATGCCGCCTCGTCGAGCCCGCGTGCCCGGGCCACGCGCGCTATCTGGAAGCGCGCCGCCGCCGGCGAAATGTCCGGGTCCAGCCCGCTACCGGACGCCGCCAGCAGCTCGGCCGGCACGGGTGCGCGCGGATTCCCCGCACGCAGCCTCGCCAGATCGGTCTCGACTCGCGTGCGCAGCGCCGCGCTCGAGGCGCCGTAGTTGGAAGCCCCGGACGCGCCGGCGTCGTAGCCGTCGCTACCGGCCGCCGATGGCCGGCCGTGGAAGTAGCGCTCGCTGCCGAAACGCTGGCCCACCAGCGCCGAACCGATCACGCGCCCGTCGCGCTCGATCAGCGAGCCCTGCGCCTGAGCAGCGAATAGCAAATGTCCGAGGCCCGTCACCGCCAGCGGGTACAGCACGCCGGTCGTCAGCGTGAACAGCAGCAGCAACAGCAGCGCGGGACGAAAATAGGTGTTCATCGCAGGTCTCCTCAGACGAGCCCGATCGCGTTGATGGCGAGGTCGATCAGCTTGATGCCGGCAAACGGCGCGAGCAGCCCGCCGAGACCATAGACCGCCAGATTGCGCGCCAGCAGCGTCGCCGCCGGCACCGGCCGGTAGCGCACGCCGCGCAGCGCCAGCGGCACCAGCGCAAGAATGATCAGCGCGTTGAAAATGGTGGCCGACAGGATCGCGGACTGCGGCGAGCCCAGCTGCATGAGGTTGAGCACCGCCAGCGGCGGATAGATCGCCGCGAACATCGCCGGCAGGATCGCGAAGTACTTGGCCACGTCATTGGACACCGAGAACGTGGTCAGCGCGCCACGCGTGATCAGCAGTTGCTTGCCGATGCCGACGATCTCGATCAGCTTGGTCGGATCGGAGTCCAGGTCCACCATGTTGCCGGCCTCGCGCGCCGCCTGCGTGCCGGTCTGCATCGCTACGCCGACGTCAGCCTGCGCCAGCGCCGGCGCGTCGTTGGTGCCATCACCGCACATCGCCACCAGCTTCCCTTGCGCCTGCTCCCGGCGTATCAAGGCAAGCTTGTCCTCCGGCCGGGCCTGCGCGAGAAAGTCGTCGACGCCGGCTTCCGCCGCGATCGCCGCGGCGGTCAGCGGATTGTCGCCGGTGATCATCACGGTCTTGATGCCCATCGCACGCAGTTCGGCGAAGCGGCTGCGGATGCCGTTCTTGACGATGTCCTTGAGATGGACCACGCCGAGCGCGTGCCCGTCACGCGCAACCACCAGCGGCGTGCCGCCAGCGCGTGCGACGCGCTCCACATCGGCCAGCAGCGCCTCGTCGAGCGGGCGGCCGTTGCCATGGCCCAGCACATGCGCACGCACCGCATCAAGCGCACCCTTGCGCAGCTGCACGGTGTGCCCGCGCGGGTCGTCGATGTCGACGCCGGACATCCGCGTTTGCGCCGAGAACGGCACGAACTGCGCCGCCATCGCCGCGATGTCGCGCGGTCGCAGGCCGAAACGTTCCTTGGCCAGCACGACGATCGAGCGACCTTCGGGCGTCTCGTCCGCCAGGCTCGCCAGCTGCGCCGCCTCCGCCAGCGCGCGCGCATCGACGCCGGGCGCCGGCAGGAACTCAGTGGCCTGGCGGTTGCCAAGCGTGATGGTGCCGGTCTTGTCCAGCAGCAGCGTATCGACGTCGCCGGCGGCCTCGACTGCGCGGCCGGACATCGCCAGCACGTTGAAGCGCACCAGCCGGTTCATGCCGGCAATGCCGATGGCCGACAGCAGCGCGCCGATCGTGGTTGGAATCAGCGTCACGAACAGCGCGATCAACACGATCACCGGCACCGCGCCACCGGCGTAGGCGGCGAAGCTCGGAATGCTCGCGCAGGCGAGGATGAAGATCAGGGTCATGCCGGCGAGCAGTACGCTGAGCGCCAGCTCGTTCGGCGTCTTCTGCCGCGCCGCGCCTTCGACCAGCGCGATCATGCGATCGAGAAAGCTCGATCCGGCCGCAGCGGTGATGCGCAGCGTCAGCGCATCGGACAGCACGCGCGTGCCGCCGGTGACGGCAGAACGGTCACCGCCGGATTCGCGCACCACCGGTGCCGATTCGCCGGTGATTGCCGACTCGTCGACAGTAGCGACGCCTTCGACGACCTCGCCGTCGCCCGGGATCAGTTCGCCGGCCTCGACACGCACGTGATCGCCGGCCTTCAGTTGCGTCGCAGCCACCCAGGTGAACGCCGCCGACGCCGGTCCCGCCAGCAGCCGCGCACGCGCCTGCGTGCGTGCCTGTCGCAGGCTCGCCGCCTGCGCCTTGCCGCGGCCTTCGGCAAGGGCTTCGGCGAAGTTGGCAAACAGCACCGTAAACCACAGCCAAACGATCAGCTGCGCGGAAAACAGGATCTGCGTGGCGCCGGTGGCCAGATCGCGGACGAACAGAATTGTGGCGAGCAGCGCGACCAGCGCCGTCGTGCCGATTACCGGATTGCGGATCAGGCAGCGCGGGTGCAGCTTTCGCAGCGCATCCAGCAGCGCCGCCATCCACAGTTGCCGCGAGAGCTTCTGTTGCATTTTCATCGTGGTTCCTCAGTAGCGCTGCCCGGCCAGCAGGGCGTAGTGCTCGGCTATCGGCCCCAGCACCAGCGACGGCAAAAAGGTGAGCCCGCCAAACACCAGCACCACGGCGACCAGCAGGGCCACGAACAAACCGCCGTCGGTCGGCAGAGTGCCGGCCGAGGGCGGGATCGGCTTCTTGCCGGCGAGGCCGCCGGCGATCGCCAGCATCGGCACGATGATCGCGAAGCGCCCGACCAGCATCGCGATGCCGAGCGTCACGTTGTAGAAGACCGAGTTGGCGCTGAGTCCGGCGAACGCGCTGCCGTTGTTGGCTGCGGCCGAGGCGTAGGCGTAGAGGATTTCACTGAAGCCATGCGGGCCGGCATCCTGAAGGCCCTCGAGCCCGGCAGGCAGGACGCA
>CBINNP010000231.1:0-5843 GCA_966252075.1 uncultured Solimonas sp.
TCCCTCGTCGCGCCTTGCCTGGCCGCAAAGCGGGTGGCATCACAGCGGCGGCCATAGCGTTAACAGGCCCTAGCGCGGCAGCCAGCCGGCCTGGCGATACCAGGCCACCGCATCGGCAAAGCCGTCGGCCAGCGTGAAGCGCGGCGCCCAGCCGGAAAGCGTCGCCAGCTCGGCTGACGTGACGCCCCAGTCCGGATGGCGCAGCTCGCGCAGCTTCTGCGAGGTCAGCATGTTGGCCGCGCCGAACGCGGCGCCGGCATCACCGACGAAAGCGAGCGTCTTGAGCAGCGCAGTTGGCGCATGGAACAGCGTCGGCCCGGCATTGCCGACGGCCTGCGCGGCGGTGGCGAACACCTCGCGCCACAGGTAGCCCTCGGCGCGCGCGTCGGCAGCGGTCATCACCCGTGCCTGCGGTGCGCCGGCCGCCAGGCCGGCGATCAGCCGCACCAGGTCGTCGACATGAATCATTGCCGCGCGGGCTTGCGGCGTGCCGAGCAGCGGCACATAGCGCTTCAACGCCAGCTGGAAGAACACCAGCGTCTCGCGGTCGCCGGGGCCGTAGACGGCGGGCGGGCGCAGCACCGTGGCGCGCGTGCCGAGGGCATCGAGCACCGCGTCCTCGCCGGCACGCTTGCTGGCGGCGTAGTGCGAAAGCTGCGGCTCACGCGCGGCCAGGCTCGACACCAGCAGCACATGCGCATGCGGGGCGTGGCTGAGCACCGCTCGCGCCAGCCGTGCCGCGCCATCGCGGTTGACGGCGAAGAACTGCTCGCGTCGCGCCGCCTTGATCAGCCCGGCGAGATGGATCACCGCGTCGGCGCCTTCCACCAGCCGCTGCAGTGCGGTCTCGTCCTCCAGGCCGCCGGCGACCACTTCCGGCTGCAGATCGCCCCAGCCGACGCTGAGCGGATCGCGGCGCAGCAACAGGCGTACGCGCCAGCCGGCGTCGCCGAGCGCCCGCAGCAGATGGCGGCCGATGAAGCCGGTGGCGCCGGTCAGCGCAACCAGGGGCGCGGCGGGCAGCGGATCGGGATGAGAAGCGTCGAAGGGCAAGGGCAGGACCTGTGAGGCGAAACCGGCGCGGGTCGCGGCCGATATGATAGTGCGCTCCCTGAGCTGACAGAGACGAGAAGATGAGACTGCTGGTCGTCGAGGACGATGCGCCGATTGCCCATGGCCTGCAGCGCGCGCTGCAGCACGGCGGCAACGCCGTCGATCTGAGCAGCGATGGCCGCTCGGCCCTGCGCGCCGTCGCCGAAACCGATTACGACTGCGTGATTCTCGACCTGGGCCTGCCTGATATCGATGGCATGCAAGTGCTGCGGCAGCTGCGTGACGAGGGCCTGCAGACCCCGGTGGTGATCCTCAGCGCCCGCGACGATACCGCCGACCGCGTGCGCGGCCTGGACCTGGGCGCCGACGACTACATGGCCAAGCCCTTCGCGCTCGACGAGCTTGAGGCGCGCATCCGCGCGGTGGCCCGCCGGGCGCTGGCGCGGCGTGGCGACGATCTGCGCGTCGGCGAGCTGCGCTTCTCGCAGAGCGAGCGTCGCGCCTACATCGGCGAGCGGCCGCTGGAGCTGTTGCCGCGCGAGTTCTCGGTGCTGGAGTGTCTGCTGCTGCGGCAGGGCCGCGTGGTCAGCAAGCGGCACCTGCTCAAGCATCTGGGCGGCGAGTCCGAGCTGTCCGAGAACGCGGTGGAGCTGTATGTGCACCGCGTGCGCCGCAAGATCGAGAACTCTGGCTGCACGATCCGCACCCTGCGCGGTTTCGGCTATCTGCTGCAGATCGAAGGCCTGCAGGTCGATGGCGCCGGCTGAGCCGGCCGCAGTCGCCAAGCGCTCGCTGCGCGGGCGTCTGCTGCTGGCACTGGTGGCGCCGCTGGCAGTGCTGTTCCTGCTCGGCGGCGCGGTTTCCTATGGCCTCGCACAGCACTTCGCCAACTCCGTCTACGACGGCTGGCTGTTCGATTCGGTGAGTTCGCTGGCGCTGTCGCTCGAGGCCGAGCGGGGGCCGGACGGCGCCTCGGCGGTGACCATCGCGCCGTCGACGCGGCGGCTGTTCGAGTGGGACGTCAGCGACAACACCTACTTCCGGGTTGCCAGCGCCCACGGCGGCGTCATTCTCGGCCGGCCGGATCTGCCGGCGCCGCCGGACAAGGTCAAGCACTACGAGGCGGCCAGTCTCTACAACGCGTACATCGAAGGCCAGCCGGTGCGGGTTGCCGTGCTCGAGCTGCCGGCAGCGCGGTTCGGCGAGGCGGTGACGGTGACGGTGGCCGAGACCATGCGCAAACGGCGCGAGCTGGCGCACGCCATCCTCGTCAGCACGCTGGTGCCGCAATTGCTGCTGATCGTCGTGGCATCGGCGGCGATCCGCCGGGCGATCGGCCACGGCCTGGCGCCGCTGCGCACAGTGACGCAACGCCTGCAGTCGAGCAGTCACCGCCAGCTGGCGCCGATCAGCGACGACGACGTGCCCAGCGAGATCCGGCCGATGACGCGGGCGCTCAACGAGCTGCTGGCGCGGCTGGAGTCGGCGTTGTCGGCGCAGCAGCGCTTCATTGCCGAGGCCGCGCATCAGCTGCGCACGCCGCTGACGGCGATCAAGCTGCAGGCCGACGCGATGGCCCGCGAGCCGGTGCTGGAGGATGCCAGGCCACAGCTGGAGTCGCTGCGCATCGCCACCGACCGCGCCGCGCGTTTGTCCAACCAGCTGCTGTCGCTGGCGCGCGCGGAGCCGGAGGGCAGCGCTGCGCTGGCGTTCGCGCCGGTCGATCTGGTGGCGCTGGTCCGCGATCTGGGCGCCGAGTGGGCACCGCGCGCGCTGGCACGCGGCGTGGAGATGCAGCTGGCGGCCGACAGCGAGGAGCAGGCGGCCTGGATCGAAGGCAACGCAGAGCTGCTGCGCGAGGCGGTCGCCAACCTGATCGACAACGCCATCAAGTATCACGCCGGTCCGGGCAGCATTGAACTGCGCGTCACCGCGGCGCCGGCGATCGAGGTCGAGGATGACGGCCCCGGCGTGCCGTGCTCGCAGCGCGCACAGATGCTGCAGCGCTTCATTCGCGGCGGGCAGGGGCAGGGCAGCGGCCTGGGCCTGTCGATCGCCCTGGAGATCGCGCGCCTGCACGGCGGCGATCTGCAGCTGCGCGATGGCCGCGGTGGCCGTGGCCTGCGCGCGATCCTGCTGCTGGCTGCGCGCGGCGGACAGTCATAGGCAAGGCCGGGCGGCGCTTACAGGCGGGCGGACGCGACGCGCGCGGCTAGGGTCCTGCGGCTACGGTCTTGCCGCGCCTGCCTGCTCGCCGCCGCTCGCGGATGCCGGGCCCTCGGCGGCGAGGCGGAAGTCGCGCCAGCGGC
Organism: uncultured Solimonas sp.; assembly: GCA_966252075.1. Classification (GTDB taxonomy): domain Bacteria; phylum Pseudomonadota; class Gammaproteobacteria; order Nevskiales; family Nevskiaceae; genus Solimonas. The sequence continues at coordinate 3,363 of CBINNP010000231.1, forward strand.
GCTGATGCCAGCTCCACAGCTGGGGCCGTGCCAGCACCATGTCTTCGCAGATCCGCAGCAGCGCGGCCAGATCGGCTTCCAGCGAGTTGCCGGCAACGCGCGGCACCGGCGCGCCGATCGCGAAGCGCCAATCCGGCTCAGCCGCCAGGGTCGTCACCGGCAGCAGCGGTGCGGCGCTGTGGCGTGCCAGCTGCGCGGGTCCGGCCGGCATCGGCATGTCCTTGCCGAGGAAGCGCATCATCAGCCCGTCCTGGGCGTGCTTGACGCCCTGGTCGAGCATGATCATCACGACGCGGTTCTGGCGCAGCGCGCCGAGCATCTTGGCGTAGGCTTTGAGGCCCTCGTTGGCGACGATGCCTTCGACGCCGTACGGCTGCAGCCCGGCGGTGAACAGATCGTCCGACATCATCAGCGCCTGGCGGTAGATCACGCTGACGGGAATACCGCGCCGGGCCAGCTGGACCGCCATCATCAGGGCATTGCCGGAATGCGTGGCCAGCAGGATCGCGCCGCGACCGCCGCCGCGCGCGGCCTGCAGATGCTCGATGCCGTCGACGTGGCAGCGGCGATTGAGGGTGTCGTCGTCGAGCGGCCGCTCGAACATCGCCAGCACTTCGAGTGCAGCGATGGTGTTGACGCGATAGGCCTCGCGCAGCTGCCGGGCCAGCGCCGGATCATCCGGCCGCCGCTGCAGCAGCCGGGCGGCGTCGTGCAGGCAGCGGCGCCGCAGTGGGACGTTGAGCAGATAGTGCAGCTGGCCGAGCACGGCACCGATGCGGCGCATGCTCGCAAAGCCGAAGCGGCGCACCAGCGCGCGCAGCACCAGGAACAGGGCGCGCTTGCGGCGGCGGTCGAGCGCGCGGCGCCAGTGGCGCTTAGCCATGGGTTTGTTGATAGCCGGCCGGTGCGGTTGCGGCACCGATGCGGCCGTCGCACAGGCGGTAGATCTGGTCGGCGGCATCGATCAGGCGGCCCTGATGCGCAACCGCGAGTATGGTCAGCGAGCCCTTGAGCTTGCTGACGGTTTCAACCACCGCCGCCTGCGCCTCCGGATCGAGGCTGCTGGTGGCTTCGTCGAGGATCAGCAGGCGCGGCTTGTGGATCAGGGCGCGGGCGATCGCCAGGCGCTGGCGCTGGCCGCCGGACAGCCGCGAGCCACCTTCGCCGACGCGGGTGTGCAGGCCCTCCGGCATCGCTTCGACGAAATCGAGGGCGTCGGCGGCGCGCAGCGCGGCGCGGATCTCATCCTCGCCCAGCGGTTCGCCGAGCGTCAGGTTGTAGGCGACCGATTCGTCGACCATCACCGATTCCTGCGGTACGTAGCCGATCTGCCGGCGCCAGTCGCGCAGGTTCATTTCCGGCAGCGGCACGCCGTCGATCAGGATCCGGCCGGCCTGCGGCTGCAGCAAGCCGACGACCAGATCGATCAGCGTGGTCTTGCCGGCACCGGAGGGGCCGATCAGCACGGTGAGCCGTCGCGCCGGCACGGTGAAGCTTTGCGCGTCGAGAATCGCCCGGCCGCCGCCGTCGTGCGTATAGCTGACGCGGTCGAAGCGGATCCCCTGCGCCAGCGGCACGCGCCGCTCGCCGCCGCTGGGCTCGCGCTGCTCGCGGGCGGTCTCGATGGCCTGCGTCATGGCCCAGTAGGCACTCTCGCGCACCACGACCTGCTGGTAGGCCTTCTGCCCTTTCGACAGATAGCTGACGACACGGGCCAGCATGAACAGCATCACCAGCACCGCCGACATGGGCATCTTCAGCAGGACGATGCTGAGGAAGAAGCCGACGCCGACCATGATCGCCAGCATCGGCTCCTGCAGCGCGGCCAGCGCTTCGCGGCTGATCACCTGCTGGCGCAGCGCGCGTTCGAGCTGCTTGGTCTGGTCGGACAGCAGCGCGTCGACGTGGTCTTCGCGAGCCATCGCCTTGAGCGGCTTGGCCGCCGACATCTGGCTGCTGATCAAGGTCAACAGCGAGCGCTGCAGATGGGTCTGGTGCTGGCCGGCGCGGCGCGAGCTGCGGATCAGGGCCTGCAGCAGGATGATCAGCAGCGCGCCGGCGACGCCGGCGGCGACGCCGCCCTCGATCGAGATCGACAGGGCGAACAGGAGGTAGATGAAGGCGTTGAGCACCATCGCCGCCATTTCCGCGCCCTGCTGAAACGACTCGGCGGCGCGTTGCGCCTCGTTGGCGATGGCGTTGGACAGGCGGCCGACCGATTGCTGCAGATAGTGCTGCCAGCGCGAGCCCATCAGCGTGCGGATCAGGCCCAGGCGCAGATCGGTGGCGATGAAGGCGACGGTGTAACCCACCTGGCGGTTGGCCAGCAGCGACATCACCGCCTTCAGCGAGATCGCCAGCGTTGCCAGCAGCAGCAGGACCAGGGGCGTCGGCTGCAGGCCGACCAGGCCGGTGATCTGCAGCGCCGCTCGCTGCGGCGCCGATGGTGTGCCGGTGCCGGCGTCGCCGGTCGCCAGCGAC
>CBINNP010000232.1:0-5800 GCA_966252075.1 uncultured Solimonas sp.
TGGTGGGCCTGCGGCGCAGCGGCTTCGTGGCCGAGGAGATTTCGGAGCTCAAGTCGGCCTACCGGCTGATCTATCGGCGGGGGCTGAAGTGGAGCGAAATCCTGGAGCGGCTCAAAGCCGAGTGTGGATCCCAGGTGCTCATCTGCTCGACAAGGGCGTCGAGCCGCGCCTGGATCGCTGCCCACAGCGGCGCGCGCACGTAACCGTGCGGCGCGACCAGCTTCACCGTCCAGTGCGTGCCCATGGTGCTGCCGGCCAGCGTGCAGATTTCGCCAGCCTCCGGTCCGGCCTGGACCGCAGCGCTGAACTGCTCGGGAATCAGGACTCGATTCATGGCTGGGGCAAGGCCGCAAACGCCACGGCCCGCGCCCGGCGCGACGAAGCCGGACGCGGGCCGTGGCCGTTACGAGACGGCGCGATCAGGGCGTCAGCACCTCGAAACTCGCCGTGTAGGAAAGACGACGCTGCTTGGCCGGCTTCTCGGCCTTGTCGTCCTGTACCGAGGCCGATACCCAGTACAGGCCCGGCTGCTGCCAGTCCAGCGTGAACACGCCCTCGGCATCGGTCTTGGCGACGAGCTCCTGCGCACCGTTGCGGTAACGGGTGCCATCGGCCACCGCTTCGACCTCGATGCCGGAGACCGGCTTGCCATCGAGCAGCAGCTTGAACTTCGCCGGCTCGCCCACGTACAGATCGTTGACGCCGGTGACCGGCTGCAGCTCCAGACCCTTGCCGCTGGCCTTCAGCTCGCTCGGCTTGCCGGCGGTGGCGAAGGTCTCCAGACGGCTGATCGACTGCATGACACGCAGGTCCTTGGCCTTCTTCGGCACTTCCTTGGCAAAACCCTCGGCACTGAACGGCTGACCGCGCGGCGGCCACATGCGGCGCTGGCCGTTGTCGTCCCACACCGCCGAGATGTTGCTGTTGACTACCGCGATACGGTAGGTGCCTGCCTGCTGCAGCTGCAGGTCGAACACACTGCGCAGCTTGCCGGTCGACAGGTTCTCGGGCGTCACGACGCTGCCGTCGGGCGCGGTGATGACGAGCTTGTCGAGACGGCCCGGACTATGGTCCTTGATGAACGGATCGGTCGACACACCGGCATCGACGGTGATCCACTGGCCGGTGCTCAGCACGGTCTTCGACGGCGCCAGCCAGGGCTTGTGGGCCTGCGCCGCCAGTGGCAGCAGCAGCGCGGCGGCCAGCAATAGCGATGGTGCATGCAGTTTCATGTCGTTCTCCGGATCAGTCTCAGGGCTTCAGCGTCAGGCGCAGCACGCCGAGTTCGCTCTTGCCCTGTGCCTTGAGTTCGCCAGCCGACGTCGCCGGCCAGTCAAAGGGAATTTCCAGCAGCTCGCGGCCGCCGTCCTCGCGCGCCGCTTCGGCGATCAGCTTGTAGTGCCCCGGCGCCAGTTCGCCGAGCGGCGCCTGACCCTGGCGGAAACTCAGCTGGTGCTCGCCGACCACGCGAGTGGCGCCGCTGACGCCATCGACCGGCAGGCTCAGCTCGCGTCCGCCGCGACGCCACCACTGGCGCAGATCCGGCAGCCACTTGGTACCGCCCTGGGCATTGCCGGGCGCAGCCTGGCCGCCTGGCGCGCCTTCGGCACGCTGGCGTGGCTGCTGGTACCAGACCGCCAGCTGCGCGGCGACGCTGCGATCGTCACGTTCCAGCCAGACCGCCACATATGGGCGGTGATACTCCGCAACATCGAGCTGCGGAATCTGTAGCGTCACGCCCAGCTCGGTGGCCTGAGCAGGTGCCGCGATCAGGCTGCCGCAGATCGCGGCCAGAGGAAACGCCGCAGGAGACGAAATACGCATGACAAAAATCCTTGTTCCTATCGATACACGAAGAGCGTCAGTGGATGAACAGCAAGGCCAGCAGCAACGGCAGCACGAAACCCAGCGCCACCAGCGGCCAGGTCATGCCGCGCTGCGCGGCATGCAGCTTGAGGAGGAACAGCCCGCTGCCGGCGAATACCAGACAGGCCACGGCGAACACGTCGACGAACACGCTCCACACCAGGCCGGTGTTGCGGGCCTTGTGCAGATCGTTGAAGTAGGCGATCCAGCCGCGATCGGTGCGCTCGTATTCGATCTCGCCCTCCGGCAGCGTCACGCTGAGCCAGGCGTCACCGCCGGGCCGCGGCAAGGCAAGGTAGACCTCGTCGTCCGACCAGTCGGCCTCATGCGTGCCCGGGGACAGCGACCACTCCGCACTCAGCCATTCCAGTAAAGCCGGCGGCAGAGCTCCGCCCGCATCACTGTCGGCTTGCGCGATGATCGCCTCGCGCACCGGCAGCGGCAATATCGCGTGACGCTTCGTGACCTGCGGCTTGGCCTTGATCTGGCCGGCATGATTGAGCGTGATGCCGGTGGCCGCGAACAGCAGCATCGCGATCAGACAGATCGCCGAGCTGATCCAGTGCCACTGGTGCAGCGTCTTGAGCCAGTAGGCGCGTCGCGCCGCCTGCTCGATGCGCCGCTGCGGCGCCGCTGGCGCCGCGCGCGCCTCAGTGGCCATGCGCCGCGGCAGCAGCGGAGGGGTCGGTGACGAAACCGATCTTGACCAGCCCCGCCTTGCCCGCCTCGCTCATCACCTCGGCGATGACCTCGTAACGCGAGTCGCGATCGGCGTGCAGATGCAGTTCCGGCGTGACCGGCTGGCGGCCGGCTTCCTGGAGGCGCTCGATCAGCTGCTCGCGCGCCAGCGGCTCGCCATTCCAGTACAGATCGCCGTTGGCCTTGATCGCCAGCTGCACGTTGTCGACCTTGGTGACGTTGGGCTGACTGCTCGCCTTGGGCAGGTCGATCTTCACTGCATTGGTCAATAGCGGCGCCGAGACGATGAAGACGACCAGCAGCACCAGCATGATGTCGACCAGCGGGATCACGTTGATCTCCGCCATTGGCGCACTGCCGCGATTGCCGTTGAAGCTGCCGAATGCCATGGCTTCAGCTCCGCGGTACGGTCGACTTCAGCGGCGTCACCGTGCCGCTGGCGTTGTCGATCTTGGCGCCGGTGGCCAGGAAGGTGAAAAGATCGTGCGCGAAGGCATCCAGCTGCGCCAGCACCACGCGATTGGAGCGGACGATGAAGTTGTAGCCGAGCACCGCCGGGATCGCCACGCCCAGGCCGATGGCCGTCATGATCAGCGCCTCGCCGACCGGGCCTGCAACCTTGTCCAGCGTGCCGGCGCCGGAAATGCCGATCGCCAGCAGCGCGTGGTAGATGCCCCAGACCGTGCCGAGCAGACCCACGAACGGCGCGGTGGCGCCCACCGAGGCGAGGATCGTCAGGCCCGATTCCATCTTCGCGGTTTCCTCGTCGATGGTCTTGCGCAAGGTGCGCGTGACGAAATCCGAAGCGGAGCCGGCCTCGTTGAGGCGGTTGATGCCATGGCGCTCATGATGGCGGCTGGCGGCAATGCCGTGGTAGGCCAGATGCGAGAACGGCTCGTCCGGATGCTCGTGCTCCAGACGCAGCGCCACTTCGTTGAGCGACGGCGCGTTCCAGAAATACTCCAAGAACTTGGCGCTGCGGCGGCGAGCGCGCCAGCCGGCGAACGCCTTGGTGACGATCAGGTACCAGCTGGCGATCGATGCCAGCACCATCAGCACCAGAATCGTCTTGGCGACGCCATCGGCGCCGGAAAGAAAGTGGCCGAAGCCGAGACCTTGTGCATCCATAGCGTTAGTGTTTCTTCAGTTCGAAGGAGAGAGGGATCTTGACCCAGGCGGCCACCGGCTGGTCGCCCTGCTTGGCCGCCACGAAGCGCCAGCGCTTCTTCACCACGTCGACCGCCGCCGCATCGAGCCGCGAGAATCCGCTGCTCTGCTCGACGCGGACCTGGTCGGCGGTGCCGCCCGGACTGACCAGCACCAGCAGCAGGACGGTGCCTTCCTCGCGCAGCCGGATCGACATCTGCGGATAGGCCGGTGCCGGATTGTTCAGGTATGCGGCGACGAAGTTCGGCGGGATGACGACCGGCTCCGGCGGACCGGGCTCGGCCTGCGGCGGTGGCGGCGGCGTTTCCTCGACCGGCTCCGGCTCCTCGATCGGCGGCGCCTCGATCGCCGACGGTGTCGGCTTGGTCGTCGCCGCCATGCGCGGCTTCGGATCCGGCTTGACCGGCTCCGGCTTGGGTTCCGGCGGCGGCGGCTCCGGTGGCTTGGGCTGCTCGGAAATGAAGCTCACCATCATCGCCGTCGGCACCGGCGGCGTCGGTTGCGAGCGGGTGATGAACAGGCCGCCGATCGCCACGACATGGATCAGGCCGATCGCCATGAATACCAGCACGCGCCCACCCCGCAGCCCGCCCGGGCGGCGCAGATACTGCGGCATCAGCACTTGCGCGGTCATCGCCTCAAAGCTCCGCCCAGCGCCGCAGCAGGTTGTGGTAGACGCCGGTCAGCTGCACCAGCGCCGGATGATCGGCCACCGACGTGTTGAGGCTCTGCAGCGCGGCATCCATCTCGAACAACAGCGTGCGCTGGGCATCCTCGCGCACCAGGCTCTGCACCCAGAAGATGCTGGCAATGCGCGCACCGCGCGTCACCGGATTGACCTTGTGCAGGCTGGTCGACGGATACAGCACCAGATCGCCGGCCGGCAGCTTGGCGGCATGCGCGCCGTAGGTGTCTTCCATCACCAGTTCGCCACCGTCGTACTCGTCCGGTTCGCTGAGGAACAGCGTGCCGGAAAGATCGGTGCGGACGCGATAGCCCTTGCTGCGCACGTCGCGCACCGCGGTGTCGACGTGCATGCCGAAATTGCCGCCGCCCTGATAGCAGTTGAACAGCGGCGGGAATACTTTCGACGGCAGCGCCGCCGACAGGAACAGTTCGCTGCGGCCCAGCGCCTTGAGCACGACCTCGCCCAGCTGCTGGGCGACCGGGTGCTCTTCGGTGAGCTGCAGGTTCTGCTTGACCTTGGCCGCCTGCGGTCCGGCCGTGACGCGGCCGTCCTGCCACTCGGTCTGTGCCAGCACCGCGCGCATTTCGGCCACCTGTTCGGCGCTCAGAACCTTGGGAATATGCAGCAGCATCGGCAAGGACTCTCGATCAGCGTGCGGAGGGCCTCCCGCGGACGACGGAAGGCCCTCCTTCTATCACATCAGGCCGGCATCGGACGGGCATCAGAAACGGACATTCAGGCTCAGCAGGTACGACTGCGCGATGCCCGGGATGTAGCGCGAACCGCCGTTGTTGATGGCCGCAAAGTACTTCTCGTCACCCAGGTTGTAGCCGTTGAGCTGGACCGTGACGTTGCGCGTTGCCTGGTAGGCCACCATCGCGTCGAACACGGTGTAGCTGCCCACTTCGTAGACATTGGTGTAGCCGACCTGCCCCGTCGTGGCGGTGACGGAGCCTTGCGGATTGTTGGTTTCCGAGCGCGTCTGCGAATCGACGTACTGGGCACCGAAACCGAACTGCAGCTTGTAGGCTTCCAGGTTGTAGGTGGTCCACAAGGTCGCCGTCAGTTCCGGCGTGAAGCGCGCACCGGCGCCTTCCGAGGTCTCCGTACCCTGCTTGATGTCGGCATCGAGCTTGGCCACGCCGGCGGTGATGTTCCAGGCCTTGGTGATCTGGCCGACCGCGGCCAGTTCCACGCCCTTGACCTCACGCTTGCCGTACTGGATCACGATGTCCGGATTGTCACTCGCCCGCGCCAGATCATTCTTGTTGGTGCCCTTGAAGATCGCCGCCGTTGCCGCCAGGCGGCCGTCCAGCAGATCCCACTTGGTACCGATCTCGGTGTTCTTGGCCTCTTGAGGATCGAGCGCCGGGTTGTTGA
>CBINNP010000233.1:0-5716 GCA_966252075.1 uncultured Solimonas sp.
GGCCTGGTTGCGCGCCGAGAACAGCTCGTTGAACTTCTTGTCTTCATCGGCATGCGCCTCGGCGTCCTTCACCATCTTCTGGATCTCGTCTTCCGACAGGCCCGAGTTGGCGGTGATGCGGATGCTCTGCTCCTTGCCGGTCGCCTTGTCCTTGGCGGTGACGTGCAGGATGCCGTTGGCGTCGATGTCGAAGATGACCTCGACCTGCGGCATGCCGCGCGGCGCCGGCGCGATGCCGGTCAGATCGAAGCGGCCCAGCGACTTGTTGGCCGAAGCGATCTCGCGTTCGCCCTGGTAGACCTGGATCGTCACCGCGGTCTGGTTGTCGTCGGCGGTGGTGAAGGTCTCCGACTTCTTGGTCGGGATCGTCGTGTTCTTCTCGATCAGCTTGGTCATCTTGCCGCCGAGCGTCTCGATGCCCAGCGACAGCGGCGTCACGTCGAGCAGCAGCACGTCCTTACGGTCGCCGGACAGCACGGAACCCTGTACGGCGGCGCCGAAGGCGACCGCTTCATCGGGGTTAACGTCCTTGCGCGGCTCCTTGCCGAAGAAGTTCTTGACCGCGTCCTGGACCTTGGGCATGCGCGTCTGGCCGCCGACGAGGATCACTTCGTCGATCTCGCTGGCCTTCAGGCCGGCGTCCTTGAGCGCGGTCTTGCACGGCTCCATCGACTTGGAGATCAGGTCGTCGACCAGCGCTTCGAGCTTGGCGCGCGTCAGCTTCAGGTTGAGGTGCTTGGGGCCGGTCTGGTCCGCCGTGATGTACGGCAGGTTGACGTCGGTCTGCGTCGAACTGGACAACTCGATCTTGGCCTTTTCCGCGGCTTCCTTGAGGCGCTGCAGCGCCAGCGGGTCCTTGTGCAGGTCGATGCCCTGCTCCTTCTGAAACTCCGCGGCGATGTACTCGATCACGCGCAGGTCGAAGTCTTCGCCGCCGAGGAAGGTATCGCCGTTGGTGGCCAGCACTTCGAACTGCTTTTCGCCGTCGACGTCGGCAATCTCGATGATCGAGATATCGAAGGTGCCGCCGCCGAGGTCATAGACGGCGATCTTCTTGTCCTTGCCCGACATCTTGTCGAGGCCAAAGGCCAGTGCCGCCGCGGTCGGCTCGTTGATGATGCGCTTGACGTCGAGGCCGGCGATGCGGCCGGCGTCCTTGGTCGCCTGACGCTGGCTGTCGTTGAAGTAGGCCGGCACGGTGATGACCGCTTCTGTGACCTTCTCGCCGAGATAGTCTTCGGCGGTCTTCTTCATCTTCAGCAGGATCTCGGCCGACACCTGCTGCGGCGCCAGCTTCTTGTCCTTGACCGCCACCCAGGCGTCGCCGTTGTCGGCCTTGACGATCTTGAACGGCGAATGCTTGATCGCCTTCTGCACCTCGGCGTCTTCGAAGCGACGGCCGATCAGGCGCTTGACGGCGTACAGCGTGTTGAACGGATTGGTGACGGCCTGGCGCTTGGCCGAGCGGCCGACCAGAGTCTGACCGTCATCGGTGTAGGCGACGATTGACGGCGTGGTGCGCTCGCCTTCGCTGTTCTCGATGACCTTGACGTTGCTGCCGTCGAGCACGGCGACGCAGCTATTGGTCGTGCCGAGATCGATACCGATGATTTTTGCCATGAGGGTGACTCCGTAAGGATTTCAGTCGTGACGGCTATTTGATGCCGCCCGACGGGGTTTCAAGGGGTTTCGACAGGCTTTCGGGGCTGTTTCTGTCAAAAACCGGACTTCAGGCGCTCGGCGCGCGGGCCACGACCACCATGGCCGGGCGCAGCAGGCGCTCGTGCAGGCTATAGCCCTTCTGCATCACGCTGAGGACATGGTTGGCGGGGACGTCGGCGCTTTCCGCCATCGTCATCGCCTGGTGAAAATCCGGATTGAACGGCTGGCCGCTGGGGTCGATCTGGCGCACGCCATTCTTCTCCAGCACGCTCATCAGCTGGCGATAGGTCAGCTGCATGCCCTCGCCCATCGCCTTGGCCGGGCCTTCGGCGCCTTCAGCGGCCTTGAGGCCGAGTTCCAGGCTGTCGGCGACCGCCAGCAGCTCGTTGAGCAGCTTCTCGGCGGCGTATTTCAAGTTGTTGGAGGCCTCGCGTTCGAGACGGCGGCGGGTGTTCTCCAGATCGGCGGCGGCGCGCAGTTGCGCGTCCTTGGCGGCGGCGGCGCGGGCTTCGGCGTCCTCCAGCTGCGCGCGCAGCAGGGCCTGTTCGTCGATGCCGGCGTCGGCGGTCGAAGGTTCCGGGGAATCGGTCATAACGGGTTCACGGGTTGAATTCGGATCGGACGGTGCGCTGGCCCGACGGGCACGCGACCGTGCAAAGGGGCGCCATGATAGCCAAGCCGGCGCCACCGCGAACTACTTGCGGATCAACTCTCGCCTTTCAAGCCGGCCGACAGCAGCCGCGCCGTCTCGCGGACGATCGGGATGATGCGGTGATAGGCCATCCGCGTTGGACCGATCACGCCGAGCACGCCGGCGACACGGCCGTCGACGTAGTACGGCGCGGTAACGACGCTGCACTCGTCGAGCACGCGGTAGCCGGACTCGTCGCCGATGAACAGCTGCACACGGTCGGCATTCAGGCACTGGTCGAACAGCTGCAGCAGGTCGCGCTTGGTGTCCAGCGCCTCGAACAGCGCCCGCAGCCGTCCCACGTCGGCCAGCTCCTGGAACGCCATCAGATTGGGATGGCCGGCTACGAAGTAGTCGCCGGTCTCGCCGCGGGGCCGCAGCGCCTGCTCGGTCATGCCGGCGGCCTGCCGCAGCAGGGTGTTGACATGCGCCTGCGCATCGCTGGCTTCCTGCATCAGGGCCTGGCGCAGGCTGACCAGGTCGCGGCCGGCGAAATGCTCGTTGATCAGGTTGGCGTAGCGAGCCAGCTCGTCGGCCCCGTAAGGGCGATCGGTGTGGATGACACGGTTCTGCACCTCGTGCTGGTTGACGACCAGGATCGTCAGCACGCGGTTGCCGGACAACGGCAGGAATTCGATGCGGCGCAGGATCGCCAGGTTGCGGCGCGGCACGGTGACCACGCCAGCCATGTGCGACATCTTCGACAGCAGCCGCGACGCGGCCTGCACCAGATCCTCGGGCGAGCGGTCGTCCGGCAGGAGTTCGTCGGCGATCAGTTCGTGCTCGGCATCGCTGAGCGCTTCGGGCGCCAGCAGCGAGTCGACGAAGTAGCGATAGCCGCGCGCGGTGGGAATGCGGCCTGCCGAGGTATGCGGGGAAGCGACGAAGCCGAGCTCGTCCAGATCCGCCATCACATTGCGGATCGTCGCCGACGACAGCCCCAGGCTCGCCATCCGCGACAGCGTGCGCGAGGCCACCGGCTGACCGTCGAGGATGTAACGCTCGACAAGCAGCTTCAGCAGTTCCGCGGCGCGGGCGTCGAGTTCTTGCGACATACACTCCAGATGAGGCGTTTCCGGCACGTTTTCAATAGAAAGGCCGCGATGCGGGGCACGGTCGGCGCTGCCTTTCATGTTACCTTTCCAGCGCTTTTCGGAAAGCCCCTTTCAAGCCTTCTCATGCAATCGTTCCAGACCGTAGGCGTCGTCGGCAAGCGGCGCGACACTCAGGTCGTGCCGACGCTGCTGCAGTTGCTCGACACCCTGCTCAAGCTCGGCCGCACGGTCCGCGTCGAGGACACGACGCTGGCCGACCACGCGCTGCCGGCCGGCGTGGAGCGCCGCAGCCGTGCCGGTCTGGCTGATTGCGACCTGGTCGTGGTGGTCGGCGGCGATGGCACCCTGCTGTCGGCGGCCCGTGATCTGGCGCCCAGCGGCGTGCCGATCGTCGGCATCAACCAGGGCCGGCTCGGTTTCATGGTCGATGTGCGTCCCGAACAGATGCAGGCGACGCTGGCGGAGATATTCGCCGGTCACCACGTCCGCGAACAGCGCCTGCTGCTGCAGGCCCGGCTGCTGCGCCAGCGCGGCAAGCCGGACCGCGAAGCGCCTCTGCTCGCGGTCAACGATGTGGTGATCCGCAACCAGGCGGCGATTCGCATGATCGAGTTCGAAACCTGGCTCGACGGCGAATTCATCTCGCAGCACCGTGCCGACGGCTTCATCATCGCCAGCCCCACCGGTTCGACCGCTTACGCGCTGTCCGGCGGTGGTCCGGTGGTGCATCCGAGTATCGACGCCTTCACGCTGGTGCCCATTTGTCCGCATACGCTGTCGGACCGGCCGATCGTGGTCAGCGGCAGGCAGACCGTGCGGATCGCCTTGCGCGGCAGTCCCGGCACGGCGGCCATGTTCACCTGCGACAGCCAGACCTCGGCGACCCTGCACGCCGGCGACTGTTTCGAAGTCAGCGCTGCGGACTTCAGGCTCAATCTTGTGCATCCGAGCAACTACTCGTACTTCAGCATCCTGCGCGACAAGCTGCACTGGGGCCGTGGGCCAGTGAGCGGCCCGGCTTCGAACTTTACAGATAACTTTAAGTAAGCATCTCAACGTGCTGAAAAATATAACAATAAGAAATCTTGCAATTATCGATTTCGTGGAGCTGGATTTCGCTCCCGGCTTCACCGTGCTGACCGGCGAGACCGGCGCCGGCAAATCGATCCTGATCGACGCCATCGGCCTGGCCATCGGCCTGCGCGCCGACGCCGCGCTGGTCCGCGCCGGCCAGGAAAAGGCCGAGATCACTGCCAGTTTCGAGCTGGAATCCGGCTGCGCCGCGGCGGTCTGGCTCGCCGAACAGGAACTCGCCGACGCTGACGACCCGGCGCTGCTGGTGATCCGCCGGCTGGTTTTTGCCGAGGGCCGTACGCGGGCCTTCGTCAACGGCGCCGCCGTCAACGCCGGCCAGCTGCGCGAACTGGGCGAACAGCTGGTCGAGGTATTCGGTCAGTCGGAAAGCCAGACCCTGTTGCGCGGGCCGGCGCAGCGACAGGTCCTCGACGATTTCGGGGTCGCGCCGGCCACCCTCGCCGCCGTCGCCGATGCCGCGGCGCGTCACGCCGAAACTGAACAGGCACTGCAACGGCTGCGCGCCATCGAAGACCGCGATCCGGCGCAGCTGGAGTTCCTGCGCTTCCAGGTCGACGAGCTGCAGGCGCTGGCGCTTGCCGATGGCGAGCTCGAACATCTGGAGGCCGAGCACACCCAGCTGGCCCACGCTGGCCGCCTGCTCGGCGACGGCGCGCAGGCGCAGGAGCTGCTCTACGGCGCCGAGAACAGCATTTACGATCAGCTCAGCGCTGCGCACGGCCTGCTCGCCGGGCTGGTGCCGCTGCACGAGGGGTTCGGCGAAGCGCTGGACGCTACGGAAACCGCGCAGAACCAGGTCCGCGAGGCGGCGGCCAGCGCCCGGCGGCTGCTGGAACGACTCGACCTGGATCCGCAACGGCTGGCCGAGATCGAGCGTCGCCTCGGCGCGATCCACGACCTGGCGCGCAAGCACCGCGTCAAGCCAGCCGAGCTCGGCGCACATCTGCGGCTCCTGCGCGAGCGGCTCGACGAGGCGGGGGCCGCCGCCGGTCAGCGCGACCGCCTGGAGCGCGAGCGCGATGCGGCCTTGCAGGCCTGGCGCGTGGCTGCCGCCAAGCTCAGTGCGGAGCGCCGCAAGCTGGCCAAGAAGCTCGGCGAGGCCGTGACCGCACAGGTGCGGCCGCTGGGCCTGCCGAATGCCGAATTCAGCATCGTCGTCGACAGCGATGCCGATGCAGCGCCGCGCAGTCACGGCGCCGACAGCGTGCGTTTC
>CBINNP010000234.1:0-5714 GCA_966252075.1 uncultured Solimonas sp.
CAAGCAAAGAAAAGTAGGTCGCCTCACAAGGCGAAAGGCAAGCCACGCAAAACAAATAACGAAGGCGCGTTGTAACCCGCCCGCGCTGGATTCCCGCTTTCGCGGGAATGACCCAGTATCAAACGCACAATGAGCCTCCGCGCCACCCACGTCCTCCCCTCCGGCAGCTGGCCCGCCACGCGCGCTTGCGACCGCATCGCGCTCGACTACGACGAGCGTCATCGCCGCCGCATGAGCTACGTCGCCGAAGCCGGTACCGCCTTCCTGCTCGATCTGCCACGCGTCACCGTCATGCAGGACGGTGACGGCCTGCAACTCGACGACGGCCGCATCGTTGCCGTCATCGCCGCGTCGGAACGACTGGTCGAGATCACCGCAGCCGACACCGCGACGCTGGTACGACTGGCCTGGCACATCGGCAATCGCCATCTGCCGGCGCAGCTGTCGCCGGACCGCATCCTGATCCGCTACGACCATGTCATCGTCGACATGCTGCACGGCCTTGGCGCCACGACGCGCGAGCTGCACGCGCCGTTCACGCCCGAATCCGGCGCCTACGCGCATGCGCATGGCGATGGCCAGGCGACGCGTTACCTGCTGATCGGCCATGCCCACTGAGGCCCCGCACGAGGCGCTGTACCGCCTGCTGGCCTGGACTTCGCCCGGCTATCCGGTGGGCGCTTTCAGTTACAGCCACGGCCTCGAATGGGCGGTGGAAACCGGCGAGGTCCGCGATGCCGGCGATCTGGTCGCCTACATCGATGCCGCGCTGCGTCGCGGCGGCGGCTGGGTCGACGCGGTGCTGTTCGCGAAGGCCTGGCAGGCGGCGGATGAACCGGCGGCGTTCGACGCGATCGCCGAACTCGCCGGCGCCTTCCGCGGCAGCAGCGAGACCGCGCTGGAAAGCCGGCAGCAGGGCGAAGCCTTCATGAAGGTCACGCGCCGTGCCTGGCCGCATCGCTGGCTCGATGATTTTGCGCAGCGCCCCGCCGGACGCCAGCCCGCGCACGCGGTGGCGATGGCGCTGGCCTGCCGCGCGCACGGCGTGCCGCTGGCGCCTGCGCTGCAGGCCTACCTGCACGGCTTCGCCGCCAATCTGGTCTCGGCCGGCGTGCGCCTGGTGCCGCTGGGCCAGACCGACGGCCAGATCGCCACGGCAAGGCTGGCGTCGACGGTCGCCGCGGTCTGCACGCTGGCGCAAGATGCCGATATCGACATGCTCGGCACCGCCGCACCCTTGATGGAACTCTGCTCGATGCATCACGAAACCCAGTACACGAGGCTGTTTCGCTCATGAATACCGCATTGCATTGCTCTCCCCAGACGCAGGAAGCCGGGCCCCGCGCCCCGACGCACGGCCCGCTGCGCGTCGGCATCGGCGGCCCGGTCGGCTCCGGCAAGACCGCGCTGACCGAACGCCTGTGCAAGCTGCTGCGCGAGGTCTACGACGTCGCCGCGATCACCAACGACATCTACACCAAGGAAGACGCCGAGTTCCTGACCCGCGCCGGCGCGCTGGTGCCGGAACGCATCATGGGCGTCGAGACCGGCGGCTGCCCGCACACGGCGATCCGCGAGGACGCCAGCATCAACCTCGCCGCGGTCGATGCGATGAACGAGCGCTTCCCGACGCTGGAGCTGATGTTCATCGAAAGCGGCGGTGACAACCTCTCCGCGACGTTCTCGCCGGAGCTTGCGGATATCACGATCTACGTGATCGACGTCTCCGCCGGCGACAAGATCCCGCGCAAGGGCGGCCCCGGCATCACCCGCTCCGATCTGCTGGTGATCAACAAGATCGATCTGGCGCCGCTGGTCGGCGCCTCGCTCGAGGTGATGGATCGCGATGCGAAGAAGATGCGCGGCACGCGACCCTTCGTGTTCAGCAATCTGAAGATCAACCACGGGCTGCACGACATCGCCCGTTTCATCGTCCAGGCCGGCGGGCTTGCGCCGCGGCCGCTGCCGGAGTCCATCTGATGCTGCGTAAATTCCTCTCAGCCGTCGCTGCCGCCGCCCTGCTGTCGAGTGCTGCGACGCCGGCGTTCGCGCATCCCGATCACGCCCCGGCGCCGGCGCACGGCAGCGGCCTGGTCTATGGCCTCCTGCATCCGCTCAGCGGCGTCGATCACTGGCTGGCGATGCTGCTGGTCGGCGTCTGGGCTGCGCAGCTCGGCGGCGCGCTGCGCTGGCAGTTGCCGGCGGTCTTCGTGTCGCTGATGTGTGTCGGCGCCGCCGCTACCGTCGCTGGCTTGCAACCGCCGGCGGTGGAGACGGGCATCGTCGCTTCGCTGCTCGTGCTCGGCGTCGTCGTCGCCGCTGTCATTCGCGTACGCGCCGCGCTGGCGGTGCCGGTGATCGCGGTGCTGGCGAGCTTCCACGGCGCCGCGCATGGTGCCGAACTGCCCGACATCACCCGGCCGCTGGCATACATGCTCGGCTTCGTCGCGACGACGACGCTGCTGCATGCGGCCGGCCTGCTGCTCGCGCGCATGGCGCCCGCGCGTCTCGCGCCGCTCCTGCGTCTGGCGGGTGTCGCCGGCATTGCCTGCGGCGTCGCGCTGGCGGTGGCCTAGACCTTCGCCCGGATGACGCAGCCGCCGCCGCTCAAGCTGGCCGAAGTCCAGACCCCGCAGCGGGCGCCGCCGCAGCGCCAGCGCATCGTCCGTGAGCGCCGGCAGTACAACAAGTGGGTGGCAACGCAGACGCTGGAGGACTACGCGCTGCGCTACACCGCCGACAAGGCGCGGCGCTGGTCGCCGGCCTGGGTCGGCAATACTGCCTTCGGCGCGATCGCCTTTCTGGCCTGCGAGGCGATCGGCGGCAGCCTGACGCTCAGCTACGGATTTTCCAACGCGGTGGCGGCGATCGTCGCCGTCAGCATCCTGATGTTCTTCGTCGGCCTGCCGATCATCCGTTACGCGGCTCGCTACGGCCTCGACATCGATCTGCTGACGCGCGGCGCCGGCTTCGGCTACATGGGCTCGACGATCACCTCGCTGATCTACGCCTCGTTCACCTTCCTGCTGTTCTCGATCGAGGCCAGCATCATGTCGGCGGCGCTGAACCTCGCCTTCGGCATTCCGCTGTCGATCGCCCATTTGCTCAGCGCGCTGGTGGTCATTCCGATCGCGGTCTACGGCATCCGCTTCATCGGCCGCATGCAGATCGCCACGCAGCCGATATGGCTGCTGTTGCAGCTGGCGCCGCTGCTCTACATCGCCATCAACGGCGGCGGCGAGCTGAAGTTGTGGACGCAGTTCACCGGCGAACGCGGCGACGGCGGGCTCGACCCCTTGCTGCTGGCCGCGGCGGCCTCGACCCTGCTGGCCTTGCTGCCACAGATCGGCGAGCAGGCCGACTACCTGCGCTTCATGCCGGACCGCAAGCGCGTGAATCCCTGGGCGTGGTGGACGGCGCTGCTCGCGGCCGGCCCCGGCTGGGTGGTGATGGGCGCATTCAAGCTCATCACCGGTTCCTTCCTGGCCTTCGTCGCCGTGCAACACGGACTCGGCAGCGAACGCGCCGTGCAGCCGACCGACATGTTCTTCGTGGTGTTTCGCGAGATCGTCGGCTCGCCGACCACGGCCCTGGTACTGACCGGCCTCTTCGTCATCACCTGCCAGCTGAAGATCAACGTCACCAATGCCTATGCCGGCTCGATCGCCTGGTCCAACTTTTTCTCGCGGCTGACGCATGCGCATCCCGGCCGTGTGGTCTGGCTGGTATTCAATGTCGTGCTGGCGCTGCTGCTGATGGAAATCGGCATCCTCGCCGTGATCGAAAACATCCTGGTGTTGTACGCCAACTTCGCGGTCGGCTGGATCGGCGCGCTGACCGCGGACCTGGTCATCAACAAGCGCGTCGGCTGGAGCCCGCCCAGCATCGAGTTCAAGCGCGCACATCTGTACGACATCAACCCGGTCGGCGTCGGCAGCATGCTGCTGTCGGTGCTGGTATCGACCTGCGCCTTCGTCGGCCTGTTCGGCCAGATGGCACATGCGCTGTCGCCGTTCGTGGGCCTGGCCGTGGCCTTCTGCACGGCACCGGTGATCGCCTGGGCGACCCAGGGCCGCTACTACCTGGCACGGCCGCCGGTGGGCCTGCCGGAGGGAGAAAGCGAGATCCGCTGCGTGATCTGCGAAAACGCCTTCGAGCGTCGCGACATGGCGCTGTGCCCGGCCTATGCCGGGCCGATCTGCTCGCTGTGCTGCACGCTGGAGGCGCGCTGCCACGATCTGTGCAAGGACCACAGCCGCTTCGGCCAGCAGATCACCGTGGCGCTGGAACGCATCGTGCCGCGGGCGCTGAAGCGCTACGTCAACAGCAGCATCGGACAGTTTGTCGGCATCCTGTTCCTGTTCACCTTCGTGATCGGCCTGCTGTTGTCGGTGATCTATTTCTTCCAGTACGGCAGCGTGGCGCCCAACGACCGCGGCGCGATCGGCGCGACGCTATGGAGCGTGTTCCTGAGCCTGTTCGTGCTGTCCGGCGTCGCCTCGTGGCTGCTGGTGCTGGCGCACCAGAGCCGCAACGCGGCGCAGACCGAGTCGACGCGGCAGACGGCGATGCTGATGGACGAGATCGAGGCGCATCAGCGCACCGACGCCGCCCTGCAGAAGGCCAAGGAGGACGCCGAGGCCGCCAACGAGGCCAAGAGCCGCTTCGTCGTCGGCATCAGCCACGAGATCCGCTCGCCGCTCAACGCGATTCTCGGCTATGCGCAGCTGCTGGAACGCCAGCCGGACGCGCCGCCTGCCAATGCGGTGCGCGTGATCCGCCGCAGCGGCGAGCATCTGGCCAACCTCGTCGAAGGCCTGCTGGAAATTTCCAAGATCGAGAGCGGCGTGCTGCGCCTCACCCGCGACCGCATCGCTTTCCCGGACTTCCTCGAGCAGATCGTCGATATGTTCCGGCTGCAGGCCAGCGCCAAGGGTATCGAGTTCTCGTATCACCGCCCCACCCACCTGCCTGCTTTCATCCACGCCGACCAGAAGCGCCTGCGGCAGATCCTCATCAACCTGCTGTCGAACGCCATCAAGTTCACCGAGCGCGGTTCGACGGCATTGAGCGTGCGCTATTCGAGCAGCCAGCTCGCCGAGTTCGAGATCCGCGATACCGGCATCGGCATCCGCCCCGAAGACACCGAGGACATCTTCAAGCCGTTCGAGCGCGGCAACATGCCCGGCACGCGCGGCGTGCCCGGTGCCGGGCTCGGCCTGACCATCACCAAGGTCCTTGTGCAGATCATGGGCGGCGAGTTGCAGCTGCGCAGCGAGCCCGGCGTCGGCACGACCTTCATCGTGCGGCTGCGACTCTCGGAGGCCGAACAGGCCGACGGCGAGCAGAAGCGGCAGCGCATCGAGGGCTATGCCGGCGCGCGCCGGCGCGTGCTGCTGGTCGACGACGACGCCGATCACCTCGATCTGGTCGCCGGCGTGCTCGAACCGCTCGGCTTCGAGGTGTTGCGCGCCTCCGACGGCGCCAGCGCCCTGCGGATTGCCGCCGTCCAGCGGCCGGATCTGGCGGCGCTGGACATCGCGATGCCCGGCATGAGCGGCTGGCAGGTCGCGCGGGCGCTGCGCGCGATCGGCCTCGACGGGCTCAAGATCATGATGGTCTCGGCCAACGCGCATGAGTACAGCGCCGGCGGCGAGCCGGGTGCACTGCATGACGCCTTCGTGCTCAAGCCGGTCGACATCGATCAGTTGCTG
>CBINNP010000235.1:0-5707 GCA_966252075.1 uncultured Solimonas sp.
CACATGCTGCCGGACTACCACCAGATCGAGTTCGACCTGCGCCTGTTGCTGCTGGATCGCGCCCTCCCTTCGGGGGGCGCCGACACAAGCTCGGGCGGCTAGGATCGGCTGATCGATAAGCTTCGGAGCCGCCATCGTGATCACCGTCCATCATCTCTGCGTCTCACAGTCCGAGCGCATCGCCTGGCTATGCGAGGAACTCGGCGTGCCGTACGAACTCAAGCGCTACACGCGCGACGCGCAGACCATGCTGGCGCCGGCCGATTACAAGGCCCTGCATCCGCTCGGCACGGCGCCGGTGATCAGCGACGGCGCGCTGGTGCTGCCGGAATCCGGGGCGATCATCGACTACATCATCGGCAAGTACGGCCACGGCCGTCTCGCGCTGAAGCCGGAGGACGAGGACTTCGCGCAGTACGTGTTCTGGTTCCACTTCGCCAACGGCTCGCTGATGCCGAACATGATGGTGCACCTGGTGCTCGCGCTCAGCGGTGCGCAGCCCAACGACAACGCCGCGCTGGAGTCGCTCAAGGCGCGCGCCGGCAAGGCCCTGGCGCTGGCCGAGGCGCGGCTGGCGGCCGCGCCATACTTTGCCGGCACGCAATTCACGGCGGCCGACATCATCATGTTCTTCCCGCTGACGACCATGCGCAGCTTCATGCCGATCGATCTGGCCGCCTATCCGAACATCCAGGCTTACCTGCGCCGCATCGGCGAGCGCCCGGCCTACCGGCGCGCGATGGCGCACGGCGATCCTGACATGGCTCCGAAGCTCGATTGAGGCTGCGCCGCCGACCCCCCGAATTGGCGGGGATCTCATGCGGGCCATCGATTAAGCTGCCGGTCCCTCGCCGCTGGGCGGGGTTGTCCCCATCGTCAGGAGCAGTGCGTCATGCAGGCTTATCGCTTACTCGCCGGATCGCAGATCGAAGGACTGCAGCGTGTCGATGCCGACGCACGCGAGCCGGCGCCGCACGAAGTGCGCGTACGCATCCGCGCGGTGTCGCTGAACTTCCGCGATCTGATGCTGGCGCGAGGCTGGTATCCCAATGCCAGCAGCGGGCCGGTGGTGCCGTGCTCGGATGGCGCCGGTGAGGTACTGGCGGTCGGCAGCGCGGTGCGCGGCTTCAAGCCGGGCGATCGCGTGGTCTCGGTGTTCTCGCCGTACTGGCTCGACGGCGAGCCGACGCCGGCCAATGTGGTCGACAGCCTCGGCGGCGCGGTCGACGGCGTGCTGGCGCAGGAAGTGGTCTTGCCGGAGACGGCCTGGCTGAAGATGCCGGCGCATCTGGACTTTGCCGAGGCGGCGACCCTGCCGTGCTCGGGCGTCACCGCCTGGAACGCGATGTTCGCGTACAACCGCCTGCGCCCCGGCGCCACGGTGCTGCTGCTCGGCACCGGCGGCGTGTCGATCATCGCCTTGCAGCTGGCGCATGCGGCCGGGCTGCGCAGCATCATCACCTCGTCCAGCGACGACAAGCTCGAACGTGCGCGCCAGCTCGGCGCCGATCTGACGATCAACTACCGCAAGACGCCGGAATGGCAGGACGAGGTGCGCCGCCTGACCGATGGCGTCGGTGCCGACCTGGTGCTCGAAGTCGGCGGCGAAGGCACGCTGAGCCGCTCGGTAGCGGCGACGCGCATGCATGGCGAGGTGGTGCTGATCGGCGGCGTCACCGGTTTCGGTGGCGGCGACTTCAACCCGATCGCGCTGATGCTCGGCAGCCAGATGATGCGCGGCGTCTATGTCGGCAGCCGGCACATGGCCGAAGAGCTGTATCGCCTGATCGAGGTCCGCGGCATCAAGCCGGTCGTCGACCGTGTGTTCGGCTTCGCGCAGGCGCAGGAAGCCTACGCGTATCTGGCGTCGGGCCAGCACTTCGGCAAGGTCGTCATCAGCGTCGATTGAGACGCGCCGAGCAAAGTGCAGCTGTCGCGCCGCTGAAGCGGGCGCAATGCACGGCTCAGTTCGGATTCAGCGCCGCGCCCTAACTTTCAGCCATGCGCAAATCAGCGCGTGAACACTCAAGGAAGGGTCGTCATGAACAACATCGCAGCGGGT
Organism: uncultured Solimonas sp.; assembly: GCA_966252075.1. Lineage (GTDB taxonomy): Bacteria > Pseudomonadota > Gammaproteobacteria > Nevskiales > Nevskiaceae > Solimonas. Next base: position 2,063 of record CBINNP010000235.1, read on the forward strand.
GCCATCGGCGGCGTCGCCGTTCTCACGGTCGCCGCATCGGCGATGCTTTTCGCCAACTACCGCGGCTCGGCCGACGAGGCCGACGGCGCGGCGCCGCAGGAAGTGGCGACCAAGACGGTGTGCAGCGAGGAGCGCGTGGTCACCAAGAAGCAATGGGGCACCAACGGCGTGCTCGGTACCGTGATCGGCGGCGCGGCCGGCGGTGTGCTGGGCCATCAGATCGGCGGCGGCAGCGGCAAGGACGTGGCCACCGCCGTCGGTGCGGTCGGCGGCGCGTATGCGGGCAAGCGCATCGCCAATGACAAGTACCCGGATCAGGAAGTCAGCTACAAGGAAGTCTGCCGCGAGGTTCCGGCTTCGTAAGGCCGCGTCGCAGGTGCTGCTGGGCGCTCAATGCACCATCAGCAGCACCTGCAGCTCGCCGACCAGAAAGCCCAGCGCGGCGCCGATGCCGATCAGCAGCCACTCGTCCTGGCGGAACACCGGCCGCAGCATGCCTTCGAAGTCCTCGGCGCTGAGGGCCTGCATCCGCGACACCAGCGTGTTGCGGATATCCATCGCCTCGACCAGATAGGTATTGAGCGCCGGCAGCGCGTCCGGCAGCTCGCGGATCAGGCGGTCGGCGACCGCCTTCTTCATCTCCAGGTACTGCGCCGAACCGATGACCAGCGCCAGCAGCGGCCGCGCCAGGCCGGCATGCTCGTCGACGGTCTGCCGCACGTGGCGCTGCAGCATCTCCAGCACCCGCGCCGACATCGGCCCCTTGAGCAGCGCCTCCCAGAGTTGCGCCGGAGTCAGCAGCTCGCTGGCGATCAGGCTAGCGTAGTCCTCGGCGACCTGCCGCTGGCGGCGCAGGAACAGCCCCTGCACGCGCAGACCGAGGATGCGTCGCGGCCGCAGCGGCCGGAACAGCATCTGCAGCGCCAGCCAGTCGCTGGCGAAGCCGACGAACAGGCCGAACGCCGGCAGCAGCCAGGGCTCCTTCCAGAACACCCAGGTGATCATCTGCACCAGGCCGATCGCGAAACCGAAGTAGAAACCGGACGTGCCGAAGAAGCGCAGCTCCTGGCCGCCGGTCTGCTGGAAGATGCGGTTGAGCAGCGGCTTGTCGCGCAGCAGCGCGCCCACCACCATTTGCCGCAGGTCGAACAGGCCGTCGAGGTTGTCGCGCGCTTCCGTCATCAGCTGCGCCATCACCCGCGGCAGGTCGGCCTGCACGCGGCTGACCAGATGCTGCCGCGCCGTCTCCGGCAGCCGCTTCCACAGGCCCGGCCGGATTTGCTCGGCGACATCGGTGACGGTGCGTTCGAGGGTCGCCGTCAACGGCGGCTGCAGCAGCTCGGCGACGCGCTGCGCATCGATCCGCGCAAAGACCTCGTCGACGCGGATCAGCCGCTGCGTCATCGTCTCGACGGCGATGCCTGCCATCCGCGCCGCGTTTCGCGGGATAATCCCCTGCCAGCCCAGCGGCGGCAGTAGCGGCAGCCTGATGCCGACGAACTCGACCGGCTGGAACATCATGCGGATCGCCACCAGCTTGGTGACGTAGCCGATGACCGCGCTGACGAAAGGCAGCGACAGATAAATCCAGAAGTGCGTACGGATGTCCGTTCCGATGCTGTGCCAGTCCATCTCGCCCCCTCGCGTGGCTGACCGCGCCGCGTGCGCGGCGCGGCGCGCCGTCATTGTGCCGCGCCCTTGCGGCGCCGCCCTGCGGCCGGTGCGCCAGTGAGCGCGCCCGATCCGGCCAGCCGCGCGCGCCAGGCGCCGCCGCTGCGCCAGCTCGCCGCGCAGCTGGAGACGCAGCGCGAGCTGCTGACGGCGCGCGATTACGCGCATTTCGCGCGCACGCTGGAGCGTGCGCGCCGCGGCGGCACGCTCGATCTGGCGCGGCTCGATCGCGATGTCGCCGCCGCCCGGCTGCGCCACGAGAACCGCTTGCGGCTGAAGCCGGAGCGCATCCGCTATCCGGAAGAATTGCCGGTGGTGCAGGCACGCGAGGACCTGCTGGCGGCGATCCGCGATCACCAGATCGTCGTCATCTGCGGCGAGACCGGCTCGGGCAAGACCACGCAGCTGCCCAAGCTGTGCCTGGAGCTGGGCCGCGGCACGCGCGGCCTGATCGGCCACACGCAGCCGCGCCGGCTAGCCGCGCGCAGCGTCGCCAACCGCATCGCCCGCGAGCTGGATTCGGAAGTCGGCGGCCTGGTCGGTTTCGAGACGCGCTTCGATCGGCGCGTCTCCGAGCGTTCGATGATCAAGCTGATGACCGACGGCATCCTGCTCGCCGAGCTGGGCCGCGATCATCTGCTGCTGAACTACGACACCATCATCATCGACGAGGCGCACGAGCGCAGCCTCAACATCGACTTCCTGCTCGGCTGGCTCAAGCGCATCGCTGCACAGCGCAGCGACCTGAAGATCATCATCACCTCGGCGACACTGGATCCGGAGCGGCTGTCGAAGCACTTCGACGGCGCGCCGATGCACTTCGTGTCCGGCCGCACCTATCCGGTCGAGCAGCGCTACCGCAAGCCGGCCGACGACTCCGATCTGGAAGGCGCGGTCGCCGACGCCATCGAGGATCTGTGGCGCAAAGGACCGAACGGCGACGTGCTGGTCTTCCTGCCCGGCGAGCGCGAGATCAGCGATACCGCGCGCGTGCTCGGCGGCCGCTTCCAGCGCGCCGAGGTGCTGCCGCTGTACTCGCGGCTGGCCGCCGGCGCGCAGGACAAGGTCTTCAGCACCGGCAAGCAGCCGCGCATCGTGCTCGCCACCAATGTCGCCGAAACCTCGGTGACGGTGCCCGGCATCAAATACGTGGTCGACACCGGCACCGCGCGCATCAACCGCTTCGCGCCGCGCACCGGCGTGCAGCAGCTGCAGATCGAGCCGATCTCGCAGGCCGCCGCCAACCAGCGCGCCGGCCGCTGCGGCCGCATCGCGCCCGGCATCTGCGTGCGGCTTTACGCCGAAGATGATTTCGCCGCACGGCCGGCCTTCACCGATCCGGAAATCCGCCGCGCCAATCTGGCCGGCGTGATCCTGACGATGACCGCGCTGGGCCTCGGCGACGTCGAGCACTTTCCGTGGGTCGATGCGCCGGATCACCGCCATGTGGCCGACGCCTACCGCGTGCTGCAGATCCTCGGCGCGCTCGACGACGAGCGCCAGCTGACGCCGCTCGGCCGCGAGCTGGCGCGGCTGCCGCTGGACCCGCGCATCGCCCGCATCGCGCTGGCCGGCAAGGGCAGCATGGCGCAGGACGCGATCACCGTGCTGGCCGCGGCGATGTCGGTGCAGGACCCGCACGAGTTCCCGTCGGACGCGCAGGACAGCGCGCGACAGAAGCACGTGCAATGGCGCCATCCGCGTTCGGACTTCCTGACGCTGCTCAAGCTCTGGCAGCAGTGGCGCGACTGGAGCGGCAGCGCCAGCAACCGCCAGCTGCGCAAGATCTGCCGCGACCACTTCGTCTCGTTCCTGCGCATGGAGGAATGGGAGGCGGTGCACAGGCAATTGGTCGATCTGTTGACCCAGAATCCTTCTGCGAATCCTTCTCCCCGCGGGCGGGGAGAAGGTGCCCGCAGGGCGGATGAGGGGCAGCGCGCAGATGCCAACGGCATGGCCCCCAACCCCAACCAC
>CBINNP010000236.1:0-5636 GCA_966252075.1 uncultured Solimonas sp.
GCTGCGCCAAAACGGTCTCCGTCACAGCGGCGGCCATCGCGTTAACAGGCCCTAGACGCGAGCGCGGTTTGACTTCACCGGCGGCGCTGCGCACCATCGGGCCCATGTTGATCGTCACCGCCTTCGTGCGTCTGCTGCTCCCCCACGCCGGACCTTTGCTCGAAGGCCGCTAGCCCCGGGCCGGATGCGGCGTCGCCGCATCGCCAGACCCGGGGCCGCTTCATCTCCACCTTTGTTTGCTCCAAACGGAAAGCCCTTCCGGAGCTGGCGCGCGCCTGTGCGCGGCGCCGATCAACCGAGATTCCCTCATGAATACTGCTTCTGTCGCCGCGCCGCGGCGCCCCGAACCCCCGCTGATTCTCGACGCCAGCCTGCACCCGCAGCTGCTGAGCCTCGCGCAACGCGCATTGGCAACGATGCCGGATGTCGCCGAGCGCCTGATCGAGGAAGTGGAACGCGCCGAACTGGTGGCCAGCGATCAGGTGCCGCAGGACGTCGTCGGCATCGGCTCTCAGGTGACCTATCGCGATGACGCCAGCGGCGGCATTCGCACGATCCGTCTGGTCATGCCGGGCGATGCCGATCTGGCGGCGCTACGCGTGTCGGTGCTGAGCCCGATCGGCGCGGCGCTGATCGGGCTGCGCGTCGGCCAGCGCATGAGCTGGCCGCTGCGCGATGGTGTCGAGCGCAGCTTCAGCGTGCTGCAGGTCGTGCGGCCGGAGGTCTGAATCCGGAGCGCTCAGGCCCAGACCTGGGCGCCGAGTTCGAACGGGTGCGACATCGCCGGATGCGTCGGCCGCAGGCGGATGCGGAAGCTCTGCACGCCGGCCTGAGGTTCGATCTCCGCGGCGAAGCGCGGCGAATCGCCGCCGGACTGCGGCAGCAGGCGCAGGCTGCGCTCGGGCACAAAGTGCTGGCCGTCGCCGCGACCGATCAGGCACTCGACGATGACGTCGTCAGGTGTCAGGCCGTTGAGCTGCGCGTCGACCTCGAGCCTGAGCGTATCGCCATGCAGCAGACTGCGCGGCAGCTCGGCCGGCACGTTGATGCGTACGCCGCTCCAGCTTTCGAGCAGCCGCTTCTTCCAATGCGCATAGTCGGCCGCCAGCGCGTAATGGCCATCGGCCAGCTTGCGGCCCTGCTTGGCAGCCGCGCCGTAGAAGCCGCGCACGTAGTCCATCACCATCCGCGCCGAATTGAAGCGCGGGATCAGCGTCTTCATCGAGTTCTTGCTGATGCGGATCCATTCGGCTGCATAGCCGGAATGGTTCGGTCCGTAGTACAGCGGCACGACCTCGTTCTCGATGATGTCGAGCAGCTGGTCGGCCTCCTCCTCGTCGCGGCGGCGGCGCGCGGTCTCGTCACCGAGCAGCGCGTACCAGTAGCGTGGATCGACTGGCTTCACCGCAAAGCCGTTGGGGCCGTCCGGGCCGTCGGCGACGTAGCCTTCGTCCCACCAGCCGTCGAGCACGGAGACGTTGACCACGCCGTTGATGCCGGCCTTCTCGCCCGAGGTGCCGCTGGCTTCCAGCGGATATTCCGGGTTGTTGAGCCAGACATCGCAGCCCTGCACCAGATTGCGCGCCAGCAGCATGTCGTAGCCCTCGACCATGATCAGACGGCCGATGAACTGCGGCTTCATGCTGGCTTCGTACAGCTTGCGGATCAGCTCCTGCCCCGGCTGGTCCTTGGGGTGCGCCTTGCCGGCGAAAATCAGGATCGCCGGCCGCTGCGGGTCGTTGAGCAGCCGCGCCAGACGCTCCTCGTCGGCCAGGATCAGGGTGGCGCGCTTGTAGGTGGCAAAACGGCGCGCGAAGCCGAGCACCAGCGTCTTGCTGTCGGCATCGTCCACGTAACGCGTGGCACGCGCGACGATCGTCTCCGGCACACCATTGCGGCGCAGCTGGCGACGCACGCGGGCGGCGATGTCGATGAACAGGTCGCGCTTGAGCTGGCGGCGTACCGCGACGAAGCGGTCGTTGGGAATGCTGTCGATGCAGCGCCAGTAGTCGGTGTCGAGCAGCGCGCCGCGCCAGCCGCGGAAGCTGTCGTGGAAGGTACGCGTCCAGGCGCGGGCGATGAAGGTATGCAGGTGCACGCCATTGGTGACGTAGCCGATCGGGTTTTCCTGCGGATCGACCTGCGGCCAGATGTACTGCTCCATGCGGCTGGCGACGCCGCCGTGGATCTTCGACACCCCGTTGTGGAAGCGGCTGCCGCGCAAGGCCAGCGAGGTCATGTTGAAACGCTCGCCGCCGTGGTTGTCGGCGCCCAGGCCCAGCAGCACCGACTCGGCGACGCGGAACTGCGGCAGCAGCGCGCCGAGGAACCAGCGGATCTGCGCATGGTGGAAGATGTCGTGGCCCGCCGGCACCGGCGTATGCGTGGTGAACACCGTGGCCGCGGCCACCGCCTCGCGCGCGGTGTCGAAGTCCAGCCCGGCGGCCACGCCTTCGCGGATGCGTTCGAGGATCTGGAACGCCGCATGGCCTTCGTTGATGTGCCAGGCCGTCGGCTTCTTGCCCAGCGCGCGCAAGGCGCGCACGCCGCCGATGCCGAGCACGATCTCCTGCTGGATGCGCGTGTCGGTGTCGCCGCCATAGAGCTGGTACGTGATCGCGCGGTCGGCCTCGACGTTCTCAACCACGTCGCTGTCCAGCAGCAGCAATGAGACATGACCGATCTTGGCCTCCCAGACGCGCAGCTGCACCGTGCGATCGCCGATCTCCACCTGTACGCGGATCTCGCTGCCGTCGTCGCCATGGCAGAGGCGGATCGGCAACTGGTCGAACTCGCAGATGTGCGCGTTGGCCTGCTGGCGCCCCTGCGCGTCGATGGTCTGCGTGAAATAGCCCTGGCGGTAGAGCAGGCCGATGGCGACGAAGGGCACGCCCAGATCGCTGATCGCCTTGCAGTGATCGCCAGCGAGGATGCCAAGGCCGCCCGAATAGATCGGCAGGCTCTCGTGCAGGCCGAACTCGGCGCAGAAGTAGGCGACCAGATCCTCGCCCGGGATCAGGTGCTTCTCGATCTCCGGCCGCGAGCCGCTGGCCATGTAGGAGTCGAAAGAGGACAGCGCGCGGTTGTAGTCCTCCAGGAAATCGCGGTCCTGGGCGGCCTCCTCGAGCAGCGGCTGCGAAATCCGCCGCAAGAGCAGCTTGGGATTGTTGTCGCAGCCGACCCACAGCTGGCGGTCGAGCCGCCAGAAGACGCGGCGAATATCGCGGTCCCAGGCGTAGGCGAGATTGTTGGCGAGTTCTTCCAGGCGATGCAGCGCTGGCGGAATCTGCGGGCGCAGCTCAAGCGTGAAGGTGGAGGTCACGTCGGCGAGTCCTGATCCGGGTTTGTAAATCCAACTAGCAACCACGATGCCAGCAGGGCTTGCGATGATGCAAGCCGGAAGCACGCCTTCACGGACCTCGTGCGCGCCGTGGCGGTTGCGCGGGGTGCTGCCCCGCGCGGCGGCGCAGGAAACGCAGCGCGATCTGCTCGGCGCGGCGTGGCGCGCGCACCAGGTCCAGGCGCAGCCGCTGGTAAACCCGGCCCTCGCGCCAGGCTTCGAAGACCTGCGGATTGATGTAGGACTTGCGGCAGACCGCCGGCGTGTTGCGCAGGCTCTCGGCCACTGCACGCACCGTCTGCAGCACGCAGGCGCGGCACTCGCGCTCGCTGTGCTCGGGCAGCGGCGTGGCGGCCAACAGCGCCAGCGCCTGCAGCGTCGCGCCCCAGGTGCGGAAGTCCTTGGCGGTGAAGTCGCCGCCCATCGCCTCGCGCAGGTAGTCGTTGACCTGGCCGGAATCGATGGCATGGCGGCGGCCGGCAGCATCGAGATACTGGAACAGGCGCTGGCCGGGCAGCTGCTGGCAGCGGCGGACGATGCGACTGAGCCGCCGGTCGACGACGCGCAGCGCATGCGCCGCGCCGCCCTTGCCGGTGAAGCGCAGCTGCAGGACGGCGCCGCGGGGTTCGGCATGACGGCGGCGCAGAGTGGTCAGACCGTAACTGCCGTTGTCGCGGGCGTACTCATCGTTGCCGATCCGCGACCGCGTCGCGTCCAGCAGGGCGACGACTGCCGCCAGCACCTTGGCCCGCGGCAGGCCGCTTCGCGCCAGATCGCGCCGCAGTCGCTGCCGCAGCCGCGGCAGTGCCTCGGCGAACGCCACCATGCGCGCAAACTTCGCCTGGTCGCGCAGCAGCCGCCACTGCGGGTGATAGCGGTACTGCTTGCGGCCGCGGGCGTCGATGCCGGTAGCCTGCAGATGACCACAGGGGTCGGCGCAGATCCAGACCTGGCGATAGGCCGGCGGGATCGCCAGCATGCGGATGCGCTCCAGGGTTTCGGCATCGCGCACCGGCCGGCCCTGCGCATCGACGTAGCGGAAGCCGCGACCGCGACGCTCGCGGCGCAGCCCCGGCGCATCGGCCTCCACATAATGCAGGCCCGCGCCTTGCAGGGCCGACGGAGCGGATGGTCCGGACCGCCTGAAGGTATGTGCTGACGCCATGGGCTCCTTTTATGATGACTGGGCGAGTCGGCTGGCGATGGCGGAACCTGCGCCGCAGCTGCTCGAAAAAAGGCTGTGGCGAGTTGAGTGAATCCGTGCTGACTTATCGGAACATCGAATCTGCTGGAGCGGCGCCAGGCGCGAGTCGTGCCGGGTCTTGGCCTCGACCATGAGTGCCTCCGGGATCGACGCGCAGACCTGGCACCAACGCCTGTTGACGGCGCTGCGACGGATTCCGATGTCGTGGCGCTGGGCAGCGTTCGGGGTATCGCTGCTGGCGCTGCTCGGCTTCAACGCCTGGCTCGCGGTGCAGAGCTCGCGTCAGGTATTCGACCATCAGGAGCGCGTGCGCTTCGGTTTGCGCGTCGAGGCGCGTATCAACACCGTGCTGTCGCTGGCCAAGGACATCGAGACCGGGACGCGAGGCTATCTGCTGTCCGGCTCGCCGAGCTTCCTGGTGGTCTATGGCGAAGCCATGAAAGGCCTCGACGTGCAGATCAGCGATCTCGGCCGCGAGCTGGCACGCTTTCCGGAGAACGCCGAAGCGGAGCAGCGCCTGTTCGCCGCGCTGCGGACCATGCTCGAGCAGGCCGAGGCCTGCATCGCCATCCGCGATCGCGTCGGCCCCGGTCATGCCGAACTCGAACCGGCACTGGTCTCGCAGAAGACGGCGATGGACGAGTTGCGCCAGGCCGCCTACGTGCTGCGCGACCGCCAGTCGGCGATCAACATCGGTTTCGGCCGCGAGCTGGAGGCGACACGCCGCCAGGCGCTGATCGCCATTCTGGTTCCCAGCCTGATTTCGATGCTGCTGGCGGGCCTGCTGTGGTCGCTGATCGTCCGCGACTTCCGCCGCGCCGAGCGCAGCGCGCAGCACCGCGAACAGCAGTTGCAGCAGGAGCGCGAGCTGCGCGCAGCCGCAGAGGCCGCCAGCCAGGCGAAGGACGATTTCGTGTCGGCGGTCTCGCATGAACTGCGCACACCGTTGCAGTCGATCGTCAGCTGGACCCAGGTGATGCAGCGCGCCATCCAGGATCAGCGCGATGCACCGGTCAGCGGTTTTGGCGCCTCGCTCGACCATATCAATCGTCACGCCGCTGCCCTGAGCGCCATGGTCGACGATCTGCTCGA
>CBINNP010000237.1:0-5633 GCA_966252075.1 uncultured Solimonas sp.
TCAACATCGGTTCGGTGGCGGGCGAGTGGCCGTACCCGGGCGGCAACACTTACGGCGGCACCAAGGCCTTCGTCCGCCAGTTCTCGCTGAACCTGCGCGCCGATCTGGTCGGCACTGGCGTGCGTGTCAGCAACATCGAACCGGGCATGGCGGAAACCGAGTTCTCGCTGGTGCGCTTCAATGGCGATGCCGGCAAGGCCGCCGCCGTCTACGCCGGCACTCAGCCACTATCCGCCGAGGACATCGCCGACACGGTCTGTTGGGTCGCCTCGCGGCCGGCGCATGTCAACATCAACACCATCTCGCTGATGCCGGAATGCCAGGCGTTCTCGCCATTCACGGTCAAGCGCGGGTCCTGAATTCCTTCGGAGCATTTCGATGGCCGGCAGCAGCCTGCTGACACTGATCGACGACATCGCCACGATCCTCGACGACGTTGCGGCGATGACCAAGCTCGCCACCAAGAAGACCGCCGGCGTGCTCGGCGACGATCTCGCCCTCAACGCGCAGCAGGTCAGCGGCGTCCGGGCCGATCGCGAACTGCCCGTGGTGCTGGCGGTGGCCAAGGGTTCGGCGATCAACAAGCTGATCCTGGTGCCGGTTGCGGTCGCCATCAGCAGCCTGCTGCCGTGGGCTGTGACGCCGCTGCTGATGCTGGGCGGCGCCTTTCTCTGCTACGAAGGCTTTCACAAGATCGCGCACAAGCTGCTGCACTCGAAGGCCGAAGACGAGGCGCAGCACAGCGGGCACGTGCGGGCGCTGGCCGATCCGGACGTCGATCTGGTGGCGTACGAACGCGACAAGATCAAGGGCGCGGTGCGCACCGACTTCATTCTCTCGGCCGAGATCATCGTCATCTCGCTCGGCGCGATCGCCGGCGCCGCCCTGCCGCAGCAGCTGGCCGTCCTCGCCGCGATTTCGGTGGTGATGACGGTCGGCGTCTATGGCCTCGTCGGCGGCATCATCAAGCTCGACGACGCCGGCACGCACTTGCTGGCGCGGCCTTCGGCGGCCGCACGCGCCCTGGGCGCGGGCCTGCTGCGCTTCGCGCCCTGGCTGATGAAATTCCTGTCGGTGGTCGGCACCGCGGCGATGTTCATGGTCGGCGGCGGCATCATCGTCCACGGCGTGCCGGCACTGCATCACCTGCAGGAGCGGTTTGCGGCTTCGGCCGGCGGCATCGGCTCGCCTCTGCTGTCGACGCTGTTCGCGGCCGCGGCCGGCGTGTTCGTCGGCGGTCTCATCGTCGGCTTCATCGAGGCCGCGACGCGGCTTGCCGCCCTGATCAGAGGGCGTCGCTGAATCGCGGCCATAGCGTTAACAGGCCCTAATCACGCGGCGGATCGTCGTCGGTGTTTGCGGCAAACTGCGCCAGCTGCAACGGCCATAGTTCGAGTAGCACCATCGTCACCGTCAGTACCAGAGGGCCGATGATCAAGCCGGCGGCGCCGAACAGCGCAAGACCGCCGACCATCGCGATGAAGGCCAGCACGGTGTGCATCTTCAGGCGATCGCCGACGAGGATCGGCCGCAACAGATTGTCGATGGTACCGACCACCAGCGCGCCCCAGGCGGCGAGCACCAGCGCCTTCTCCCAGCTGCCCTCAAGCGCCAGGAACAGCGCCGCTGGAATCCACACGACGAAGGTACCGAGCACCGGCACGACAGCCAGCAGTGTCATCACCACGCCCCACAGCAGCGGCGCGGGCAGACCTAGCCACCAGAACATCAGGCCGCCGAGCGTGCCCTGGATCGCGGCGACCGCCAGCGTGCCATAGACGGTGGCGTGGACGGTATCGTCGATGCGCTGTAGCAGCCGCTGCATATCGGCCTCGCGCAGCGGCGACAGGGCATGCAGCCCCCGCAGCGCGCTGGCACGATCGCGCAGGAAGAAGAACAGCAGATAGAAGATCAGAAAGAAGTTCGCCGTCTGTATCGCCGAGCCGCGGACGATCGTGCCGGCCGCGCCGCTGAGCTTGTCGGACATCGCCCGTACCAGCCCCGGCAAGTCGAGATAGCGCTCCAGGCGTTCGAGCAGCGGTGCAAGCACGGGCTGTGCTTCGACGGCGCGACGCCATTCGCCGGAGGCGATCTTCGCCTCGATGAGCGAAGCGCCGCTCGCCGCCTGCGCCAGCAGCTGCTGTCCGACCAGCGTCGCCGGCACGACGACGATCAGGCCGATCACGAATACCGCGAGAAGCGCGGCGACGCTGTTGTGGTGACGCAGCCGCGCCTCGAGCCGTCGCTGCCAGGGCGCGAACAGGATCGCCAGCGCCAGCGCCCAGCTGATCGCCGGCAGGAACGGCCGTGTCAGGCGATAGCAGAGATACACACCGAGTGCGGTCACCAGCGCCAGCACGAAGATGCGCAGCGGTTCGCGCAGATGCCGCCCGTGGTCGTGGGAAGTCACGCTGCCAGCGTCCGTCTGCTTCGATCCTTGCGGTAGTCCAGCGCGGCCTGCTTCAGCCAGCGACGATTTGCGGGCCGACGGCCGTGTTCGGGCCGCGCAACCCGTCCAGCCAGTGCGTGGAGGAGAAGCTGCCGGCCTGATTGGTCGTCGTGATCGTGCGGATGATGGTATCGGCCTCCGGCGGCACCGGCCGTTCGAGCACGGAAACCCAGCGGCACACCATCTCGTTCGCGCGCCGGTCCACCAGTTCCAGGCCCGCATGGCGCAGCGCCTCCAGCAGGCGCTGCGGATCGGCAACCAGGGCCTGCAGGGTCGCGTACAGGCGTTGTTCGGCGGGACTCATGGTGTTCATTGCGTGCTCCGTGATTCAGGCGGCCATCTGCCGCAGCATGTACTGCAGCACGCCGCCGTGCTGGTAGTACTGCCATTCCATCGGTGTGTTGATGCGGACGCGGGCCTGGAAGCGGATGACCTGCCCATCGGCCTTGGTCGCGGTGACGCCGACTTCCCGCGCGCCGGCGACCAGCCCGTCGAAGTCGAAGACTTCGGTGCCGTCGAGACCGAGCGCGACCGCGCTCTGGCCGTCGGTGAAGTTCAGCGGCAGCACGCCCATGCCGACCAGATTGGCGCGGTGGATGCGCTCGAAGCTTTCCGAGATCACCGCTTTGACGCCGAGCAGGATGGTGCCCTTGGCCGCCCAGTCGCGCGATGAGCCGGTGCCGTATTCCTTGCCGGCCAGCACCACCAGCGGCGTGCCATCGGCCTGGTGCTTCATCGCCACGTCGTAGATCGCCTCGACCGGACCGGCGCTGCCGTCCTTGCCGATATAGCGCGAGACGCCGCCCTCGACGCCCGGCGTCATCGCGTTCTTGATGCGCGTGTTGGCGAAGGTGCCGCGCATCATGATCTCGTGATTGCCGCGCCGTGAGCCGAAGCTGTTGAAGTCGACCTTCTTGACGCCGTGCGCTTCGAGGTAGCGGCCCGCAGGGCCGTCCTTCTTGATGTCGCCGGCTGGCGAGATGTGGTCGGTGGTGATCGAATCACCGAGCACCGCCAGCACGCGCGCCTTGCGGATCGGCTGGATGCCCGGCGGCGTCTTGGTCATGCCGACGAAGTACGGCGGGTTCTGGATATACGTGCTCTTGGCGTCCCAGTGGTAGGTCTCGGACTTGGTGACCTGGATCGACTGCCAGCGTGCATCTCCCTTGAGCACGTCGGCGTAGCTCTTCTTGAACAGTTCGCTGGTGACCGCCTGCGCGACGACTTGCTGGATCTCCTGGTTGCTGGGCCAGATGTCCTTCAGATAAACGTCCTGACCATTGCTGCCTTTGCCGATCGGCTCGCTCGTCAGGTCGATGTCGGTGCTGCCGGCCAGCGCATAGGCCACCACCAGCGGCGGCGAGGCGAGGTAATTCATGCGCACGTCCTGATGGACGCGCCCCTCGAAATTGCGATTGCCGGACAGCACCGCCGACACACTCAGGGTGTGGTCCTGGATCGCCTTGCCGATCGGCTCGTCGAGCGGGCCGGAGTTGCCGATGCAGGTCGTGCAGCCGTAGGCGGAGACGAAGAAGCCGAGCTCCTCCAGATACGGCAGCAGATCGGCCTTCTTCAGATACTCGGTGACGGCCAGCGAGCCCGGTGCCAGCGAGGTCTTCACCCAGGGTTGCGTGACAAGGCCAAGCGCGCGCGCTTTCTTCGCCAGCAGGCCGGCGCCGATCAGCACGCTCGGGTTCGAGGTGTTGGTGCAGGACGTGATCGCAGCGATGACGACGGCGCCGTCCCTGAGCGGATAGCTCTGGCCCTTGTTGCTGACGCTGGCCGGCCCCTTCGACGGACGCAGGCGCTGCTCGGCAGCGAAGGCCTCACGGAAATTGGCCTTGACGTCGGTCAGCAGCACGCGGTCCTGCGGGCGCTTGGGGCCGGCGAGACTGGGCTTGATCGTCCCCAGATCCAGATGCAGCACGTCCGTGTACTCGGCTTCCGGCGCATCCGGCGTCCACCACATGCCCTGCGCCTGCGCATAGGCCTTGACCACCGCGATGTGTTCCTCGCTGCGGCCGGTGAGGCGCAGGTAGGCCAAGGTCTCGTCGTCGATCGGGAAGATGCCGCAGGTCGCGCCGTATTCCGGCGCCATGTTGCCGATGGTGTTGCGGTCCGATGCGGAGAGGTTAGCCAGCCCCGGGCCGAAGAACTCGACGAACTTCTCGACCACGCCGCGCTTGCGCAGCATCTCGGTGACGGTCAGCACCAGATCGGTGGCGGTCGCACCTTCCGCCAGCTTGCCGGTGACACGCACGCCGATCACTTCCGGAATCAGCATCGACGACGGCTGGCCGAGCATCGCCGCTTCAGCCTCGATGCCGCCGACGCCCCAGCCGAGCACGCCGATGCCGTTGACCATCGTCGTGTGCGAATCAGTACCGAAGCAGGAATCGGGGTAGAGCAGGCCGTCCTGATTCTCGAAGACGACGCGTGCGAGATATTCGATGTTGACCTGATGGACGATGCCGGTATCCGGCGGCACCGCCTTGAAGTTCTTCAGCGCCTCCTGGCCCCAGCGCAGGAAGGTGTAGCGCTCCTGGTTGCGCTGGAACTCCACCTTGGCGTTGAGGTCCAGGGCGTCCTTGCTGCCGTAATGGTCGATCATCACGGAGTGGTCGATCACCAGCTCCACCGGGCATAGCGGATTGACCTTGGCGGCATCGCCGCCGAGCTGCTTGATCGCATCGCGCATCGCCGCCAGATCGACCACGCAGGGCACGCCGGTGAAGTCCTGCAGGATCACGCGCGCCGGCGTGAAGTTGATGTCCTTGTTGGGCAGGCTCTTGAAGTCGGCGCCGGCCAGCGCCTCGATGTCCGCCTTGGTGGTGTTCAGTCCGTCCTCGTGCCGCAGCACGTTCTCGAGCAGCACCTTGATCGAGTAGGGCAGGCGCGAGATGTTGAACTTCGGCTCGAGCGCCTTGAGGTTGAAGTACGAATAGGTCTTGGAACCGACCTTGAGGCTGGCTTTGGACTTGAAGCTGTCCGACATGGCTGGAGACTCCCTGGAGAGTGCGATGGCTGACGACTGGGGGGACGCGCCGCGTTGCGCGGGGGCGCAATTATAGCGGCGCGGCCAGTACGGTCCGGTAGGCGTCCCACACCTCGTCGCCGAAGCACACGAACTGCACCGATTCGACGCACGTGTCCCCGGATCCGAGCGCCGCTCGGGTCTCGCGCA
>CBINNP010000238.1:0-5621 GCA_966252075.1 uncultured Solimonas sp.
CTCCGACAAGCTGACCGCGCTCGGCGTGCTGATGATCGACCTCACGCCGGCCGCCATCGGCGGCCTGTGCGTGCCGCCGGTCAACCTGCAGCAGCACGCGGCGGCGCAGGCGATGAACGTCAACATGATCTCCTGCGCCGGGCAGGCGACCATCCCGATGGTGCATGCGGTATCGCGCGTGCAGCCGGTCGACTACGCGGAGATCATCGCGACGGTGGCGTCCAAGTCGATCGGGCCGGGCACGCGTGCCAATCTCGACGAATTCACTTACACGACCTCGAATGCGGTCTGCAAGGTCGGTGGTTCGAAGCGCGGCAAGGCGCTGGTCGTGGTCAACCCGGCCGATCCGCCGCTGATCATGCGCAACACCATCTATTGCCTGACCGAGGATGAGCCGGATCAGCCGCGCATCCGCGAGTCTGTTCTGCAGATGGTGACCGAGGTGCAGAAGTATGTGCCCGGCTATCGGCTGGTCAATGGCCCGGTGTTCGACGGTAACAAGGTGGCGACCTTCATGGAGGTCAAGGGGCTTGGCGATTACCTGCCGGAGTACGCCGGCAATCTCGACATCATGACCGCCGCAGCGGCGCGTACGGCAGAGATGTTCGCCCACGAGATCGTCGCCGGCCGCTATCAACTCAAGAGTGTTCAGGAGGCCGCGTGATGAGCACGATCGACATCAAAGGCCGCAAGATCATCCTTCATGACATGAGCCTGCGCGATGGCATGCACGCCAAGCGTGAGCAGATTTCCGTCGAGCAGATGGTGCAGGTCGCCACCGCGCTCGACGATGCCGGCGTGCCGCTGATCCAGGTCACGCATGGCGCCGGCCTCGGAGGTAATTCGCTGCAGCATGGCTTTGCGCTGAGCAGCAACGAGGAGTACTGGAGCGCGGTCTGTCCGAAGATGAAGCAGGCCCGGATCAGCTGCCTGCTGATCCCCGGACTGGGCACCATGAAGGAACTGCAGAGCGCTTACGACCACGGCGTACGCAGCGTGCATGTGGCCACGCACTGCACCGAAGCCGACACCAGTCCCCAGCACATCGCCTATGCGCGCAAGCTCGGCATGGACACTTCCGGCTTTCTGATGATGGCCCACCTCAACGATGCCAAAAGTCTGGCGGAGCAGGGGCGGATGATGGAGTCGTACGGAGCACAGACGGTCTACATCACCGATTCGGCCGGCTACATGCTGCCGTCCGACGTGCGTGATCGCGTGCGCGCGCTGCGCGATGTGCTCAAGCCGGACACGGAAATCGGCTTTCACGGACACCACAACATGGGCCTGGGGATCAGCAACTCGATCGCCGCCATCGAAGAAGGCGCCACGCGCATCGACGCTTCGGTGGGCGGCTTCGGTGCCGGTGCCGGCAACACGCCGCTCGAAGTGTTCGTTGCGGTCTGCGAGCGCATGGGTATCGAGACCGGCTGCGATCTGTTCAAGCTGATGGATCTGACGCAGGACGTCATTTTCCCGATGATGGACCACATCGTCCGCGTCGATCGCTCGTCGCTGACGCTGGGTTTCGCCGGCGTCTATTCGACCTTCCTGCTGCATGCAGAGCGTCTGTCGAAGAAGTACGGGGTGCCTGCGCGCGACATCCTCGTCGAACTGGGCCGCAAGAAGATGATCGGCGGCCAGGAAGACATGATCGAGGATACCGCGCTGACCATGGCCAGATCGCGCGGCCTGCTTGCCGATACCCGGCGCGACGCGGCCTGATCAGCGTTTCATACTTTTCGTCACGAGGTGCCGTGTGCCTGAAGAACAACTCCACTTCTTTGTCCGCCTTCTGCAACTGGAGAAGATCCTGCCACCGTTGCCGACCGTCAACGATCAGCTCAGCGCAGCCTTCTTCGGCGTGGCCCCCGACGGCTTCCAGAAGATCCGTGCGCAACTGAGTGGCGAGGTCAGTCGCAGCGCCGAGGTGTTGCTCGCCGACAGCCGGATCGCCGCACAACTGGCGGCGCTGCCGTTTGCGGACGGGCAGGTCGTGCTCGGTCTCGGCGACAGCCTGACGGCCGATCGCCTGTCCTGGTTCGAGGTGCTCGCGCGGGCCTACCGCTTGCGCTTCCCCGAATCGACGGTGCAGTTCGTCAATGCTGGCGTGTCAGGCGATGCCACCCCGCAGATCGTCGCCAGGGCGCCGTTCTTCGCCGCGCTAAAGCCGGCCCATGTGCTGTTTCTCGGCGGCGGCAACGATGCGCGCCGCTTCGGCAGCCCGGAGACACCGACTCAGCTTTCGATTGCCGAAACCGAGCGCAACCTGCGCTTGCTCAGGGCCAGCTTCAGCGGTGCGCGATGGCTGTCGCTGGCGCCGGCAAGCCTTGACGCCGGACGTGCCGCGGCGAGCCCGTTCTGGGCATCGATGGCAACGTTCTGGAACGCCGCCGATCTTGCTGCCGTCAGCGCCCTGGTCCTTCGTCTCGATCCTCAGGCTCTGGATTTGCGCACAGTGCTCGATGGCAACGCCACGCTGATCGGCGATGACGGTCTGCATCCGACGGGCGAAGGACATACCCGCATGGCGGCGGCGGTGATCGCCCGTCTCGCGGGGACCTGAGGCAACGGGTGCGCTTTGCGAAGCGGTCGAATTGATCGACACTGCGATCCCGGTCCGGGCGCTGCATGGGCCGGCCGTCGACTGCTAAGGAGCTGATGATGTCCAAGGCCAAGGAGCCTCCGTATTCCGGTCCCGCCGGCGGCTGGCCTGCGCTGGCCAGCTCGCTGCACCACGTCCGCGAGCAGGGCATCGTCAGCCTCGGCTCGCTGACGATGCTCAAGGCCAATCAGCCGGACGGGTTCGACTGCCCGGGGTGCGCGTGGCCGGATGCGAACCACCACTCGACCTTCGAATTCTGCGAGAACGGCGTCAAGGCCGTGGCTGCCGAAGCCACCGCGCGACGCGTGACGCGTGAATTCTTCGCGGCGCATACGGTCAGCGAGTTGCTGACACAGGATGATCACTGGCTCGAAGCGCGGGGGCGTCTGACCGAGCCGATGCGCTACGACGCGGGTAGCGATCGCTACGTACCCATCGCCTGGCCACAGGCATTTGCACTGATCGCCCAGCATCTCAATGCGCTGGCGCATGCGGACGAAGCGGCCTTCTATACCTCCGGCCGCACCTCGAACGAAGCGGCATTCCTGTATCAGCTTTTTGTCCGCGAGTTCGGCACCAACAACCTGCCGGATTGTTCGAACATGTGTCACGAGCCGTCCGGCGTTGCGCTGGGCGAGCAGATCGGCATCGGCAAAGGCACCGTGTTGCTGGAAGATTTTCAGCATGCCGATGCGATCTTCATCTTCGGACAGAATCCGGGCACCAATCATCCACGGATGCTGGGAGAGTTGCGTGCGGCGTCTAAGCGGGGCTGCAGGATCGTCAGCCTCAACCCGGTTCGCGAGCGGGGTCTGGAGCGCTTCGCGCATCCGCAGAGCCCGGTCGAGATGTCGACCGGCGCCTCGACGCGAATCTCCTCGCACTACTACCAGCCACGCCTCGGCGGCGATCTGGCGGTTCTGGCTGGCATCGCGCGCTGCGTGATCGAGGCCGACGCGCTCGACACGGCGTTCATCACCGAGCACACCCGTGATTTCGCGTCGTTCCGCACGCAGATCCTGAATACGTCATGGGCCGAGATCGAAGCAGGTTCGGGACTGACGCGCGCACAGATTGAGGAGGCGGCCGAAGTCTATCGTCGCGCTGGCGCGACGATCTTTTGCTGGGGCATGGGCATCACCCAGCACAAGCATTCAGTCGCGACGATCCAGATGCTGGTCAACGTGCTGCTGCTGCGCGGCAATATCGGCCGGCCGGGTGCTGGCGCCTGTCCCGTGCGGGGCCACTCCAACGTACAGGGTGATCGTACGATGGGTATCTACGAGAAGCCGACCGAGGCGTTTCTCGATCGGCTGGCGCAGGCATTCGATTTCAGCCCGCCACGTGCGCATGGGCACGATGTCGTCGGCAGTATCGAAGCGATGCTGCGCGGCGAGGTCAAAGTGTTCATCGGCATGGGCGGCAACTTTGCAGCCGCGACACCCGACACTCTGCGTACCGCGCAGGCGCTGCGCCGCTGCGCCCTGAGCGTCAACGTCTCGACCAAGCTCAATCGCTCGCATCTGGTACATGGCGTCGAGGCATTGATCCTGCCGTGCCTGGGCCGCACCGAAGTCGATCTGCAGGAGGGCGGTGCGCAGGGCGTCTCCGTCGAAGACTCGATGAGCATGGTGCACATCTCGATGGGCATGAATGCGCCCGCGTCGGAGCACTTGCTGTCGGAACCGGCGATCGTCGCCGGTATGGCATCGGCGACGCTCGGTCCGCGCAGCAAGACGCCATGGGCGTGGCTGGTCGCCGACTACGACCGCATCCGCGACAAGATCGCCGACGTCATTCCCGGCTTCGAGAACTTCAACCAGCGTGTCGCAGCCGCAGGCGGCTTCTATCTCGGCAACTCGGCCCGCGAGCGCCGCTGGGTCAATGCCGCGGGCAAGGCGGTGTTCTTCGCGCATGCGCTTCCTCCGGCGCCGGTACCGGCAGACCAGACGCTGCTGACCTTGATGACGATGCGCAGTCACGATCAGTACAACACCACCATCTATGGCCTGCATGACCGCTATCGCGGTATTCACGGCGAGCGGCGGGTCTGCTTCATCAGCGCAGCCGACCTGGCGCGCCTGCAGCTAAGTGCCGGCGAGCAGGTCGACATCATCTCGGTCTGGCACGACGGCGAGCGCGTGGTGCCCGGATTCAAGCTGGTGGAATATGACATCCCGGCTGGCTGCATCGGCGCCTACTACCCGGAGACCAATCCGCTAGTGCCACTGGATTCGTATGCCGACCGTGCACGGACGCCGACCTCCAAGTCCATTCCGGTACGCCTGCGCCGCTGCACTGCGAATTCCTGATGACGGAAGATCAGCTTTTCAGCCTGCTCGAACTGCTGTCTGGCGAGGACAGTGCGGCGCCGGCGAAGATCGCCCGGAAGCTGGCGATCGGCCAGAGTCAGCTTTACCGGATGCTGGCTGCACTGGGCGCCGCCTGTGCAACGTGCGGCACGCCGAAGCTGATCGAGGTGGATGGCGAGGAACTGCCTCGCCTGCGCCTGACCGACAGTGGCCGTGCCTGGCTGGAGCAGCACCGTGTCGCATGATCCGCTGCGCAGGGCCTCCGCCATCCGCTACGAGCCGCAACTGCGCATCGATCGCCAGGAAATGCTGGCAGACGAGACGCCGATCGCACTGGTCTACAACGGCCACTCGCATGCGGTGATGATGGTGACACCCGATGATCTCGACGATTTCGCCGTCGGCTTCACGCTGGCAGAAGGAATTGTCGATGCCAGCCATGAGATCGAGATCGTCGATCGTCTGCATACGGACAAGGGCATCTCGCTGCAGATGCTGATCCCGCAGCGACGCTATGACGCCTTGAGGGGACGCGAGCGCAGTCTCACCGGCCGTACCGGCTGCGGGCTCTGCGGTACGTCCAGCCTGGAGGCGGCGGTACGGCCGGTGCGCAGGCTGCAAGGTGCAGCAGCCGTACTGCAGAGCAGCATCAGCAGCAGCATGTCGCGGCTCGGCATGCAGCAGCCTCTCAACGCGATCAGCGG
>CBINNP010000239.1:0-5620 GCA_966252075.1 uncultured Solimonas sp.
CCCTGGTACGGCTGGCAGCCGGTCTCGGAGTCCGGCCCCGGGGCCGATCTGATGGAGCGCTTCGAGCTGCGCCTGTAGCCCGGCGGCGCACAGCTGCCGCCGCGGGTCTGGGCCGACAGCTTCGCGCTGTGGCCGCAGCAGCCGCCGGCGTTCCGCGACGCCTGGACGCAGCTCTACGTGGCGCTGCACGCGCTGGCCAGCCGCATCGTCAGCCTGCTCGCGGACGGCCTCGCGCTGCCGGCCGCCGAGCTGCCGGCGTGGACGCAGCAGCAGCACTCCAACCTCGTGCTCAACCATTTCCACGCGCAGATACAGCCGCCGGAAACGGGCCGGCTGCGTGCGCAGCCGCACACCGACATCGGCGGCATCACCCTGCTGTGGGCCGACGACGCGCCGGGCGGGCTCGAAGCGGCGATCGGCAGTGGCCTCGACTGGGTGCCGGTGCACTTCCGCGACGATGCCTGGCTGCTGCAGGCCGGCGATCTGCTGCACCTGTGGTCGGGCGGGCGCATCCCGGCCAATCCGCACCGCGTCGTCAATCCGCCGCGTTCGGCGCCGCCGAGCGTGCGCCGCTCGCTGGTGTTCTTCCAGCATCCCGACACCGACAGCTGGATCGCGCCGCAGCAGGCCGAGCACGGCACGCAGGCGCTCGATCACATCCTCGCGCGCCAGCGCGGCGAGTACGCGGCGGTGGTGGCGCGCTTGAGATGACGGCCGGCGCCGCCACGCTGGAACGCTTCATCATGGGCCTGCCCAAGGCCGAGCTGCACGTGCACGTCGAAGGCACGCTGGAGCCGGAGCTGTATCTGCGGCTGGCCGCGCGCAACCGCATCGCCACGCCGTACACGGACGCCGAGGCGGTGCGCCGGCGCCTGCGCGAGGCGCACGACCTGCCCAGCTTCATCGGCATCTACGAGGAGCTGATCGCGGCGCTGCGCAGCGCCGCCGATTTCCGCGAGCGGGCGCTGCATTACTTCGAGCGCGCGCAGCAGCAGGGCGTGCGCTACGCCGAGGTGTTCTTCGATCCGCAGCTGCATCTGGAGCGCGGCGTGCCGCTGGCGGCGATCTTCGAAGGGCTGCTGCAGGCGCGCGACGAGGCGCGGCAGCGGCTGGGCCTGCAGGCGCAGTACATCGTCTGCTTACTGCGTGACCGGCCGCTCGAAGCGGCGCTGCAGGTGCTGCGCGAGGCGGCGCCCTGGCGCGCCGGCTTCATCGGCATCGGCCTCGACAATCCGGAGGTCGACGGCTTTCCGCAGAAGTTCGCCGCGCTGTACGACGAGGCGCGGCGCCAGAGCCTGCGCCTGACCACGCATTGCGACGTCGGCCAGCCCAACACCGTCGCGCATCACTGGGGCGCGCTCGACGTGCTCGGCGTCGAGCGCATCGACCACGGCCTCAACGTCCTCGACGATCCGGCGCTGGTCGAGGCGGTGCGCGAGCGCGGCATCGGCCTGACGGCGGCACCGACGCTGTTCTACACCGAGATCGCCGGCCGCATGGAATATCGCGCCGGGGCGATCCGCCGGCTGCTCGAAGCCGGGCTGCAGGTGTCGGTGCACTCCGACGACCCCGGCATGAAGCGCGGGCTCTACGTCGGCGATCTGCTGCTGCGCGTGCAGCAGGTGGCCGGCCTCGACCGCGCCGCCGTCGTGCAGCTGGCGCGCAACAGCTTTCTCAGCGCCTGGCTGCCGTCGGCCGCGCGCGATGCCTATCTGGCGCAGCTCGATGCCTACGTCGCCGCATCTGCGCACAGTCCTTGCTTTTGAACCCCAAGGCTGCGCCTCCTGCAGCCCCGAGCCGAGTGAAACCATGACCCCGACCGTCGATCCCGCCCGCCGCGCCACGCTCAGCTGGCTGCGCCGTTTCTGCGTCGCTGCACTGGCCGCGTCGGCTGCGGCGCTGGCCGCGCCGGCGGCGTTCGCCGCCGAGCCGCTCAAAGTCGCCTTCGTCTACGTCGGCCCGATCGGCGATGCCGGCTGGACCTATTCGCACGACCTCGGCCGCCTGGCGCTGGAGAAGGCGATGCTCGGGCAGGTCAAGACCAGCTATGTCGAGAGCGTGCCGGAGGGCGCCGACGCCGAGCGCGTGATCCGCCAGCTCGCCGCCGACGGCAACCGCCTGATCTTCACCACCTCGTTCGGCTACATGGAGGCGACGCTGAAAGTCGCCCGGATGTTCCCGAAGACCGTGTTCATGCACGCCACCGGCTACAAGACCGCCAAGAACGTCGGCGTCTACGAGGCGCGCGCCTATGAATCCTCGTACCTGCTCGGCGTGCTCGCCGGCGGCAAGACCAAGAGCAACACCCTCGGCTTCGTCGCCTCGTTCCCGATTCCGGAAGTGATCCGCAACATCGACGCCTTCACGCTCGGCGCGCAGGCGGTCAATCCCAGGATCAAGACCAAGGTGATCTGGGTCAACACCTGGTACGACCCGGGCAAGGAGCGGCAGGCCGCCGAGACGCTGATCGCGCAGGGCGCCGACGTGCTGAGCCAGAACACCGACTCGGCGGCAGTGCTGCAGGTGGCGCAGCAGAAGGGCGTGTTCGCCTGCGGCCGCAACTCCGACATGTCGCGCTTCGCGCCGACGGCGCAGCTCGCCGCCGGCATCGTCGACTGGGGTCCGTTCTACATCAAGACCGCCAAGGACGTGCTCGCCGGCAGCTGGAAGAGCGCCGACACCAAGTGGGGTGTCGCCGAGGGCATGGTCGATGTCGCGGCGCTGCTGCCGGGCATTCCGGCGGCCACGCTGAAGACTTTCGGCGAGCAGAAGAAGGCGCTCGCCGAGCATCGCTTCGAAGTGTTCCAGGGCCCGCTCAAGGACCAGAAGGGCGCGGTGAAAGTGCCTGCCGGCAGCGCGCTGACGCCGGCGCAGCTGACCGCGCTGGACTGGTACGTGCAGGGCGTCGAGGCGCCGCTGCCGCGCTGAAGCCGGCGGCGCTCAGCCGCCGTAGGTGGCCGTGAAGCGTGACTGCAGGTAGTCGGCGGCGCTGATCGGCGGGTGCCGCGGCGCGGTGCCGGCGGCGACGCAGCTGGGAATGGCGCTGACCTGCGCGTCCGGATTCGGATCGAGGAAGAAGGCGATCGAATAGCGCTCGGCCGGCGGCGGCAGCACGCGGTGCGGCGTCGACACGTAGACGTCGTTGGCCCAGCGCATCAGGCAGTCGCCGATGTTGCAGATGAAGGCGCCGGGCAGCGCCGGCACGTCCAGCCACTGCGCGCTGCCGCGCGGCTGCACCTGCAGGCCGGCGACGCCGTCGGTGGCCAGCAGCGTCAGATTGCCGTAGTCGGTGTGCGCGCCGGCGCCGATCTCGCCGGGCGGCGCGTCCTGCGGCGCGCGCTGCGGATAGTGCAGCAGGCGCAAGGTCGCCATCGGCCGGTCGATCTTGTCGGCGAAGAAATCCTCCGGCAGATCCAGATCGAGCGCGAAGGCGCGGTGGATGCGGCGGCCGACGGTCAGCGCGGCGTCGAAGTAGGCCTGCAGCGTCGCCTGCCAGCCGGGCAGCGCCGGCCACAGGTTCGGCGGCCGCGTGCGGCCGTCGGTCCAGATCAGGTTGTAGGCCTCCTTGAGATCCGGCGCGGCGTGTTCGTCGAGCGCTTCGTCGCCGTAGCCGGCGTAGCCGCGGTTGTGGCCGTGCCGTTTCAGCGCCAGCGCGCGCTTGGCGTCCAGCGGCTGCGCGAAGAAAGCGCGCGAGGCGGCGAAGGTTTCGGCGATCAGCCTGCGCGTGATGCCGTGGCCGCGCACCGCGAAGAAACCGATGCCGCGGCAGGCGGCGCCGATCTCGGCGGCGACCTGCCGCCGCGCGTCCAGTGCGTCGCCGGCCAGCGCGCTGATGTCGATGACGGGGATCGTGGCGGGGTGCATGCGGTTCAGGGCGAGTGATAGACGCGGGCGCGCGCCGTCTGGATCGGATTGGCGTCGGCGACCAGATCGTTGAAGCGCACGTTGGCGATCCTTGCGATCTCGATCAGCCCGGCGGCGCGTTCGACGGCCGGCGCGTTGGCCATCCGCGACCAGCCGTCGAGGACGACGCGCTCGTAGCGTTCGACGTCGCGCGCGCAGACGATCAGCGGAAAGCCGAAGTGCGCGCGGTAGGCGCGCGACATCTCCAGCACGTCCCGCTGCACGCCGTCGTCGAGTGCGCCGACGCCGGCGTCGAGATGGTCGAGCAGGTAGGCGTTGTGCGCGTCGTCCTCGCTGCCCAGATCGGCGAACGAGTTCATCAGCTGCAATTGCTCGTCGGCGCTGCCGGTGATCAGTGCGTTCTGGAACGCCGCGCGCAGCGCCAGGGTGTCGGCGAACGGGCGCATCGCCCAGGCGCGTTCGAGCACCCACGGCGTGTTCTCGACCAGGCCGCCGAAGGTCTGCTCGAAGCGCGCGAAGTCCATGGCGTTGACGGTATCCAGGCCAATCAGCTCGCCGGGCCGGCCGGCGACGGCGACCGCGGGGCTGAACATGCCGCGGCCGAGATGATTGAACAGCAGGTTGAGTGCGATCGCGGTGATCGCCGCCAGCGTGATGCCGCTGCCGAAGGCGATCTGCGCCCAGCCCGGAAACGCTGCGGCCAGATGCGGCTGGGCGGTGACCAGCATGCCCAGGCCGAGGCTGGTGCCGACGATGACGATATTGCGGTGATCGTTGAAGTCGACCTTGGCCAGCGTCTGGATGCCGACCACCGCCACCGCCGCGAACATCGCCAGTGCCGCGCCGCCGAGCACCGGGTGCGGAATGCAGGCGACCACCGCCGCCGCCTTCGGCAGCGAGCCGAGGATCAGCATGACCACGCCGGCGGCGACGACCACCCAGCGGCTCTTGACCTGTGTCAGCCGCACCAGGCCGACGTTCTCGGCAAAGCAGGTGTACGGAAACGAGTTGAGGATGCCGCCGAGGAAGGTGGCGGCACCGTCGGCGCGGATCGCGCGGGCGATGTCGTCGCCGCGGATGCGCTTCTGCACGATCTCGCCGGTGGCGTAGACGTCGCCGGTGGTCTCGATCATGGTGATCAGCATGACGATCAGCATCGAGGCGATCGCGAACAGGTTGAAGCCGGGCATGCCGAAGTGGAACGGCTGCGTGTAGCCGAACAGCGGCGCCGCCAGCACCTCGTCGAAGTGTGCGTCGCCGCAGGCCCACGCCAGCAGCGTGCCGCAGGCCAGGCCCAGCAGCACGGCGATGGTGGAGATGAAGCCGCGGAAGAAGCGCTGGATCGCCACGATCAGGCCGAGCGTGGCCAGCGCATAGAGCACGTTCTTCAGTTCCACCGGCTCCTGCATGCGCTGCGGGCCGACGCCGTTGACGACATCGCTGGCCGCCACCGGCAGCAGCGCGATGCCGATGATCAGGATCACCGTGCCGGTCACCACCGGCGGAAAGAAGCGCAGCAGCCGCGCGAAGTACGGCGCGGCGAAGAAGGTGCACAGGCCGGCGACGATGACGCTGCCGTAGATCTGCAGCAGGCCCGGCACGCCGCCGCCGGCGGCCAGGCCGATGGCGATCATCGGACTGACCGCGGTGAAGGTCACACCCTGCAGCAGCGGCAGGCGCACGCCGATCTTGCCGATGCCCCAGGCCTGCAGGATCGAGGCGATGCCGCAGGTGAACAGGTCGGCGTTGATCAGAT
>CBINNP010000240.1:0-5576 GCA_966252075.1 uncultured Solimonas sp.
GTGAAGAAGCGCATCAGGATGTGCGGCAGGCCGGCGGTGCCGAACATCAGCGCCAGGCCCAGCGAGATCGCCGACACCGGGTCCTTCACCAGCCCGCCGGGCGCCATGATGCCGGTGCCGGACTTGTGCACGCTGACCGCCTGCTGGAACAGGCTCTCGAACGAGAAGCCGGTCCTGGCCATCACCATGAAGGCCATGAAGCTGGCGCCGCCGAGGAGCAGCACGGCCTTGATGATCTGCACCCAGGTCGTCGCCAGCATGCCGCCGAAGGTGACGTAGATGATCATCAGCACACCCACCGCGACCACCGCGGTGCTGTAGTCGAGGCCGAACAGCAGCTTGATCAACTGGCCGGCGCCGACCATCTGCGCAATCAAATAGAAGCTCACCGTGGTCAGCGTGCCGGCCGCCGCCAGCACGCGGATGCGCTTCTGGTCGAGCCGATAGCTGGCGACATCGGCAAACGTGAACTTGCCGAGGTTGCGCAGCTTCTCGGCGACCAGGAAGGTCACCACAGGCCAGCCGACCAGAAAGCCGATCGAGTAGATCAGGCCGTCGAAGCCGGAACCGAACACCAGTGCCGAGATGCCGAGGAAGCTGGCCGCGCTCATGTAGTCGCCGGCGATCGCCAGGCCGTTCTGCAGGCCGGTGATGCCACCGCCGGCGGTATAGAAGTCGGCGCGCGACTTGGTGCGCCGCGCCGCCCAGTACGTGATGCCGAGCGTCAGGCCGACGAAGACCAGGAACATCGTGATCGCGGTCCAGTTGGTCGGCTGCTTGACGGCCTGGCCCTCCAGCGCGGCGGCAAACGCGGCGCCGCCGCTGCCGGCGAACAAGGCGAGGGTGGAGATGAGTCTGTTCATGATCGTCTCCTTCAGCCCTTGGCAGCGCCAACAGCCTGCGCGCTGAGACGGTCGAACTCGCCGTTGGCGCGGCGCACGTACAGGCCGGTCAGCACGATCGCCGACAGAATGACACCGAGCCCGAGCGGCAGGCCCAGGGTGATGACGCCGGCCAGCGGCGTGGCCAGCGCGTCCCTGCCGAAGGCGATCATCAGCACGAAGCCGTAGTAGATCGCGCACATGGCGATGCTCAGGCGCAGCGCCAGCGCGTTGCGGCGCGCCTTGAGCTGCGCAAAGGCCGGGCTCAGGGCGATGCGGCGGATGTCCGCCGGCAGTTCATCCAGGTCATTCACGGTGTTGTCTCCTCGCTGGCCGGCGGATCGCGGCTCTCGTGCCTTGCAGACTAGGCAGCACGCTGCGCGGCCGCCATACGACCTTGGTCGAGACAGGCGCGGCGCAGCGCTTCGACTTTGATCTAATACGGCACAAAGAACGAGGAGACCCCATGCTGCCGGCCTGGGCGCTGTTCCTGATGTCCGCGGGCTATCTGGCGCTGCTGTTCGGCATCGCCGCCTGGGGCGATGCGCGGGCCCGCCAACGGCAGCGCCATCCGCTGGTCTACGCGCTGGCGATCAGCGTCTACTGCACCTCGTGGACCTTCTACGGCGCAGTCGGCCGCGCCGCCAGCGACGGCCTCGCCTTTCTGCCGATCTACCTCGGGCCGGCCCTGGTGTTCACGCTCGGCTACCGCTGGCTGGCGCGGATGGTGCAGTTGTCCAAGCGCCACAACCTGACCTCGGTCGCCGACTTCATCGGCGCACGCTATGGCCGCTCGCCGTCGCTGGCGGCGCTGGTGGTGCTGGTGGCGCTGGTCGGCGTGCTGCCGTACCTGGCGCTGCAGCTCAAGGCCGTCGCCTACACCTTCGACGAGCTGGTGCGCGGCCACGACAGCGGCGTGCGCCTGCCCGACACCGCGCTGGCGGTGGCGCTGCTGCTGGCGCTGTTCGCGGTGCTGTTCGGCACCCGGCAGGTGCTGTCCAGCGAGAGCCATCGCGGCATGGTGCTGGCGGTGGCGTTCGAGTCCGCGGTCAAGCTGGCCGCCTTCGTCGCCATGGGCCTGTTCGCGGTGTTCGCCATCAACGGCGGCCTGCCGCAATCGCTCGGGGCCAGCGCCCGGCTGGCCCGTATCGGCCTCGATCAGCCGTTGTGGTGGCTGGCCTTCGCGGTACAGACGATGCTGGCCGGCGCCGCGGTGCTGTGCCTGCCGCGGCAGTTCCACGTCACCATCGTCGAGCATGCGCAGGCGCGCGACCTGCCGACGGCGCGCCGCATCTTTCCGCTGTACCTGGCCCTGTTCAGCCTGTTCGTGCTGCCGGTGGCAGCGGCGGGTCTGGCTGCGCTGCCCGGCACCGCGGCCGACGTCTACCTGCTGGCATTGCCGCAGCAGGCCGGTCAGACCGCGCTGACGCTGGCTGTCTACATCGGCGGCTTCTCGGCGGCGACCAGCATGGTGATCGTCGCCAGCATCGCTCTGGCGACGATGGTCTGCAACGAATGGGTGCTGCCGGTGGCGCTGCGCTTCGGCCTCGCCCGCCGCCGCGGTGGCGACGAAGACCTCACCGACTTCATCAAGGGCACGCGCCGCATCGCGATCTTCGCAGTGGCCGGGCTGGCCTGGGCCTTTCATCACTACGGCCCGGAAGCCGGCGGCCTGGCCTCGCTGGGCCTGGTCAGCTTCGCGGCGATCGCGCAGCTGGCGCCGCCGCTGCTGATCGGCCTGTACTGGTCGCGCGCAACGCGCAATGGCGCCACCCTGGGCCTGCTCACCGGCGCGCTGGTCTGGCTGGCACTGGTGCTGCTGCCGGTGCTGCGCGCCGACGGCGTGGCGGTGGACATCAGCACGGGCGCGCTGCTGAGCCTGGCGGGCAATCTGCTCGTGCTGGTCGGCATCTCGCTGCTGCGCCCCTCGGGGCTGAGCGAGCGGCTCGCGGCTGGTCACTTCCTGCGCGAGCCGCAGTCGCCGTCGTCGAACGCGGCGGCGATCACCGTCACCGCGACCGTTGCCGACCTGTACGCGCTGCTCGAACGCTTTCTCGGCGCCGAACGCGCCAGCGCCTTCATCAGCGACGGGCCGCATGCGCAGCTGAGCCGGCAGGAGCGCGCACCGGCCGGCTTCGCACGCGACGTCGAGCGCCTGCTGGCCAGCGCCCTGGGCGCCGGCACCGCGCGCCTGGCACTGTCCTCGGCACTGTCCGGCCGCGACATGCAGCCGGACGAGGTGATCCGCCTGCTTGACGCGTCCAGCCATCACGCGATGGAAATCTCCGGCGAGCGCCTCAGCGCCGCGCTGGAGAATCTGCCGCAGGGCGTCAGCGTCGTCGATCGCGATCTGCGGCTGGTGGCCTGGAACCGCCGCTACGTCGAACTGTTCGGCTATCCGGACCCGCTGGTCCACGTCGGCGCACCGATCGAACAGCTGATCCGCCACAACATCGGCCGCGGCCTGCTCGGCGGCGACGATGCCGAGGCGCTGATCGCGCGACGCCTCGTGCATCTGCGCGAAGGTGGCGCCTACGTGCACGAGCGCGAGCTGCCGGATGGCACGGTGATCGAGATCCGCGGCAACCCGATGCCCGGCGGCGGCTTCGTCACCAGCTATGCCGACGTCAGCTCGTACAAGCGCGCCGAGGCGGCGCTGCGCGAGATCAACGAAACCCTGGAGGACCGCGTCGAGGCGCGCACGCAGGAGCTGACCCAGCTCAACCTGCAGCTCGCCGAGGCCAAATCGGTGGCCGAACGCGCCGACGCCGCCAAGACCCGCTTCCTCGCCGCCGCGACCCACGATCTGGCGCAGCCGATCCACGCCGCGCGTCTGTTCCTGGCCGCCGCCGAGAACGATCCGGCCAGCGCGCAGACCGTGCTCAACCAGCTGGGCCGCTCGCTCGCCGCCGCCGAGCAACTGCTGGCCGGCCTGCTCGACATCTCCCGCCTCGATGCCGGCGGCCTGCCGGTACAGCGGCGCGCGGTGGCGGTTTCAGAAGTACTGCAGCCACTCGCCGACGAGGCAGCGGCGATCGCCGCCGACAAGGGCCTGCGCTTCCGTTTTCGTGGCAACCGGCGGCTGGCGCTCGATACCGATCCGGTGCTGCTGCGCCGCATCGTCCAGAACTTCCTGTCCAACGCGCTGCGCTACACCGAACGCGGCGGTGTGCTGCTCGGCGTGCGCCGCCTGCCGGGCGCGGTGCGCATCGAGGTCGGCGACAGCGGGCCGGGCATCCCCGCCGCGCAGCACACGACGATCTTCGAGGAGTTCCGCCGCGGCCCGGCCGCCGAGCGCGCACAGGCCGGCACCCGCGGCCTCGGCCTGGGCCTGTCGATCGCCCAGCGCATGGCAGCGCGGCTCGGCCATGCGCTATCGCTGCGCTCGCTCGAAGGCCGCGGCAGCTGCTTTGCGATCACCGTGCCGCTGGCGGCCGGCGCAGCAGCCGCCGAACCCGCACCGCCGTCTCCCTCGGCCTCAGCGGCCGGCGGTGCCGGCGATGTGCTGTGCATCGAGAACGAAGCACTGGTCGCCGACAGTCTCGCGGCGCTGCTGCGGCGCTGGGGCTATACCCCGCACTGGGTCCGCGATGAACGCGAAGCGCTGGCCTGGGCGGCCGCGCACCCGGCGCCGCGTCTGCTGCTGATCGATTACCACCTCGACCACGGCGCCACCGGCATCGATG
This sequence comes from uncultured Solimonas sp., assembly GCA_966252075.1. Classification (GTDB taxonomy): domain Bacteria; phylum Pseudomonadota; class Gammaproteobacteria; order Nevskiales; family Nevskiaceae; genus Solimonas. The sequence goes on from CBINNP010000240.1 coordinate 4,568, forward strand.
TCGCGCGCCGCCTGCGCGCGCAGTGGCCGGTCGCCGTGCGCGGCATCGTCCTCACCGCCGACCACACACCGCAGGCCCGCTCTGCCGCGCTCGATGCCGGCTATGCCTTGCTGGCCAAGCCGGTGAAGCCGGCGTCGCTCAGGGCCTTGATGCAGGGGCTGATCTGAAGAAGCGCCGCCCTTACCCGCGTTTGGACAAGCCGTGCAGTAACTCCATGTCACTCTCCGGTAGCCAAACGCCCTCTCCCGCAAGCGGGGGCGTTGGTGCGGTGCGTCCAGCAGGAGCCCCTCTCCCGCTTGCGGGAGAGGGGTTGGGGTGAGGGCACGCTATGACGCAATCCGCAGCGCTTATCGCCCATCGCCGCCACGCTGGCCGCATGCCTCGCGCCCGCTCGTCCCGCCTGCTCCGCAACGCTCGCGATCTGCGTCGCCACCAGACGGACGCGGAGAATCACCTGTGGCTGCAACTGCGCGATCGCCGCCTGTGCAGCTTCAAGTTTCGTCGGCAGGTTCCGCTCGGGCCGTACATAGCCGACTTCGTTTGCGCATCGGCACGGCTGGTCGTGGAACTCGATGGTGGACAGCACCTCGACAGTTCCCAGGATCTGACACGCGATCGCTGGCTGCTCGAACAGGGCTGGACGGTTCTGCGTTTCTGGAACGACGAGGTGTTGCTGCAGACGCAAGCGGTGCTGGAGAAAATTCTGATGTCCTGCGCGATCGCGCACCCTCACCCCGGCCCCTCTCCCGCAAGCGGGAGAGGGCGTGAGTGCAGTTAGATCGTTGAAGCCCCTCGCCCGCTTGCGGGAGAGGGCGTTTGCCTACTGGGGAGTGACATGGAGTCACTCCCCAGCGTGTCCAAACGCGGGTGAGGGCCCGCCGCTAGTCCTCATCGACCAGCGGCGCCGCCGCCTCGATGCTCAGCACGCGCTGCGCCAGCAGCGCGGCCTGCGTGCGGCGGACCAGGCCGAGCTTGCGCAGGATGGCGGTCATGTGGGCCTTGATGGTGG
>CBINNP010000241.1:0-5573 GCA_966252075.1 uncultured Solimonas sp.
CGACGATCGTCGCGAATCTGCGCCAGACGCTGCAGGCGCAGGGCCTGTCGCCCTACGTCGTCGATGCCAGTGATGCCGCTGGCCTGGCCAGCGCCATCAATGCCGCACAGGCCGCGCACGGCCCCGCCAAGGTGCTGCTGCATCTGCACGGTCTCGACGCTGCCAGTGCGAGCAGCGAAGCCGAATGGCAGGCGCTGGGCGAGCGCAGCGTGCTGTCGCTGTTCCACGCCGCCAAGCTCGTCGAGCCGCAGCTCGCAAGAATCCGCCTGATCGCCGCGACGCGGCTCGGCGGCACGCTGGGCCGTGACGCCTTCGGTGCCGGCAGCCCGCTGGCCGGTGGCGTCTGTGGCATCACCAACTGCCTGCGCCAGGAATACCCGCACAGCGCGATCCGCAGCGTCGATTTCGACGGTCAGACCGATGCCGAGATCGCGCAGTACCTGGCCGATGAAGTGCTGGCCAGCGATACGCAGCCGGAAGCCGGTTATGTCGGCGCCGAACGCTACGGCAGCATCACCGTCGCCCAGCCGCTGGCGGCCGACCACGCCTTCGCGCCGCAGCTGCAGCCGCAGGCCGGCTGGGTGCTGCTGGTCACCGGCGGCGCGCGCGGCATCACCGCCGAGATCGTCGAAGAACTCGCCGTACCGGGCCTCAAGCTCGTGCTGCTCGGCCGCAGCGCCGAACCCGCTCCGGAAGCCGAAGCCACCGCCGAAATCACCGATACCGGCGAGCTGCGCAAGGCCCTGCTGGCGCAGGCGCGCGCGCGCGGCGAGAAGCCCAAGCCGGTCGACATCGACCGCGCGCTCGGCCGCCTGATGGCGGATCGCGAGATCCGCACCTCGCTCGCCAGGCTGCGCGCACGCGGCGCCGAGGTCGAATACCTGGCCTGCGACGTGCGCGACGCGACGCGCTTCGGTGCCGTGATCGACGATCTCTACGCGCGCCACGGCCGTATCGACGCGGTGATTCACGGCGCCGGCGTGATCGAGGACAAGCTGCTGGTCGACAAGACCGCCGATTCGTTCGCGCGCGTCTGGGGCACCAAGCTCGATCCGGTCTATACGCTGACGACGAAACTCAAGCCGGATTCGCTGAAGTGGCTGTCGTTCTTCACCTCGGTGGCCGGACGTTACGGCAACCGCGGCCAGATCGACTACGCCGCTGCCAATGAATCGCTGAACCGCATCGCCTGGTCGCTGGCGCGCGACTGGCCGCAGACGCGCGTGTTCGCCGTCAACTGGGGTCCGTGGGACGCCGGCATGGCCAGCGACGCGGTCAAGCGCGCGTTCCGTGCGCAGGGCCTGGAGCCGATCCCGGTGCCGGCCGGCCGCCGCTTCTTCGTCGAAGAATTGATGTACGGCAGCAAGCAGGACGTCGAGATCGTCGCCGGCGAGGGCCCGTGGCAGGCGCTCGGCCCGGCGCAGCAGGCCGACGCGGCGCCCGCCGCCGAAGGCGCCGGACAGACGTTCCCGCTGATCCGCGGCGCCCTGCGCATGGGCCCCGGCGGCAACATGATGCTGGACCACCTGTTCACGCATGAGTCCGACGCCTACCTGCTCGATCACTGCATGGACGGCAAGGCGGTGCTGCCGGCCGCCGGCGCGCTGGAATACATGGCGCAGTTCGTGTCGCTGGCCTGGCCCGGCTGGCACGTGGTGGCGATGCGCGACCTCAAGCAGATGAACGGCGTGATCCTCGAAGGCGGTTCGCGCGCCGTGCAGCTGCGCGCGCGCGCCTCCTCGCACTCCGATCAGAACGGCCAGACCATCACCGTCGAGATGATCGACCCGGCGCGCAAGCTGCCGTTCTACCGCGCTACCGCCGTCCTGCTGCAGACGTTGCCGGCGGCGCCGGATTCGCAGCTGGGGACCCTGCCCGCCGGCGGCCGCAGCATCGACGCCAAGGCCACCTACGGCGACTACCTGTTCCACGGCCCGCGTTTCCGCCGCGTCGACAAGATCGAGGCCCTGGATGTCAGCGGCATCGACGCCCGGCTGACGCCGTCGACCGTCGCCGACTTCATCGGCAGCCCCGGCCAGTGGCTGTTCGACATGGCGCTGGTCGACGTGCCGCCGCAGCTGGCGCTGGTCTGGGGCCGCGTGCTGCACGACAAGGGCGCGCTGCCGGCCGGCTTCGGCGAGGTACGCCGCTACGGCAGCGCGCCGCTGTCCGGGCCGCTGACGCTGCGCATGCGTCTGAAGGAAGCGCCGCACGAGCATGCGATCGCCTACGACGCCGAGATCGTCGACCGGCACGGCAAGGTGCGCCTGGCCTTCAGCGACGGCGCGAGCACGATGAGCGCCTCGCTCAACCGCATCTCGCCGGATCACCGTGACTACGTCGCCGGAGTCGTCGTTTGAGCGAGCCGCTGGATATCGCGATCGTCGGCCTGTCCGGCGCCTATGCCGGCGCCCCGGACACGCGACGCTACTGGCAGAACATCCTCGACAAGGTCGACGCCGTCACCGAGGCGAGCGCGCAGTGGACCGGGCCATACCTCGACAAGAGCGGCACGGTACCGGACCGCATCTACACCAACCTCGGCGGCTTCCTGCATGACTCGATCGAAGTCGATCCGCTGGAATTCGGCGTGCTGCCGAGCCTGGCCGAAGGCGGCGATCCGGATCACCTGATCGCGCTCAAGCATGCCGGCGCCGCACTGCGCGACGCCGGCTACGGGCCGGGCGGCCGCGCCTTCGATCCGGAACGCGCCGGCGTGGTCATCGGCCGCGGCACCTACGGCAATCGCGGCATGGGCGGCATGCTGGCGCGCGGCCTGTTCGTCGACCAGGCGATGGCGATGGTGCGCGGCCTGCGCCCGGATTTGAGCGAAGCCGAGCTGGACGAGCTGCACCAGCACTTCCGCGGCCAGCTGCCGGTCTACAACGCCGACATGGTCAGCGTGCTGACGCCGAACGTGATCGCCGGCCTGATCGCCAACCGCCTCAACATGATGGGGCCCAACTACATCGTCGACGCCGCCTGTGCGTCGAGCCTGATCGCCCTCGACAACGCCTGCCGCGAACTCGCCTCCGGCCGCTGCGACCTGATGATCACCGGCGGCGTGCAGTCGCAGACGCCGTCGCAGCTGTACATCCAGTTCTGCCAGATCCAGGCGCTCACGCACGATCGCATCCGGCCGTTCCAGAAGGGCGCCAGCGGCACCCTGCTCGGCGAAGGCTGCGGCATGCTGGTGCTCAAGCGCGTCGACGACGCCGAGCGCGATGGCGACCGCATCTACGCCGTCATCAAGGGCATCGGCACCGCCTCCGACGGCCGCGCCAAGGGCCTGCTGACGCCACGCCTCGAAGGCCAGGTGATGGCGCTGCAGCGCGCCTACGAATCGTCCGGCATCGATCCGCTGACGATCGACCTGATCGAGGCGCACGGCACCGGCACGGCGATCGGCGACCTCACCGAGATCGAGACGCTCAAGCAGATCTTCGGCGCACGCGGCAGCGGGCCGCAGGTGGCGGTCGGCTCGGTCAAGTCGATGATCGCGCACTGCCTGCCGGCGGCCGGCAGCGCGTCGATGATCAAGACCGCGCTGGCGCTCTATCACAAGGTGCTGCCGCCGACGCTGTGCGATGAACCCGATCCGGCGCTGGGCCTCGACGACAGCCCGTTCTACATCAACAACGAGACGCGGCCCTGGGTGCACGGCGCCGAGCATCCGCGCCGCGCCGCCGTCAATGCCTTCGGTTTCGGCGGCATCAACGCGCATGTGATCCTCGAGGAGTATCGCGAGCGCCGCCGCGCGGTGCGGCCGATCCTGCACCGGCCGATGCCCTCGGAACTGGTGACGCTGGCCGGTGATACCGACGCCGCGCTGCTCGCCAAGATCCGCCAGGCGCTCGCGCATCTGCGCGCCGCGCAGCCGGCGACGCTGGCGCAGATCGCCAAGGCCAGCAGCCGCCTGGCCCGCGGCGTGCACCGCCTGGCGATCGTCGCCGACGGCGAAGCCGACCTGATCAAGAAACTCGAACAGGCGCTGGAGAAACTGCAGCGCGACGACGTGCAGCCGTTCAAGACGCGCAGCGGCGTCTACTACGGCCAGGGCGAGGCGCCCGGCAAACTGTGCTTCCTCTACCCCGGCGAGGGCGCGCAGTACCCCAACATGCTCGCCGACATGAGCCTGCATTTCCCGCAGGTGCGCGAGCGCTTCGACTTCATGGAGAGCACGGGGCTTGCGAACGGCATGGGCGCGCGCGCGCCGGTGCTGTTCCCGGCGCCCAGCGGCCTGTCCGCCGATGCGCGCCGCGCGCTGGAAGACCAGCTGTATGCGATGGACGTCGCCGCCGAAAGCGTGTTCTCGGCGGCCCTGGGCCTGCAGGATCTGCTCAACGCGCTCGACTTCGAGCCCGAGGCCATGCTCGGCCACAGCACCGGCGAGAACACCGCGATGACCGCCTGCGGCGTGATCCGCGTGCACAAGCGCGAGGAGCTGGCCGACGCGGTGCGCACGCTCAATGCGCTGTCGCGGCGGCTGGAGAGCGAAGGCCGCATCGAGGAAGGCACGCTGCTGACGCTGGGCGCGCTGCGCGGCGAGATGCGCGAGCAGCTGCTCGCCCGCTACGCCGACGATAGCGGCGAGCTGATCGTGGCGATGGACAACTGCCCGAACCAGCTGGTGCTGTTCGGCACGCCAGAAGCCGCCGAGAAACTGCGCGCCGAGATGGCGGCGGAGGGCGCGATCTGCGCGGCGCTGCCATTCGGCCGCGCCTATCACACGCCGAAGTTCAAGCCCTTCGCCGATGCGCTGCGCGAGTACTTCAAGACCCAGGACTTCGGCCCAGGCCGCTGCACGCTGTACAGCGCGCGCAGTGCCGGTCCGTTTCCGAAGAAGGCCGATGCGATCCGCAAGCTCGCCGCCGAACAATGGGAAAACCGCGTGCGCTTCACCGAGACGCTGCAGCGTCTCTATGAGGACGGTTATCGCGTGTTTGTCGAGGTCGGCCCGGCCGGCAACCTGAGCTCGTTCGTCACCGACACCCTGCGCGCCCACGACGACGTCGTCGCGGTAGCCACCAACAGCCGCCGCCGCGCCGGCATCCTGCAGTTCCATCACGCGCTGGCACAGGTGTTCGCGGCCGGCATCGCCTTCGAGCCGGCCGGCCTGTATGCGCATCGCGACATCGACGCGCCGGACCTCATGGCGTCGCCGCCGGTACCGAAGCGTCGCGGCATCCGCATGCGGCTGGAAATGCCGGACCTGTCGCTGCCGCCGGACTGGGCGCCGGCGCGGCGCGCGCCGCAGGCCGCGCCCGCCGTGGCACCGCGTCACGACGATGCCGCGGAAACCGCTGCGCATCCCAAGGTCGTGCCGCTCAAGGCGCGCGAGCCGGCGCTGGCCGCCGATCCGCGTGCGCAGGCGCTACAGACGCATTTCGCGCTGATGCAGGATTTTCTCGACAGCCAGGCACGCGTGCTGACCGCACTCGGCGGCGGCCAGATTTCTCCCGCAGCGGGATTCCCTTCTCCCCGCGAGCGGGGAGAAGGGGCCCGCAGGGCGGATGAGGAGCAGCTTGCCGGCGCTTCGCGCGCCCCTCACCCCAACCCTCTCCCCGCGGGCG
>CBINNP010000242.1:0-5539 GCA_966252075.1 uncultured Solimonas sp.
GCTGCGCCAAAACGGTCTCCGTCGCAGCGGCGGCCATAGCGTTAACAGGCCCTAGAACTCGGGCGACAGCGCCGGTGCGCGGAGCTCGGGAGGATATGCCGGCGCCGCGTGCCCGGCGGCCAGAAGTGCACCGGGCCGGTCCTGGATTTCGTACTTGGCGAGCTTGCGGTACAGCGTCATCCGCGACCAGCGCAGCTGCTCCGCGACCCGGCTCTTGTTCCAGTTGAGGCGGTTGAGCGTGGCCAGCAGCAGTTCGCGCTCGTCGCGCGGCGCCGGCGCGGTCTGGACACTATGGCCACCGTGCAGGCCGGTCGGCAGATCGTCCAGCGTCAGCCGCGGGCCGCGCGCGCAGATCAGCATCGCTTCCAGCACGTTCTTCAGCTCGCGAATGTTGCCGGGCCAGTCGTGCGCGAGCAGCCGCCGCAGCACCGCCGGCTCGAATTCGCGCGCGCTATCGCCGCGCGGGTCGAACTGGGCGAGGTAGTGGCGAAGCAGCGGCTCGATGTCGTCACGACGTTCGCGCAGCGGCGGCAGGTCGATACGCGCGACGTTGAGGCGGAAGAACAGATCCTTGCGGAACAGGCCCTGCTCGACCCGGTGTTCGAGCGCCTGGTTGGTGGCGGCAACCACGCGCACATCGAAGCGCGTGGCGCTGCGCGAGCCCAGCCGGTGGAACTCGCGCGATTCCAGCGCACGCAGCAGCTTGGCCTGACCAGCCAGGCTCATGTCGCCGATCTCGTCGAGGAACAGCGTGCCGCCGTCGGCCAGCTTGAGCTTGCCCGGATAAGCGCTGACGGCGCCGGTGAAGGCACCCTTTTCGTAACCGAACAGCTCGCTTTCGAGCAGGCTGTCCGGCAGCGCCGCACAGTTGATCGGCAGCAGCGGCGCCGCGGCGCGCGCGCTGTGGCGATGCAGTTGCTCGGCGATGCGCTCCTTGCCGGTGCCGGTCTCGCCGATCACCAGCACCGTGCAGTCGGCGGCGGCGATCCGTTCGAGCCGCTCGCGCACCGCCTGCATCGCAGCGCTGACGGCGATCATGCCGCCGGCATCGCAGCGTGGCACGCTCGCGCGCTGCAGGTAGGGCTGCAGCCGGGCACGCCACTCCTGACTGTCGGCATTGGCATACAGATAGTCGCGGTAGCCGGCACGTATCGCGGCGATGGCGCGCGTTTCACCGCCGTGCGCGGTCGCCAGCAGCGCCGGCAGCGGCGCCAGCTGCGCCGGCAGCGCGGCCACCGTGACGTCATCCATTGCACAGTCGCAGACGATCGCAAGCCGATAGCCCGCGGCAACCAGCGTGGCCGCATCGACCGCTTGCGGCTGCAACACATCCAGTTGCCAGCCGCGCTGCGCGGCCCAGATCGCGGCGCGCGCCGGGGCCTCGCCGCTGCCGGAGACGAACAGGATTCGCGCCGCACCGGGCGTCGCGCTTGCTGCGGTTTCGCGTTGCTCCTGCATATGGTTCTCCCCTTGCCGATCGCGCCGGGTGGGCAGCGCTGCACGACGGGGCTCAACGCTAGCGACTGTGGATCTCCGTTTCGTTGCAGCGCATCACAGTTTGTCGCGAACGACATACACTGCCGGCGATCCACCGACAGTCTTGTATGAAAATCGCCACCTGGAACGTCAATTCGCTGAAAGTACGCCTGCCGCATCTGCTCGACTGGCTCGCCGTGCAGCAGCCGGATGTCGTCGCGCTGCAGGAAACCAAGATGGTCAACGAGGCGTTTCCTTACGAAGCGCTCGCCGCGGCCGGCTATCAGGCCGTGCACAACGGCCAGAAGACCTACAACGGCGTTGCGCTGCTGGCGCGGACCCCGCCGCAGGACGTCGCACTCGATATCCCGGGCCTGGAGGACGAACAGAAGCGCGTGATCGCCGGCACCGTCGGCGGCGTGCGCATCGTCAACGTCTATGTCGTCAACGGCCAGGCCGTCGGCAGCGACAAGTACGCCTACAAGCTGCGCTGGCTCGCAGCGCTGCATGGCTATCTGCAGCAGGAGCTGCAGCGCTATCCGCTGCTCGCGGTCGGCGGCGATTTCAACATCGCGCCGGCGGCCGAGGACACGCACGATCCGGCGATCTGGGAAGGCCAGATCCTTTGCTCGGAGCTGGAACGCAGTGGCCTGCAGAAACTCTGCGGCCTGGGCCTGTCCGACGCGTTCCGGCTGTTCCCGCAGGCCCCGGAAGCGTTCACCTGGTGGGATTACCGGCAGGCGGCGTTCCGCCGCAACATGGGCCTGCGCATCGACCACTGGCTGCTGTCGGCGCCGCTGGCCGCCAAGGCGCGCTCGGCGGTCGTCGACCTGGCGCCGCGCCGCCTCGAACGGCCGTCCGACCATGCGCCGCTGGTGGTCGAACTGGAACTGTGAGCGCCGCTGCGGAGGATTCTGAGAAACCGGTCCCGGTTGTCGTGCCTGCAACGCCCTAGACTGGTTTTCACTCGACCCGTCCGGAGGGTCTGGCCAGGATTCTCATGCAGCGCCGCAGTCACTACGACGTCACCAATACCATCCGCGTCTCGCATCCGCAGGACGTCGCCGCCGAGTTGAAGCGGCTGTTTGCCTCCCTCTATCCACAGCAGCCGTTGGACGCTCTCGACCGTGCGGTCGAGCTGTTCAGCCGGCTCTATGCCGGCTATCTGCCGGGCTACGCAGGCTGCGATACCTGGTATCACGATGCCCAGCACAGCCTCGACTGCACGCTGGCGCTGGCGCGGCTGATCGACGGCCATGAGCGCAGCGTGCCGGCGCGCGAGCGGCTCGGACCGCGACGCGCGCTGCTGGGCATCGTCGTCGCGCTGTTCCATGACGCCGGCTATGTCCGCCGTCTGAGCGATACCGCTGCCAACGGCGCCGCATACACGCTGACGCACGTCGCCCGCGGCGGCGAGTTCCTTAGCCGCTTCCTGCCAGCGCTGGGTCTGGGCAGCGAGGTGGCGCTGGCCACGCAGCTGATCCATTTCACCGGCTATGAAATGACGCTCGACGCGATCCGCGTGCGCGGCACTCGCGAGCGCCGGCTCGGCTTCATGCTCGGCACCGCCGATCTGATGTCGCAGACGGCCGATCGCTGCTATCTGGAAAAGTGCCGCGATTTCCTGTTTCGCGAGTTCGAGCTGTGCGGGCTCGCCGGCGAGCGCCGACCCGGCGGTCCGCGGCCGCGCTACCGCACGCCGCAGCAGTTGCTGGAACGCACCGTAGCCTTCAACCGGCGCCTGTGGGCGCAACGCATCGACGGCTATTTCGGCAGCGTGCACCGCTACTTCGACGTGCACTTCGGCGGCCAGGACCCCTACAAGCAGGCGATTGCCGCCAATCTCGCGCGAATCACCCTGTTGCGCCGCCTGCACCAGCTGCAGCGACTGCAGCACCGGCCGGTGGCGATCAACCGGCTGCGCCTGCCGCCGATTCTCGCCGCTGCCTAACATCCGCGCGTCGGCTGCGGTGCGCGGACCGTACACCCGTGGCGGCAGCGGTCGCGGGGTCTGGTGGTGTGCTGTCTTGACACTGAATGTTACTGATCGGTAACTTACGGCAGCGTTACTTACCGGTAACAGTGCCTGCACGGGTCGGCGTACCAGCACCGGTACGCCGCTCCACCCCACCGATCAGAGAACAACAAATGAGCGATATCCTGCACTCCCCCGTCAGTCTCGGCGCCCTCAAGCTGCGCAACCGCCTGGTGATGTCGCCGATGACGCGCGCCCGCGCCGAACCGGGGCACGTACCGGGCGCGCTGATGACCGAGTACTACCGCCAGCGCGCCGATGCCGGCCTGATCATCACCGAATGCTCGATGGTGGACCCCGCGGCGTCCGCCTTCATCAACGATCCCGGCATCTACAACGATGCGCAGATCGCCGGCTGGAAGCAGGTCACCGACGCCGTGCACGCGGCCGGCGGCCGGATCGCGATGCAGATCTGGCATCCGGGCCGCGCCACGCATCCGTTCATCAACGACGGCGCCGAGCCGGTGTCGTCGACCGACCGCGCGATCCGCGACGATGGCATCAACACACCGCAGGGCGTGGTGCCGCAGGTGGCGCCGCGACGGCTGCACGCCGACGAGATCCCCGCGTATGTCGCGCAGTTCCGTCAGGCCGCGCTCAACGCACGCGCCGCCGGCTTCGATGCGGTCCAGATCCACGGTGCGCACGGCTATCTGATCGACCAGTTCCTGCGCGACAGCGTCAACGACCGCGACGACGCGTACGGCGGCAGCATCGAGAAGCGCGCGCGCTTCCTGCTCGAAATCCTCGATGCCACCATCGACGCGATCGGCGCCGACCGTGTCGGCCTGCGCATCTCGCCGCTGGTGGCCTACAACGACATCGCCGATTCGCAGCCGGCGGCGCTGGTGAGCTATGTCGCCGAGCAGTTCGCCCGGCGCGGCGGGGCCTTCTTCGAGCTGCGCCACAACCAGCACGACCTGCCGGAAGAGCGCGAGCTGGCGAACATCGCCCGCGAGAAGCTGGGCGGCGTCCCGCTGCTGCTCAACGGCGGTTTCGACGCGGCCGGCGGCGAGGCGGCGCTGCGCGAGCAGCGTGCCGACGCGATCGTCTACGGCAAGCCGTACATCGCCAATCCCGATCTGGCGACACGCTACGAACAGGGTAGCGAGCTGAACCCGGTCGACTTCTCGACGCTGTACACGCCAGGGCCCAGGGGCTACACCGACTATCCGGCGCTGGCCTGAGCCGAGGGGTCAGCACGATGATCGATCTCTACTGGTGGGCCACTCCCAACGGCCACAAGATCACCGTCTTTCTCGAGGAGACCGGACTGGCCTACCGCCTGCACCCGGTCAACATCGGCCGTGGCGAGCAGTTCAGGCCGGAGTTCCTGGCGATCGCGCCGAACAACCGCATCCCGGCGATCGTCGACCACGCGCCCGCCGATGGCGGCGCGCCGCTATCGCTGTTCGAGTCCGGCGCGATCCTGCTGTATCTGGCCGACAAGAGCGGCCGGCTGATCTCGCCGGAGCTGCGCGGCCGCGCCGAGACGCTGCAGTGGCTGTTCTGGCAGGTCGGCGGGCTCGGGCCGATGGCCGGCCAGAACCATCACTTCCGCAACTACGCGCCAGAGAAGCTGCCGTACGCGATCGAGCGCTACGTCAAGGAAACCGGGCGGCTGTATGGCGTGCTCAACCAGCGCCTGGCCGATCGCGAATACCTCGCCGGCAGCGACTACAGCATCGCCGACGTCGCCTCGTATCCGTGGATCGTGCCGCACGAGGGGCAAGGCCAGAACCTGGCCGATTTCCCGCACCTCAAGCGCTGGTTCGAGGCGATCGCGCAGCGGCCGGCGGTACAGCGCGCCTATGCGCTGGCCGAGCAGGCGCAGCACACGACGACGATGGACGAGCAAGCGCGGCGCGTGCTGTTCGGGCAGACGGCGCCGCGCTGAGCCGACAACCCTCACCCCAACCCCTCTCCCGCAAGCGGGAGAGGGGCTTACAGCGCGAACAGGAGAAATCCGCTCTGCCGTTCACGGGCGCGGTATCAGGGGCGAGGGTTGCCGCAGACGCTGCAGTTGCG
>CBINNP010000243.1:0-5482 GCA_966252075.1 uncultured Solimonas sp.
CATGGGCAATGTCTGGGTGCAGCCGATCCGCAACCGCATCGACATGCTCGCCACCGGCATCAAGTCGCCGGTGGGCATCAAGATCGCCGGGCCGGATCTGAATGTGATCCAGCAGATCGGCAATGAGATCGAATCCGTGGTGAAGCAGGTGCCGGGCACCGCGTCGGCCTTCTCGGAGCGGGTGTCCGGCGGGCGCTATGTCGAGGTGGTGCCGGATCGCATCGCCGCCGCACGCTACGGCCTCTCGATCGAAGACGTGCAGCGCATCGTCAGCACCGCCATCGGCGGCCAGAACATCGGTGAGACCGTCGAAGGCCTGCAGCGTTTCCCGATCAATCTGCGCTATCCGCGCGAGCTGCGCGATTCGGTGCAGGACCTGCGCGAACTGCCCATCGTCACGATGCGCGGTGAGACGCTGACCCTGGACAGCATCGCCAGCGTGCAGATCGCCGACGGCCCACCGATGATCAAGTCCGAGAACGCGCGGCCCAACGGCTGGATCTATGTGGATATCCGCGGCCGCGATCTCGGCGGCTATGTGGCCGATGCGAAGCGGGCCGTGGCCGAGCAGGTGCAACTGCCGCCGGGCTACTCGGTGGCCTGGTCGGGGCAGTTCGAGTACCTGGAGCGCGCGACCCAGCGCATGAAGATCGTGGTGCCGTTCACGCTCGCGGTCATCTTCCTGCTGCTGTACCTCACCTTCCGCAGCGCGGCCTCGGCGGCGCTGATCATGGCGACGCTGCCGTTTGCGCTGGTCGGTGGACTGTGGCTGATCTACGCGCTGGGGCATCACCTGTCGGTGGCCTCGGGCGTCGGCTTCATCGCGCTGGCCGGTGTCGCGGCGGAGTTCGGCGTCATCATGCTGATCTACCTCGACAACGCTATCCGCGAGCGCGAGCAGCGCGGCCAGATGCAAACCGTGGCTGATCTGCGCGAAGCGCTGATCGAGGGTGCGGTGCTGCGCGTGCGGCCCAAGGCGATGACCGTCGCGGTCATCATCGCCGGCCTGCTGCCGCTGTTCATCGGCAGCGGCACCGGCAGCGAGGTGATGCAGCGCATCGCCGCGCCGATGGTGGGCGGCATGGTGACCGCGCCGCTGCTGTCCATGATCGTCCTGCCGGCTGCCTATCTGCTCCTGCGCGGCCGCCGGCTCGCCAAGGCGGCGCCATGAGGCGCCGGATGCGAAACGGCGCGTCGTTCCGGCGGTCCAAGGAGCATGCGCAGAGGAGGGCAGCATGAACCGTCGCCCCGGACTTTTGTGGGTCGTTGTGCTGGTCGTGGCCAGCCTTTTGCCGTGGCGTGTGGCCCTTGCCTGCGCGCACCAGGCCGGTCTGGTGCAGGAACGCTGCTGCTGTTTGCAGCCGAAGGCCGTTTGCCCGCAGGTCAAGAGTGGCGTCGGCAAGTGTTGCAAGACGGTCCTTGCCGCGCCGTCCCAGCTGGCGGATTCCCAGGCCGACACCCTCCCCACGCCCGACGGCGGCAAGCCGCTCGCGCCGCCGCCCGCTCCCATCCGCTTCACGCCTTTGCTTCCATCGTCCGGGCGCAGCTTGCCTTCGCTCGCGCCCGGCCGGGACTGGCTCCAGGGCAACGAGACGTACCTGCACACCGCGAGACTGCGGCTATAGCGCGCCGGAGGGCTGCGGCCAGTCTGCCGAAGCCCGGCTTCACCCAACGCAAGTAGCGGCATGCCCTGCATGCCACCCAACTCGTTTGTGAAGAAGAGGCACGCCATGAACACCCCATCCAGAATCATCCGCAATCTCGGTCTTGGCCTCGTCGCCGGGCTGACCCTGATCCAGGCGGCACAGGCCGCACCCGAAACTTACGGCCCACGCGGCACCGTGCGGTTCGAGCCGCTGCCGGCCGCCGTCCAGAACTGCACGACCACTGTCCGGCAGGTCTGGGACGGCAGCGCCAAACGTCGCGGGGCCGTGACGGTGCGCAACTGCACCGGCGTCAAGACCCGCAAGGTCACGGCCCGGATCGGCCCGCGCAACACCATTCCGGTTGGCGAGTGACGCGGGACGCCATGAATGCACCACCCACACGCGTGGCCTGGACGCCGCGCTCGTCGTACACGGCGCGTCGGCGACAGGCTCGCGCCCGCGCACCGCCGACAGGTCGCTCGACGACGAGTCACGGTGCCGGCGCTGTATCCCGCAGCGTTACGGAGACTGGCATGCTCTCACCACGGCCGGGAGACGCGATCCCCGGCCCGAGGCAGGCCAGGCTGTAACCCGGCGCGGCAGCGCCGGGCTCGATCAGTCAGTGGCAGAGTTGAGTATGTCCGACGACGCGCAGAAGCGATCCGCGCCAGGGGTCTGGCACGGCCAGGTGCGCATGGGCCTGGGCTGGGGCTGGTTTCAGGGCGCCGTCGGCGATCCGGCGGCGCATGCGCACTATGCGATTCAGCTGGTGTTGTCCGACCGGCCCGTACCGGTCTGGACCACATCTGACGGCTGGCAGCCGCGCTGCGCCGTCCTGCTTGGTCCTTCGCTGATGCACGCGCTGGGCCGCCGCGACGAGGCGGTCACGCTGGTGTATCTGGAGCCCGATTCCGGTGCGGGTCGACGCATCCGGCAGCTCCTTCGAAACGGCGTCGCGGAACTGACGCACGCGCAGCAGGTCGCCTGTCGCGCCGCGCTCGCGGCACGGCCGCAGGCTCCCGACGAGGCACTGGCCGACAGCTTGGTGCCGAATGGTCTGGTCGTTGCCGGCCGGTGCATCGATCCGCGGATCGATGCACTGCTCGATGGCATCGACGCGCGACTCGACGATGCGATCAGCACCGCTCGGCTGGCGGCTGCGGCCGGCATGTCGGTCAGTCACTTCCAGCATCGCTTCCGCGCACAGACCGGCATGCCGGTGCGACCCTATCTCCGCTGGCGCCGCCTGCTGCGGGCCATGCACGCGGTCTTATCGGGTGCCAGCCTGACCGATGCGGCCTTGCAAGCCGGCTTTGCCGATGCCGCACATTTCACGCGCACGATGCGCCGCCACTTCGGCATCACGCCACGGACCTTGGCGGCGATGGCGGCGTCGGCAGACCGCAGATTCGTTCAAGACGCTTCGTAGTGCGCCCCGCAGACTGAGCCATCTCTAGGAGGCTCTACATGACCCTGTTCATCCGCTACGGCGCCTATCCCGCGATCGCCGGCGGCGCCTGGGCTCTGCTGATCGTTCTTGCAGGTGCCGGCATCGCCTATTGGCCGACATTCCCGTTGATCGTTCTGGCCGGGATCGCGGCCGTCGCCGTGCTGGAGCGCGTGGCCCCGTATGAGCCGGACTGGAATCGCGACCACGACGGCGACACCCGGGTCGACCTGCTGCACCTTCTGGTCAGCTATCTGCTGATCCAGTTCGCCGTGATCCTGCTGTTCGGCTTGCGCGCCTGGCGTCCCGACTGGGCGAGCGTCTGGCCCGAGCATTGGCCCATGTGGGCGCAGGTGGCGCTGGCCGGGCTGATCATGGATCTGGGCCTGTACGCGATGCACCGGGCCAGTCATGCGAGCGGACTGCTGTGGCGGCTGCATGCGATCCACCACAGTCCGCTGCGGCTGTACTGGCTCAACGGCGGACGCCGGCACCCGTTCTCAGCGCTGCTGCTCGCCGGTCCCGGACTGCTGGTCCTGATGGCGCTGGGGGCGACGCCGGTTGCGGTCGGCGCCTGGTTGAGCTTCATGAACATCCATCTGGCCTTTCAGCATGCGAATCTCGACTACCGCCTCGGTCCGCTGCGTCATCTGCTGGGCGTCGCCGAGATGCACCGCTGGCATCACAAGCGCGACTTCGAGGACGCGCAGGTCAACTTCGGCGAGGTGCTGCTGATATGGGACCGGCTGTTCGGAACCTTTTACGACGCCGCGCGAAGCCCGGGGCGCGGCGACGTCGGCCTGCGCGACGACGCCGTCCCGCGCAGCTATCTCGGAGAGCTGCTGTGGCCGTTGAAGACGGCGCCGGACCGCCGCGCCGAGTAATACTCCGACTTGGCCCGTCGGCGCCGCATTCCGCAAGCCAGCGCGCCGGCGGTGCCATGATGAGATCGACGGCGTCGAACACGTGGACGTCGATTTCGAGCAGGGCATCGTTCTCGTGGACACCTCGTGATGGCGCGGCTGTGCCGGCGGGTGGACGCATGGAACCGGCGCGTCTACTGGATGTCTGTCGGACTGTGGATCGTCGGGTTCGCCGCCGCTTATCTGCTGCTGCCGGTGACGCAGATGCTCGATCGACTCCCGTGATGTTGCGCCCCAGTCGTCGCTTGCCAAGCGTCTACCGAAAGGCTACAAAGACCGCCTCGTGAAAACCCTGAAGACCGTGCTCATTCTGCTGCTGGCGTGGACGTTCTCCGTCCAGGCCATCGCCGGCGCTTCGGGGGCCGTCTGCCGCCAAGCGGGCGAGCGGACTGCAGCGGAGGCGCCGCAGCTCGAACACGCCGCGATGGCCCTGGCGAACAACGCCCACGCAATGCATGGTTCCAGGCACACTGACCATCGCAAGGCTGCCGAGGGGAGCAGCACCCGGCAGCAAAAGGCAGCGTCCGAGCCGATGCCGGGCTGCGACTGCGGCTGTCAGTGCGTCGATCACCTGTGCAGCAGCTCTGTCTCGGGTCTCGCCGCCGGTCCGGCAGAGGGCATGGCCCGATTCTTTGCCGACACGCGGCGCCCCATGCGATCTGCAGCGAGCCCGGCCAGCGCCCACGCGCGCGATCTGATCCGTCCTCCCAGTATCACCTGACGTGAAGCCGCGGCCGCGGCGAGGCTCGTCCTCGCCCGCGGTCCGCTCTTCCGCAAGCCCGCTGCTGCGTCAGCGCGGCACCTGCGCATTCAGGATGGTCTCGGAGGTTTCATTTGGTTTCCCAACGATTGCTGTTGCTGTCCGGCGCGCTGCTGGTCGCCGGTCTGGGCGGCTGCGCAAGTATCCCCGCCGACTGGGGGCGCGGTGAGGCCGCCCAGCTCGCTACGTCCCACGGACGCACGATCCCGCAGACTGAGGATCCGGCCGCCTTCACGCGCGAGGCACTGGGCCGGCCGCTGACGCCGGACACCGCGGTGCAGCTCGCGCTGCTCAACAACCCGCTGGTGCGCAGCGAGACGGCACGCCTGGGGTTCGCGGCCGCCGATCTGTACGACGCGGGACGCCTCGCCAACCCGGTGTTCTCGGCGACACGGCTGTCGCCCGGCGACGCTGCGGCGCCGAATGCGCAGCTGACGCTGGGCATTGCCTTCAACTTCGTGAACCTGCTGTTCCTGCCGGTGAACACGCGCTACGCAGGCGCGCAGTTCGAGGCCGCGAAGCTGGCGGTCGCCGCCGCGGCCGTGGACCTGGCTGCCGACGTCGAGGCGGCGTACTACGAAGCGGTCGGCGCCGAGCAGCTGGCGCAGATGCGCGAGGCCGTCGTGCGCGCCGCCAAAGCGTCGGCCGATCTGGCGCAGCGCTTCTTCGACGCCGGCAACATCAGCCGCCGCGAGCTGGCGCTGGA
>CBINNP010000244.1:0-5462 GCA_966252075.1 uncultured Solimonas sp.
ACGAGGTGATGCCCGTCAGGTCCGGCTTGATGAGCACATCGGCTTCCGGCAGCTCGGCATTGCGGATCGCCTGACCCATGATCTCGAAGCTGCGCATCACCACGTCGAACTTGCCGGTCGTCGCCGCGGGATTCGGCGGCGTCGAAACATCGACGGCGATGATGAAGGTGGCGCCCAGCTGCTTGGCGTAGCGGATCGGCACCGGGCTGACCAGGCCGCCGTCGACATACTCGTACTCGCCGATCTGCGCCGGCTGGAAGATGCCGGGCACCGACGAGGAGGCGCGCACCGCCTGGCCGACGTTGCCGCGCTGGAACAGCACCGCCTGGCCGGTATCGATGCGCGTCGCCACGCAGGCGAACGGGATCGTCAGCGACTCGATCGGCCGGTTGTGGACCGCCTGATTGACGAAGGTCTGCAGCGCGTCGCCGCGGATCAGGCCCTTGCCGAACATCGACCAGTCGGCGAGCGTGGCGCGATCCAGCTCGAAGGCCATCTTCTGCAGATCGAAGCCGTTGAGGCCGGACGCGTAGAGCGCGCCGGCGACGCTGCCGGCGCTGGTGCCGACGATCAGATCGGGCTTCAGGCCCTGCGCATCGAGCATCTTCAGCACGCCGACATGGGCGAAACCGCGCGCGCCGCCGCCGCCCAGCACCAGCGCCAGCTTCACTGGCGGTGGCGTAGGCAGCGGTTCCGGCACGGGCTCGGGCGCCACCGGCTGTGGCGCCGGGCCGGCGCAGCCGGCAAGCAGGGAAAAGGCGGCGATCAGGCCGCAAAGCAGGCCGCGGCGGGTTGGGGACGGCGACATGGCGCCGATTCTAGAGCAAACGCCGTCGCGTCCCGGCTGCGCCCGCCGCCGTAGCCGTCCAGCTCCGGGCCGCGGCAGGGGCGCACTGATGGCGGTGCTGCGGTCACTTGGCTACCATAGCGCCCCTTTTTTCTTTCGTTTTCCGACGCTCCGGATCTTCCGGTCCCGCGGAGGACACTGCGGCCAGGCATGAACAGCAACGAACTGCGGGCGAAGTTTCTGGAGTTCTTCCGGAGCAAGGGACACACCATCGTGCCCTCGTCGCCGCTGGTGCCGGGCAATGACCCGACGCTGCTGTTCACCAACGCCGGCATGGTGCAGTTCAAGGACGTCTTCACCGGCCAGGACAAGCGTAGCTATGTGCGCGCGGCGTCCAGCCAGAAGTGCGTGCGTGCCGGCGGCAAGCACAACGATCTGGAGAACGTCGGTTATACCGCTCGCCACCACACCTTCTTCGAGATGCTGGGCAACTTCAGCTTCGGCGACTACTTCAAGAAGGAAGCGATCGAGTACGCCTGGGAGTTCATCACCGGCGCCGACTGGCTCGGCATCGACAAGAACCGTCTGTTGGTCACGGTCTACCACACCGACGACGAAGCCTTCGAGATCTGGAACCAGAAGCTCGGCATCCCGGCCGAGCGCATCATCCGCATCGGCGACAACAAGGGCGCCAAGTACGCCTCCGACAACTTCTGGGCGATGGGCGACACCGGCCCTTGCGGCCCGTGCACCGAGATTTTCTACGACCACGATCCGGACGGTTCCAAGGGCATCTGGGGCGGCCCGCCGGGATCGCCGGAAGAGGACGGCGACCGCTGGATCGAGATCTGGAACGTCGTCTTCATGCAGTTCGAGCGCGGCAGCGACGGCACGCTGGCGCCGCTGCCGGCGCCGAGCGTCGATACCGGCATGGGCCTGGAGCGCATCAGCGCGCTGATGCAGGGCTACCCTGACAACTATCAGACGGACACCTTCAAGCACCTGATCACGGCGGTTGCGAAGATCGCCGGGCAGGCGCCGTACGCCAACGCCTCGCAGAAGGTCATCGCCGATCACATCCGCGCGACGAGCTTCCTGATTGCCGACGGCGTGCTGCCGTCCAACGAGGGCCGCGGCTACGTCCTGCGCCGCATCATGCGCCGCGCCATCCGCCACGGGTACAAGCTCGGCATCACCGAAGGTTTCTTCTACAAGCTGGTCGCGCCGCTCGCTGAAGTGATGGGCGAGGCCTACCCGCAGCTGCGCGAGAAGCAGGGCCAGATCGAGAAGGCGATCCGTGCCGAGGAAGACGGCTTCGCGATCACGCTCGCCAACGGCATGAAGCTGCTCGAAGACGCGATCACCCGGCTCCAGGACAAGCAGATTCCGGGCGACGTCGTCTTCAAGCTCTACGACACCTACGGCTTCCCGGTCGACCTCACTGCCGACATCGCCCGCGAGCGCGAGCTTTCGATCGACGAGGCCGGCTACGAGCGCGAGATGGAAGCGCAGCGCGAGCGCGCCCGCGCCGCCAGCAGCTTCAAGAGCGCCGGCACGCTGGTCTACGAGGGCGCGGACAGCTGCTTCATCGGCTACGACAAGCTGTGGGACGACGTGCGCGTGACCGCGCTGTACCGCGACGGCCAGCCGGTGCAGAGCCTCAATGCCGGCGACGCCGGCGTGGTCGTGCTCGACAACACGCCTTTCTACGCCGAGTCCGGTGGCCAGGTTGGCGACCGTGGCACGCTGCGCGCGCCGCCGGCCTGCGGCGGCGACGGCAGCCTGCGCTTCGAGGTCCGCGACACGCAGAAGATCAAGGGCGCGGTGTTCGGCCATCACGGCCAGCTGACCGCGGGCACGCTGCGCGTCGGCGACACCGTGCGCGCCGAAGTCGGCGAGAGCATCCGCCGTGCGACCATGCGCAATCACTCGGCGACGCACCTGCTGCACCGCGCGCTGCGCGATGTGCTGGGCCAGCACGTCGCGCAGAAGGGCTCGCTGGTCAACGATGCGCGCACGCGCTTCGATTTCTCGCACAACGCGCCGCTGAGCCCCGCCGAGATCGGCGAGATCGAGGACCGCGTCAACCGCGCGGTGCTCGCCAACGTGCCGGTCACCGTCGAGCTGATGGGCTACGACGATGCGATCAAGGCCGGCGCGATGGCGCTGTTCGGCGAGAAGTACGGCGACGAAGTGCGCGTACTGGCGATGGGCGGTTACAGCACCGAACTCTGCGGCGGTACGCATGTCTCGCGTACCGGCGACATCGGCCTGTTCAAGATCGTCTCCGAAGGCGGTGTCGCCGCCGGCGTGCGCCGCGTCGAGGCGATCACCGGCGAGAACGCGCTGACGTATCTGCGCGAGACCGAAGGCAAGCTCAAGACAGCGGCCGATCTGGTGCGCGGCAATGCCGATGACGTCGGCACCAAGATCGAGCAGTTGCTCGATCGCAGCAAGCAGCTCGAAAAGGAGCTGGCGGCGCTGAAGGGCAAGCTGGCCTCGAGCGCCGGTTCCGATCTCGCCGCGCAGACTCGTGACATCAAGGGCGTCAAGCTGCTGGCCGCAAAGGTCGATGGCGTCGAGGCCGGCGATCTGCGCAACCTGCTCGACCAGCTCAAGAACAAGCTCGGCTCCGGCATCGTCGTGCTCGGCACCGCCAGCGGCGACAAGGTCAGCCTGATTGCCGGCGTGACGGCCGATCTCACGGCCAAGGTGAAGGCCGGCGAGCTCGTCAACTTCGTCGCGCAGCAGGTCGGCGGCAAGGGCGGCGGCCGGCCGGACATGGCGCAGGCCGGCGGCACGCAGCCGCAGGCGCTGCCGGCGGCGATCGACTCGGTTGCGGCCTGGGTTGAAGCCAAGCTCTAGGAAACAGGCGCAGGGCGGGTTAGGCCGAAGGCCGTAACTCGCCGTTCGCGATCGGCGGGTTACGCGGTTGCGCCGCTAACCCGCCCTACGAATTAACGAAGCAGAAAACATGGCACTCATCGTTCAGAAGTACGGCGGTACCTCGATGGGCTCGGTCGAGCGCATCGAGCACGTCGCCGCCAAGGTTGCGGGTTGCCGCGCGCAGGGTCATCAGGTCGTCGTCGTCGTTTCGGCGATGTCGGGCGAGACGGACCGCCTGCTCAAGCTCGCCAAGGCGATTTCGCCGCGCGGCAGCCAGCGTGAGTTCGATCAGATCGCCGCCACCGGCGAGCAGCAGACGATCGCGCTGCTGGCGCTGGCGCTGGAGAAGGCGGGCGTCGCCGCACGCTCGTACACCGGCTGGCAGGTGCCGATCCACACCGACAGCGCCTACATGAAGGCGCGCATCCAGAAGATCGATCCCGAGCGTCTGCTCGCCGACTGCCAGGCCGGCATCACGCCGGTGGTCGCCGGCTTCCAGGGCATCGACGAGACCGGCAGTGTCACCACGCTCGGCCGCGGCGGCTCGGACACCACCGGCGTTGCGCTGGCCGCGGCGCTGAAGGCGGACGAGTGCCAGATCTACACCGATGTGGATGGCGTCTACACCACCGATCCGCGCGTCGAGCCCAAGGCCCGGCGCCTGGACAAGATCACCTTCGAGGAAATGCTGGAACTGGCGAGCCTGGGCTCCAAGGTCCTGCAGATCCGTTCGGTCGAATTCGCCGGCAAATACAAGGTCCCGCTGCGCGTGGTGTCGACCTTCGTCGACGGCCCCGGCACCCTGATCACGCTTGAGGAAGGCAGCACTATGGAAGATCCGCTCATCTCCGGCATCGCGTTCAACCGCGACGAGGCCCAGCTTACCGTCACCGGCGTGCCGGATCGTCCAGGCATCGCCGCTGCGATCCTGGGCCCGGTCGGCGACGCCAACATCGAAGTCGACATGATCGTGCAGAACGTCGGTGCCGACGGCACCACGGACTTCACCTTCACCGTGCACCGCGGCGAGTTCGAGCGCGCGCAGGAAATCAGCCGCAAGGTTGCCGCCGAGCTGGGCGCCAAGGGCGTCGCCGGTGCAGCCGACATCGTCAAGGTGTCGCTGGTCGGCGTCGGTATGCGCAGCCACGCGGGCATCGCCTCGCAGATGTTCAAGTCGCTGGCGGCCGCCGGCATCAACATCCGCATGATCTCGACTTCGGAAATCAAGATTTCCGTCGTGATCGATGAGATGTATCTTGAGCTGGCGGTGAGGACTCTTCACAAGTCGTTCGGCTTGGAAGAGGTACCGTCGGTCGCCTGATTATCCACAGGGGCAGGGTGCGCCTTGCAGGATAGCGACCGTGATCCGGAGTCCGGAAAACTCCGGGTACCTGTCCAAGGAGGACAAGCATGCTTATCTTGACTCGGCGTATCGGTGAGACCGTGATGATCGGAGACGACGTGGTCGTCACCGTTCTGGGCGTCAAAGGCAATCAGGTGCGCATCGGCGTCAAAGCGCCGCGCAACGTGACGGTGCACCGCGAGGAAATCTTCGAGCGGATCAAGCGCGAAAGCGACGAAGCCGCGTCGGTTTCCGAAGCCGCCTGAAAGCCATATCTGCATCGTCGTCACGCGATGCAAATTTTGCTTTACCTTCACCCGATGGGCCGATAGAATTGCGCCCCTCGCGACGGCCGATGCAAATCAGCACTTGCGAGGAGTGAGCCGGGCAAAGCTCGGCCTTGCAGTCCCGGAGTGATGGCCGAGTGGACGAAGGCGCGCCCCTGCT
>CBINNP010000245.1:0-5429 GCA_966252075.1 uncultured Solimonas sp.
ATCATTGAAGTCGGGATCGGCGTGATTGTAGTGGATCGTCAGCTCGGCCGGCTCGCAGTACGGCTTGAGCATGTCGTAGATCGTCAGCGCGGCGATGCTGGCGGCGGTCAGCGCCTCCATCTCGACACCGGTCGAGGCGATGGTGTCGACGGTGGCGATGACCTTGACGCGGTCCTCGCCGAGTTCGTAGTTCACATCCGCCTTGTAGATCGGCAGCGGATGGCACATCGGGATCAGCTCGTCAGTGCGCTTGGCGGCGAGGATGCCGGCGACACGCGCGGTCTTCAGCGCATCGCCTTTTTCGGTGTCACCGCTACGCAGGCGCTCGATGCAATGCGGCGGCGCCAGCAGCTCTGCGGAGGCACGCGCGCGGCGCAGGCTCTCCGGCTTCATTGCCACGTCCTTCATCGCGTCGCTCCGGCATGGCGGTGAGCGTGTGCATGATCGTGCCCCTGTTCATGATCGGCATGGTCATGCTCGTCGTCGTTCTGCGGGCGGATGCAGCAGCCTTCGACAAAGGCACTGCTGCCGTCGGCGTAGAACTCTTGCTTCCAGATCGGCA
This sequence comes from uncultured Solimonas sp., assembly GCA_966252075.1. GTDB lineage: Bacteria > Pseudomonadota > Gammaproteobacteria > Nevskiales > Nevskiaceae > Solimonas. The sequence goes on from CBINNP010000245.1 coordinate 563, forward strand.
CCTCGTGCTTGGTGCGGTCCACCGCCTCGCGGCAGGCCGCGAACGCCTCGGCGCGATGCGCCGCGCGCGCCACGCAGTAGATCGCCACGTCACCGATTTCGAGCGAGCCAACGCGGTGGACCACTCGCAGGTACGGCACGCCGTGCCGCGCTGCGACGGCTGCTTCGATCTCGCGGATCTGCTTCTCCGCCAACGGCGCATAGGCGGTGTACGTCAGTCGCACCACCGGCTTGGCGTCGTGATGATTGCGCACGGTGCCGCCGAACAGCGCCAGGCCGCCGCACTCCGGGTGCAGGCCCCAGGCCAGTAGCGGCTCCAGCTGCAGCGGCTGGTCCTGAATACGCGGGAAATCGTAGGAATCACTCATCGAAAGGGCCGGATCGGCATCGGGACATAGAAGCAATGGACAGGCATGGTACGCCGCTGGCTGGTGACGCCGAATCGCGGCGCGACTCAGCCGCCGGCGACCGGTGGCAGCAGCGCGATGCGCTCGCCGCCGTGCAGGACTTCACGGCGCAGCACCAGGCGATCACCGATCGCGCAGGCACAGCGCGCCAGTTCCGGCGCCAGCTCCGGCAGCGCGGCACCCAGCGCATCGAGCGCGGCGGCCAGCGTTAGCGGTGCCGGCAGCGGCAGCGCGCGTTCAACGGCGCCGGAATTGCGCAGCAGACCGCCATGGAATTCAAAGGTGATATCGCTCACGAACAGATCCTCGGCCGTCATGCGGCCTGTCATTCTCCGGCCTAGCCGCCCATCGCGTGCATCGTCACCGGCCGCTCGACCGGGCCGGGCTGGGCCGCATAGCCCGCCTTCTTGTGCCAGACCGCGTCGCGGATCAGCTCGGTCAGTTCGGCATCGACGGCGCCGCCGCGCAGACGCTCGCGCAGCGGCACGCCGCTGGCGGCGAACAGGCAGGTGTAGAGATCGCCGGTGGCGGTGATGCGCAGGCGATCGCAGCTGGCGCAGAACGGATTGCTGACGGTGGAGATCACGCCGATCTCGTAGTCGTCGTCGATGCGGTAGCGCGTCGCCGGATCGGCGCTGCGCGGCAGTCGCTCGACGCGGTGCTGCGCCTGCAGCTGGGCGACGATCTCCGCCTCGCTGACCACCGCCTCGCGCTCCCAGCGGCCGGGCGCGTCCAGCGGCATGTACTCGATGAAGCGCAGCGGCAATCCGCGGGCGCGCGCCCAGGCGCTCAGCGCGACGATCTCGCCGTCGTTGTCGCCGCGCAGCAGCACGCTGTTGAGCTTGATCGGCAGGCCGGCGGCGACGGCGGCGTCGATGCCGGCGATCACCGGCGCCAGTTCGCGGCCGGTCATGCGCGCGAACACCGCCGGCGTGACGCTGTCGAGGCTGATGTTGAGATCATCGAGCCCCGCCGCCGCCAGGGGCGCGGCCAGCGGCGCCAGCAGCGAGGCGTTGCTGGTCATCGACAGGCGCTGCAAGCCGTGCGCGCGCAGGCCGTTCAGCGCTTTCACGACCTCGAGCAGATCACGCCGCAGCAGCGGCTCGCCACCGGTCAGGCGAATGTGCGTGATGCCGTCGGCGACCATGATCCGTGCGACGCGGACGATCTCGTCGACGCTGAGGATCTGCGCTTTCGGCAGCCACTGCGGATGCTCGGGCATGCAGTAGCGGCAGCGGAAGTCGCAGCGGTCGGTCAGCGAGATGCGCAGCTTGCGCTTGCGCCGGCCGTGCTGGTCGAGGAGCTTGGCGGCGCTCATTCGTGCATCCACACCGCGGCCGCGCCTTGTGCCTCGCACAGCCGTTCCGGGGTGTTGAGGTTGCGCGGCAGCGCCGCCCAGCCATGGATCGCCACCGCGCGCGCCGTATGGCGGCGCAGCCAGAGACCAACCGCATGCTCGCCGCGCTGCACGCTGTCGTGCAGATCGGCGGCCAGCTCGCGGTGCAGCAGGCACAAGGGATAGACCGGATCGCCGTCGATCTGCGCATAAACCGCGCGCGTGCCGTCGGCAAGCCCGGCACGCAGCTGCGCCACCAGATCGTCCGGCAGGCCAGGCATGTCGGCCGGCACTGCCAGCAGCCACGGCGCCATCGTCGCCGCGAAACCGGCGTCGATACCGGCGAGCGGACCGCGGAAATCTTCCCAGCGGTCGGCACAGACCTCGACACCCGACAGCGCGGCGTACTGCCGCCGGTTGCGGTTGGCGCTGATGACCAGCCGCGCCACCTGCGCTTGCAGCGCCGCCTGCACATGCGCCACCAGCGGCCGGCCCTGCAGCGGCAGCAGCCCCTTGTCGGCGCCGCCCATGCGCCGGCCACGACCGCCCGCCAGGATCACAGCTTCGATCCGGCTGGTATCGCTTTGGGCAGGCTGGCGGGACTTCGGGTTCATCGGCAGACGCGCGGCATCTCGTGCAGGTGCGTGCGGACATTCTACGCCGGCTTTTGCCACGTTATTCACCCGCGTGAATAACCGGTTGCGCCACCCGGGCATGCCGACGCCGCACAAGCTCAGGCCTTCAGTACGGACCGCGGAGGGCGGGAATCAGACCAGCGCTTCGTCGGCCACCGCGCACTCGGCGATCAGCGAACGAATCTCCGGCACGCAGGAACCGCAGTTACCGCCGGCCTTGACGCAGGCAGTGACCTGCTTGGGCGTCGTCAGGTTCTGCTCGCGGATCGCCTTGACGATGGTGTTGCGGCCGACGCGGAAGCAGCTGCAGACCAGCGGGCCGGCGTCGGCGCCGGCGCCGATCGGCGCGGCGGCAAGCAGACTCTGGCGATCGCGCGGCGTAAGCCGCACACGCACGAACAGGTCGGCCAGCCAGCCGCGCTGCGGCAGCATCGCCGGCGGCGCGATATAGACACAGCCCTGCAGGCGGCCATCGACCAGCCAGGCAGCGTGATAGATGCCGGCGCTGTCGTCGCGATACTCGATCCAGTCCGCATCGCTCGCCTCGACGCGCAACAGCGTGCGCGCCCATCGCGAGCGATCGGCGCAAGGGCCGCGACCGGCGAATTCGTAGCGCTGCGCCTGCGCGGTCTGCACCCGCACCCACCAGGCCAGCTGCTCGGTGTCGAGCGGCTCGCGCGAGAACACCACGCCCTGCCAGTCGGCACGGAACTCGTCGACGCGCACCGGCGTGTGCTTGAACTCCGGCTCGCCGGAGATCGGATCGACGACCGGATTGACCACCGCACCGATCCGCGCGTCGGATGCAAACTGCTCGTTCCAGTGAATCGGCACGAAGATCTGGCCGCGGCGCATCTCGCCGGACAGGCGCACCCGCGCCACCACACTGCCCCACTGCGAGCTGACGCGGGCCAGGCCGTTCTCCCGGACGCCGCTGGACAGCGCATCGGCCGGGTGCAGATCGATGAAGGGTTCGGGGAGATGCGCGCCGAGCGTCGGCGCCAGGCCGGTGCGCGTCATGGTGTGCCATTGATCGCGGATGCGGCCGGTGTTGAGCACCAGCGGGTACTGCTCGTCCGGCGCGTGCGCCGGCGCCACCGGCGCGGTAGGCACGAACGCCGCGCGGCCGTCGGGATGCGCGAAGCGGCCGTCGCCGAACAAGCGCTGCGTGCCGACGCCGCGCTCGCGCACCGGCCAGCAGATCGGTGCCAGGGCGTCGTATTCGTCGCGCGTCAGGCCGCTGAGGCCACGGATGTCGAAAAAGCGGCGGCCGTCGTTCTCGAACATCGACAGCCGCGCATGCTCGTCGAAAATCTGGTGCTGATCGGCATAGTCGAAAGCCGCGGTCCAGCCCATGCGCTTGCCGACTTCGGCCAGAGCCCACCAGTCCGGCCGGGCTTCGCCGCTGGCCGGTCGGAAGGCGCGCTGGCGCGAGATGCAGCGCTCGGAATTGGTGACCGTGCCGTCCTTCTCGCCCCAGCCCACCGCCGGCAGCAGCACGTGCGCAAGAGCGGCGGTGTCGGTATCGCGGACGGTGTCGGAGACGGCGACGAATTCGCAGCGGCGCAGCGCCTCGCGGACGCGGTTGGCGTCCGGCAGGCTGACCACCGGATTGGTCGCCATGATCCAGATCGCCTTGATGCGGCCGTCATAGACCGCCTCGAACAGATCCACTGCCTTGAGGCCCGGCTGCTGCGCGATCCGCGGCGAAGCCCAGAAGCGCTGGACACGGCTGCGGTCGTCGGCGTCGCCGAGCTCCATGTGCGCGGCCAGGGTGTTGGCCAGGCCGCCGACTTCGCGCCCGCCCATGGCATTGGGCTGGCCGGTCATCGAGAACGGCCCCATGCCGGGCCGGCCGATGCGGCCGGTCAGCAAGTGACAGTTGATGATGCTGTTGACCTTGTCGGTGCCCTGCCCCGACTGGTTGACGCCCTGCGAGAACAGCGTGACGACCTTCTCGGTCGCCGCGAACCTGGCAAAGAAGGTTTCCAGCTTGTCGCGCTGCAGGCCGCTGTAGCGGACCAGCCGCTCGATGTCGCCGGCGCTGCCCTGCGCCACGCGCAGCGCGGCGTCGAGACCGCGGGTGTGCTCGGCGACAAACTTCGCGTCGATCGCGCCGTGCGCCGCCAGCCAGGCCAGCAGGCCGTTGAACAGGCGCACATCGCTGCCGGGCGCCAGCGGCAGATGCAGGTCGGCGATATCGCAGGTGGTGGTGCGCCGCGGATCGACCACGACCACATAGAGATCCGGCCGCTTCTCCTTGGCAGCAGCGATGCGCTGGAACAGCACCGGATGGCACCAGGCGGTGTTGGAGCCGACCAGCACGATCATGTCGGCCTGCTCGAAGTCCTCGTAGCAGCCCGGCACGACATCCTCACCGAAGGCGCGCTTGTGGCCGGCCACGGCCGACGACATACACAGCCGCGAGTTGGTGTCGATGTTGGCCGAGCCGATGAAGCCCTTCATCAGCTTGTTGGCGACGTAATAGTC
>CBINNP010000246.1:0-5397 GCA_966252075.1 uncultured Solimonas sp.
CGACGTCGGCCGCTCCAGTGCCATCACCAGCCGCGCGAAGGTCGACTTGCCCGATCCGGACTCGCCGACCACGCCCAGCGTCTCGCCCGCGCGCAGCTCGAAACTCAGATCGTCGATCGCGCGCAAGACCCCGGCCCGCTGCCACGGCCATGCGCGGCGCAGCGGATAGCGCACCGACAGATGGCGAACCGAGAGCAGGGGTGATGCGATTGTCATGAGGGTGTGCAGATGCCGAAGCGGACGAGATGATCGTTGTGAGCAGGCCCGAGGTCGCGTCGCCCGCGCGCAGCCGTACATCGGTACGGCGAGCACGGGCGGCGCGAGATCGGGCCGCGCAGCAGATCAGCTCGTACGCTTCACTCGAGGAGAGAGCGGAGCATCCACGCCGTCTTCTCGTGCAGCTGCATGCGCTGCGTCAGCAGATCGCAGGTCGGCTCGTCCTGCGCCTTCTCGGCGGTTGGGAAGACGCCGCGCGCCGTCTTGGCACAGGCTTCGTGGCCCTTGACCAGCAGGCGCACCATCTCCATCGCTTCCGGCACGCCGTCGGTCTCTTCGATCGACGACAGCGCCGCGTACTGCTTGTAGGTGCCCGGTGCCGGGAAGCCGAGTGCGCGGATGCGCTCCGCCACCAGATCGACCGCCAGCGCCGATTCGTTGTAGTGGGTCTCGAACATCAGGTGCAGGGTGTTGAACATCGGCCCCGTGACGTTCCAGTGAAAGTTGTGGGTCTTCAGGTACAGCGTGTACTCGTCGGCAAGCAGGCGCGACAGGCCATCGGCAATCGCCTTGCGGCCACCCTTGTCGATGCCGATGTCGATCTTCGGCGCCGCGCCGTCTTTTTCCTTCGTCTTGGCCTTGGCCATCGTCAGCTGCCTCCGTTGCGGAAATGGATCAGAGGCCGTCAGTCTAGGCGGCAGCGCGCAAATGGGAAATGCAGTGTTCTGCTCGACTCGATTGCGCCCGACTATCGTGCCGTACCAAGACCGCCGCCTACATCAGCTTGGCCTTGCGGTAGTAGCTGAAGATGTCGCCGAGATTGCGCTGCGGCGTCCAGTCGAAGGTCTGGAGGAACAGTGAGCCGTCGATCGTCCCCGGATATTTCAGGTAGTTGATCAGGTACGGCGGGAAGAAGGCGCGGCGGTTCAGCGCCGCGCTGATCAGCCTCGGCAGCAGCGGCGGGATCGACGGCACCGGCATCGCGCGGCAGCCACACTGTTCGACCGCATCCGTCCAGGTCACATAGTCGTCCGGCGCGACGTTGTAGATACCCGGCCGGTTGCGCTCGAAGGCACGCAGCAGTGCATCGGCCATGTCGTCGACATGCAGGAACTGCATCAGCGGCGAAAACCCCATCAGCACGGGCACCAGGGGTCGCGACAGCAACAACGACATCGTGTTGCGCACGCCCGGGCCGAGCACGTTGCAGGGCCGCAGGATGCTGATGTTCAGCTCCGGCGCCTTCCACAGATAGATCTGCGCCAGGCTCTCAAGCTCGACCGAATCGACCAGATCCTGCGTCAGCTCGCTGGCCTTCAGCGGCGCATCCTCGTCGAGCAGCGCCGGGTTGTAGGCGGAGGCGCCGTAGACGAAATAGGTCGAATGCACGAGCAGCTGGCTCACGCCGTATTTGCGGCACAGTTCGAACAGATGCTTGCCGCCGAGCACATTGGCGTTATAGCGACGCATGCGGTCGTGCTCGTGCGTGAACACGCGGCCCAGATGCAGGACCGCGTCGATCCGGTGGCGGCGGAAAACTTCCTCGAAACCGCGCTTGTCGAATTCGACCTTGTACGAGGGAATGTCGGCATCGGTCTCCACCTTGCGGCGGAAGTCGACGGCGATGATCTGGCAAGAGCCGTGCAGTCGCGCAATCACCCGCTTCGCCAGCGAGCCGGCGGCACCGGTGACGAGCACGGTCTTGCGCGGCGGCGTGCTCATGCGCCGGGCCACTGGTAGAGACGCGTGCGTTCGGCCCGGCCACGCTCGATCAGCGCGGCGATGGCGTTCTTGACCTGATCGACGCGGGCGATCACCTCTTCCTCGCCGGCAGCGTCATTGTCGAAACGCAGCGGCGCGCCGAAGCGCAGCGATACGCGCGCCGGCAAGGGCAGAGGCAAGGCCAGTGGCAGATAGGGCAGACCGAGCAGCCGGGCGAGCGGCGCGATGTTGCCGAGCGAGGGCATGATCTCCTCGCAGCCGATCACGCCGACCGGCACGATCGGCGTCCCGGTCTGCATCGCCAGATGCATGAAGCCGCTGCCGAAACGCTGCAACTGGTAGCGCTCGCGATACGGCTTGCCGGAGCCGCGCACGCCTTCCGGAAAGACGATGATCGCCTCCTCCTGCTGCAGCATCTTCTGGCAGTTGTGCGGATCGCCGATCACTGCGCCCACCCGCGTCATCAGCGTGCCGACCCAGGGCACGGTGGACACGAAGCGTTCGATCATCGCGCGCGGCGCGCGCGGACCGTGCTCGTTGCTGGCAAGCGCGCAGCCGATCAGCATGCCGTCGACCGGCAGCTGCCCGGAGTGGTTGGCGACGATCAGCACACGTCCCTGCGCGGGCACGTGCTCCAGGCCCTGCGCCTGCGCGTGGAAATAGTGCCGGTACAGCCAGCGGCTGAGGCCGAGCGCGACCGCCGCGGCGTCCTCGTGGTAGCCCCAGGCGTCGTAGCCGAAGCTGCCGACCGGCTTGGGCATTCGCCGCATCAGCGCCTGCACGTCCGGTGTGACGATGCGGCGCTGCCAGTCCTGGCGAGACAGCAAGGTCCGTGCGGCCTTGGCGAGGTTCACGGCGCCCGCACCGCTCAGCCCGGCGTCAGGCCGCCTGCCTGGATCAGTTCGATGAACGGCTGCGGGAACACGCCGAGCACCAGCATCAGGATGGCCAGCAACAGCATCACCATGCCACCGGTGCGCTGCGCCCAGTCCAGCGGCGCGCTGAAGCGGGCCTTCTCCGGGTCCGGCAGGTACAGCGAGATCAGCACGCGCAGGTAGTAGTACAGGCCGATGGCGCTGCCGACGATCAGGGCGCCGAGCAGCCACCAGCTCTGCGCGCCGACGCCGGCGGCGATCACGTAGAACTTGCCGATGAAGCCGGCGGTAGCCGGGATGCCGGCCAGCGACAGCAGCATCACCGTCAGGATCGACGCCAGATACGGACGCCGCCAGAACAGGCCGCGGTAGTCGTAGATCAGGTCGGCGTCACGCTCGCCCATCGGGCTGGAGGTCAGTGCGACGACGCCGAAGGCGCCGAGCGTGGTGACGACGTAGGTCAGCAGATAGATGCCGACCGCCTCGATCGCCAGCGGACCGCCGGCGAGCAGGCCGACCAGGCAATAGCCGAAGTGCGCGATCGACGAGTAGGCGAGCAGGCGCTTGATGTTGTTCTGGCGCAGTGCCAGCAGATTGCCGATCAACATCGACGCGAACGCCAGCGCGCTGAGCACCTCGACCAGCTGCACCTGGCGGTAGCCGCCGGCCTCGACGAAATAGCGCATCAGCACCGCGAACACCGCCACCTTGGACGCCGAGGCCAGGTAGCTGGCGACCGGCGCCGGCGCGCCTTCGTAGACGTCCGGCGTCCACAGGTGGAACGGCACCAGCGACAGCTTGAAGGCGATGCCGACCAGCAGCAGACCACCGCCGAGCAGGGCGATGGCATTGTCGCCGGCGGCAAAAAAAGCGCCGACTTCGCGGAAGGCCAGCGAGCCGGCCTGCGAATAGATCAAGGCGATGCCGAACAGGATGAAGGCCGAGGCGACTGCCGACAGCACCAGGTACTTGAGGCCGCCTTCCAGCGAACGGCGCTTCTTCACCGGGTAGGCGATCATCGCGTACAGCGGCACGCTGAGCAGTTCCAGGCCGATGAACAGCGAGGCGAAGTGCGTCGCGCAGGCCAGCGTCATGCCGCCGAGCACGGACAGCGCGAGCAGCAGGTACAGCTCTTCCTTCTCGCCCTGGAAGCCTTCGAGGTAGGCATGCGACAGCGTCGCCGTGGCCAGCGTGGTGATCGCCATCATCACCATGTAGAGCAAGGCGTATTTGTCGACGACCAGCAGCGGCGTCACCTGCTGCGCACCTTCCTGGAAGAAGAACAGCCAGATCATCGCCACTGTCGCGACATTGCCGCCGATGACGGCCAGCGTGGCGTTCATGCGGTGATGCCGCTTGAAGGCGATCGCCAGCATGACGGCGACGATCGTCGCCGAGACGATCAGGATCGGCAGCAGCGCCAGCAATTGCGGAGTCGTGATGGTCATGGCGACACCCCGGTGGCACCCGAGGCAATGCCGGCTTGCGCCGTGTGGTAGATCGAATGCACGTGCTGCAGGAAGGCAGCCGAGGTATCCAGCACCGGCTGCGGGTGCACGCCGAGCAGCAGCAGCAATACGCCCAGCACCGCCATCGACGCCAGCTCGCGCTTGCCCAGATCCTTGATCGGTTCGGAGCCCTGTGTCGGCCCCATGAAGGCGCGCTGGATCAGGATCAGCGAGTAGACCGCACCGACCACGAGGCCCGTGGCAGCCAGCATGGTGATCACCGGATCGACCGGCCAGGTGCCCAGCAGGATCAGGAACTCGCCGACGAAGTTGCCGAGCCCCGGCATGCCCAGTGCGGCGATGGTGAAGAACAGCGCGATCGACGGCAGATACGACATCCGCGACCACAGGCCACCCATCTTGGACAGCTCACGCGTGTGCAGGCGCTCGTAGATCTCGCCACAAAGCATGAACAGCGCACCGGCCGACAGGCCGTGCGCGAGCATCTGCACGATCACGCCCTGCAAGGCCTGCTCGGTGCCGGCGTAGATGCCGATCAGCACGAAACCCATGTGACTGACCGAGGAATAGGCGATCAGGCGCTTGATGTCGTTCTGCTGCAGGCACATCAGCGCGCCATAGATGATACCGACGACACCGAAGGCCATCGCCACCGGCGCGAACTCGGCGGAGGCGTTCGGGAAGATCGGCAGCGCGAAACGCAGCATGCCGTAGGCAGCGGTCTTCAGCAGGATGCCGGCCAGATCGACCGAGCCCGCGGTCGGCGCCTGCGAATGCGCATCCGGCAGCCACGAGTGCAGCGGCACCATCGGCGTCTTGACCGCGAAGGCGATGAAGAAGCCGAGCATCAGCAGCCACTCGGTGCTCGCCGACATGCTGGTCTTCAGCAGATCCATGTAGTCGAAGCTGACGATGCCGGTCGACTGGTAGTGCGCGAACACCAGGCCGAGGATCGCCAGCAGCATGATCAGGCCGGACGCCTGCGTGAAGATGAAGAACTTGGTCGCCGCATAGATGCGTCCCTTGCCGCCGGGGGCGTTGTGGCCCCACAGCGCGATCAGGAAGTACATCGGCACCAGCATCATTTCCCACAGGAAGAAGAACAGGAACAGGTC
>CBINNP010000247.1:0-5377 GCA_966252075.1 uncultured Solimonas sp.
GCTTGCTGGCCCGCAGCAGCTTCAGGTACAGCAGGATCGCGCGCTCGAACGGCTGCAGATCGGCGAACCAGACATCGAGGTCGTGCTCGACGCGCTCGAATGGCCGTGACAGCCAGAACTGGTAATGCGGCAGATCGAAGCCGCAGGTGCCGCCCGGAATCGTCGAGCGGTTGAGGATGCTGGTGAGGAAGTCGCTGCCGCGCAGCAGCGAGCTGGCGAACTGCGTGGTCAGCTGCTGCAGGCCATTGAGCGCCTGCGTGATCTCCGCCAGCGTGATCTTGAGCTGTTCCTGGTCAACCGCGGCGCGCGCCGCCAGCCGCGTCAGGTGCTGATGCTGGTCGCCGAGTTCCTTGAGGATGTCGCCCTTGAGGTCGGAGCGCGAGATCACCACCAGCAGATCGAGGAAGGCGTCTAGCGCGGCGCGGGCGCCGGCGATCGTGCGATCACGTCGATGATGGCGGTACTGCGCGAACAGCAGCTCCAGACGCAGGAACGTCCGCACCCGCTCGGTCAGCGGTTGCTCGAAGGTCAGGTCTGCCGCGACGACGTTGCTCACCAGGGGCTTGCGCCTTGCTCGACACGCTAAATTTTGATTGTGACGGAGTTCTCAGCATCGGGCAATCGCAAACCTGGCGCATCGATGCGGCCATCTGCCGCAATCTGCAGATAAAACGCGTGCATCGTCTTGACGGCCTCGCGCAAGGTCTCGACCGTGCCGGTGTTCAGCAGCACGTCGTGGGCCTTGGCCAGACGTGCCTCGCGGCTGGTCTGCGCGGCGAGCATCTGCCGCGCCAGCGTCAGGTCGGCGTCGTCGCGTGCCATCAGCCGCTGCAGTTGCGTCTCCACGGGCACGTCGACCACCAGCACGCGGTCGACCATCGCCAGCATGCTGCCCTCGACCAGGATCGCGACGCTGAGCATGCAGTAGGGCGCGGTTTGCGCCGCGCACCAGGCCCGCATCTGCGCGCGAATCGCCGGATGCGTGATCGCCTCCAGCTGCTTGCGCGCATCGGCATGGGCGAAGACGTGCTCGCGCATGCGGCGCCGGTCGAGGCTGCCGTCCGGCAACAGGAACTGAGCGCCGAATTGCGCGGCGATCTGCGCCAGCGCCGGCGAGCCGATCGCGACCACGTCACGGGCGACCTGATCGGCGTCGAGGACCGGCACGCCAAGCGCCTCGAACAGCGCCTGCGCCAGCGATTTGCCGCTGGCGATGCCGCCGGTCAGGCCGATGCGCAGTGCCATGCCTCAGCCGCCCAGATAAGCGCGCTGCAGCGCGTCGCCGAACAGCAGCGTCAGCCAGCCGGCCGCGGCCAGGAACGGACCAAACGGCATCGGCACCTGCCGGCCACGGCCGCGCAGCACGATCAGGCCGATGCCAGTGAGGGCGCCGACCACCGACGACAACAGGATGATCGACGGCAGCGCCTGCCAGCCGAGCCAGGCGCCGAGTGCGGCCAGCAGCTTGAAGTCGCCATAACCCATGCCCTCCTTGCCGGTGACGAGCTTGAACAGCCAGTACACCGACCACAGCGTCAGGTATCCGGCGACGGCGCCGAGCACCGCATCGTGGAGGCTGGCAAACACCGGATGCAGTGCCAGCAGCAGGCCCAGCCATAGCAGCGGCAGCGTCAGATCATCCGGCAGCAGCTGCGTGCGCAGGTCAATCACCGCCAGCGCCAGCAGCGTCCAGCTCAACAGCAGCGCAGCGGCCAGCGCGGGGCCGTACCCGAAGTGCCAGGCACAGCTCGCCGCGAGTACACCGCCGGCCAGTTCCACCAGCGGATACTGCGCCGAGATCGGTTCCCGGCAGTTCGCGCAGCGGCCGCGCAACAGCAGCCAGCCGAGCAGCGGGACGTTGTGCCAGGGCTTGATCGGCGCCTGGCAGCGCGGGCAGCACGAGGCGGGCCTGAACAGCGAGACCGCCGGCTCCTCGACGGCTGGCAGCTGCAGCACCTCGCGCGCATCGCGGCGCCAGTTGCGCTCCATCATCTTCGGCAGGCGCAGGATCAGCACATTGAGGAAGCTGCCGACGACCAAGCCGAGAAGAGCGGACAGGCCGATCAGCAGCGCGGGGCTGTCGCGCAGCCCGTCGATTAGGCTCATGGTGTGCTCAGATCGCCTGGCCGAGCTTGAAGATCGGCAGGTACATGGCGATGACCAGGCCGCCGACCAGCACGCCGAGCGTGGCCATGATCATCGGCTCCAGCAGGCTCGACAGCGTATCGACCAGCGAATCGACTTCGGCTTCGTAGAAGTCGGCGACCTTGGCGCACATCGCGTCGAGCGCACCTGATTCCTCGCCGATCTGCACCATCTGTACCGCCATGTTGGGAAACATCGTCGACTGCTGCATCGTGAAATTGAGCTGTTGGCCGGTGGCGACCTGGTCCTTCATCTTCATGATCGCCTCGGTGAAGACGATGTTGCCGGCCGCCTTGCCGACTGAATCCATGGCCTCCACCAGCGGCACGCCGGCGGCGAACATCGTCGACAGGGTCCGCGCGAAGCGCGCCACCGCCGACTTGTAGAGGATGTCGCCGACCACCGGCACCTTGAGCAGCAGCCGGTCGAGCACGCGGCGGACTTTCTGCGAGCGGCGCTTGGCCTCGAACAGAGCGTAGATGCCGCCGCCGACTACTGCGGCGATCGCCCACCACCAGGCCTGCACGAACTTGGACAGGCCGATCACCATCAGCGTGAATGCCGGCAGATCGGCGCCGAAGCCCTGGAACAGGCTCTGGAACTGCGGCACGACGAAGTACAGCAGAATGCCGGTGACGATGAAGGCGACGACGATGACGGCGGTGGGGTAGGTCAGCGCCTTCTTGACCTTCTTCTTGATCGCCTCGGTCTTTTCCTTGTACGTGGCGATCTTGTCGAGCAGCGCCTCCAGCGTGCCGGACTTCTCGCCGGCGTCGATCAGGTTGACCACCAGTTCGTCGAAGTGCAGCGGAAAGCGACGCAAGCTTTCGGCAAAGGAGTTGCCGCTTTCGATGTTGAGCTTGACGGCCATGATCATCTCGCCGAGCGAGGGGTTTTCATGGCCGCGGCCGATGATCTCCAGCGACTGCACCAGCGGCACGCCGGCGGCCATCATCGTGGCCATCTGCCGCATGAAGATGGCGATCTCGGCGGACTTGATCGCGCGTTTGCGCTTGCGCAGCAGCGACGACTGCTTGCGCACGAAGATCGGATTGATGCCATCGCGGCGCAGCTGCATCCGCACGAAATGTTCGGAGGGGCCGAGTCGCTCGCCCTTGATGCGATTGCCCTTTCGATCCGTGCCCTCCCAGCGGAAATTGTGCTCCTTGGGCGGCTTGGTGGCGGCGGCCATGGCCATGATCGTGGTTCTCAGTCGCCGATCGTGCAGGCATTGGCCTGCAGCAGATCGATGATGCCGGCGCTGACCTTGCGCAAGGCCGAGCGGCGCAGGTCGGGCACGCCTTCACGGTCGGCCTGCGCGCTGATCTCCAGCGCGCTGCCGCCTTCCATGATGATGCGGCCCATCTCCTCGCTGAAAGGCATCACCTGGTAGATGCCGGTGCGGCCCTTGTAGCCGTTGTCGCATTGCTCGCAACCCACCGCTTCGAACAGGCTGAAGCCGGGGCGGTCCAGCTCCGTGGCCGTGAAGCCCTGGCGCAGCAGTTCGACGCGGGGAATATCCGCCTGTCGCTTGCAGTGTGGACAGAGCTTGCGCGCGAGACGCTGCGCGATCACCAGCGTCAGCGTCGAGGCGATGTTGTAGGCGGGCACGCCCATGTTCATCAGGCGCACGACCGTCTGCGGCGCATCGTTGGTGTGCAGGGTCGACAGCACGAGGTGGCCGGTCTGCGCCGCCTTGATGGCGATCTCGGCAGTTTCCAGGTCGCGGACTTCACCGACCATGATTACGTCCGGGTCCTGGCGCAGGAAGGCTTTCAGTGCGGCCGCGAAGGTCAGGCCCACGCGCGGATTGACGTTGACCTGGTTGATGCCGGGCAGATTGATCTCGGCCGGGTCCTCGGCGGTGGAGATGTTGATGTCGTCGGTGTTGAGGATGTTGAGGCCGGTATACAGCGACACCGTCTTGCCCGAGCCGGTCGGGCCGGTGACGAGAATCATGCCCTGCGGCTGCTGCAGCGCCTTCAGGTAGGCCTCCTTCTGCTCCTGCTCGTAGCCCAGCGCGTCGATGCCCAGCTGCGCCTGCGAGGGATCGAGGATGCGGCAGCAGATCTTCTCGCCGAACAGCGTCGGACAGGTGCTGACGCGGAAGTCGATGGCCTTGGTCTTGGAGATGTAAAGCTTGATCCGGCCATCCTGCGGTACGCGCCGTTCGGCCAGATCCAGGCGCGACATCACCTTGACGCGCGCGGCGAGCCGGCCTGCCATCGCCTGAGGCGGCGTGGCGATGGTCTTCAGTTCGCCGTCCTTGCGGTAGCGGATGCGGAAGCTCTTCTCGTAGGGCTCGAAGTGCACGTCGGATGCACCGGCGTGGATCGCGTCGACAAAGATCTTGTTGATGTAGCGGACGATCGGCGCGTCCTCGGCATCCGCCCTGGTCGCGTCGATGCCGGCTTCCGGGCCATCGCCGGTATCGGCGACTTCGAGGTTCTCCAGGTCGGCGTCGCCCAGATCGATCTTCTGCGCCTCGGCCGCCGAGATCGCGGCGTCGAGCGCCTTGACCAGCTTGTCTTCCTCGACCAGCACGCCTTCGGTCATGTTGCCGGTGGCGAACTTGATCTCGTCGAGGGCCTGCAGGTTGGTCG
This sequence comes from uncultured Solimonas sp., assembly GCA_966252075.1. Lineage (GTDB taxonomy): Bacteria > Pseudomonadota > Gammaproteobacteria > Nevskiales > Nevskiaceae > Solimonas. The sequence goes on from CBINNP010000247.1 coordinate 4,749, forward strand.
GATCGGAGACCGCGACGAAAGTCTTCTTGCCGCGCTTGAACAGCGGCAGCGCGTGGACTTTGCGCAGCACCTTGTCGCTGACTTCGCGGGCAACGGCGGTGTCGAGTTCGATCGCGTTGAGGTCGAGCAGGGGCGTGCCGAACTCGATGCTGGCGGCCTCGGCGATCTTGTAGGCGGAGAGGTGGCGGCTCTCGACCAGCGCGGTCACGAACGGCACGCCGGTCTTCAGCGCCTTCTGCTGCGTGTCGCGGGCGTGATCTTCGGAGATCAGCTTGTCGGCGACCAGGCGGCGGGCAAGGCCGCCGAGGAGTACGGCATTTGCGGTGGGCGCGGTGCCGATCGCCATGAGATCAGGAGTGCATAGCGGGAATCATGGCGGCAATGTTGTGTGGCCGCGCCGGCAACGTCAATGCGACCCGGCCGGACGGCCGCCTGCATGGCGCAGGCGGTCGCCGCGGGCGACGCTAGTTGCGCTTCATCGAGTCGAAGAAGGCCGCGTTGGTCTTGGTCTGGCGCATGCGGTCGATCAGCATCTCCATCGCCGCGATCTCGTCCATGTCGTGCAGGACCTTGCGCAGGATCCAGACCTTGTTGAGGTCGGCCGGATCCATCATCAGCTCTTCCTTGCG
>CBINNP010000248.1:0-5297 GCA_966252075.1 uncultured Solimonas sp.
GAGGAGGATCCGCGCGGCACCCAGCGCGATCGCCACACCGGCGGCATCGTCCTCCGCGCCCGGCGTGATGTCCCAGGAATCCAGGTGGGCGCCGATCAGCACGACTTCGCCGTCGGTGCTGGCGCCGGGAATCTCGCCGATCACATACGAGGTGTTGACCGCGCCCAGCTCGCGCGCCAGCAGGCGGATCGACAGCGTCGCTCCGCCGGCGCGGACGACGCCGGCGAGCCGGTCGGCGGCGCGGTTGGACAGCGCCAGCGCCGGGATCTTCGGCGCGTCGCCGTAGGCCAGCGCGCCCCTATGCGGAGCATAGTCATCGGCGGTACTGAGGCTGCGCAGCAGGTATGCCGCGGCGCCGCGCTTGCCGGCTTCCACCGCGCCCTGCGAGCGCAGCGGATAGCCATCGCGATAGCCGGACGCATCGCGCGTGCGCGGCATCTTCCAGTCCATGAAGATGATGCGGCCGCGCGCCTGCTCGGGCTTGAGCGCCTTGAGCGCATCCAGCGATTCGACACGGATCACCTCGGCCTCGATGCCGCGCGGCAGGGTGCCGACGCTGCCGCCGAGCGCGACGGCATTGAGCGGCACCGTCTCGCCGCTGTCGGCGAGCAGTTCGACGCGGGTCTCGCCGCGCTGCCAGTGCGGCACGATCACCGGCTCGGCGCGGATGTTCTTCAGGCCCGCCGCCTGCATCTTCTGCAGCGCCCAGATCACCGCGCGCTCGTAGCCGTCGCTGCCGGCGAAACGCGGCCCGACTTCGCTGACCAGGCTGGTGGCGAGAAACTCCGGATACGGATCGTCCAGTGCCTTCTTCTGCAGCCGCGCCAGATTGGCGTCGGCAGCCGCCGCCGTCAGCGGCAACAACAGCGCAGCCAGCACCCACAGGGGCGAACGCATCGCCGGCATCCTCTTCTCCTTATGCGGTGAACCGCCAAACTGCAGCCAGATGCGTGCCGTGCCGGGACCGCAGGCGCGAGGCTCGTAGCAGGCATGAGACAATGCGCGCTCCGGCGAGCCGGGCCGTGAAACCGGCGCCGATCGCCCCTGCTCACGCAACACGCCGTTTCCACTGCGGACGCCGCGCGCCGCGGAAACGCACTGGCATTGTCGATGACCGCATTCTCCGTTCTTGCCCCGTCCTTGTCTGCCGGCGAAAACAGTCCGGGCAGCAGCACTGCACCTGTCGCCTGGACCGGCCTGGGCGCCGCCACGCCGCTGGCGATCGCCCAGCTGGCCACGCAGCAGCAGCGGCTGGTGGTGGTGCTCGCCGCCAGCGAGCAGCAGGCCTACCGGCTGGAAGAAGACCTGCGTTTCTATCTGGATCCGGCGCTGCCGCTGGTCCATCTGCCGGACAGCGAGGTGCTGCCCTACGACCAGTTCTCGCCGCATCAGGAAATCCTCTCGCAGCGACTGGCCGCGCTGCACCGCCTGCCGCGGATGCGCCGCGGCGTGCTGCTGAGCACCGCCGACCAGCTGCTGCGCAAGCTGCCGCCGCGCGGCTGGCTCGATGGCCGCGCCTTCGACATCAAGCGCGGCGACAGGCTGGACCCGCAGGCGTTCCGCGCGCGGCTGATCGGCGCCGGCTACCAGTCGGTGTCCGAGGTGCAGGCGCAGGGCGAGTTCGCGGTGCGCGGTGCGCTGGTCGACCTGTACCCGATGGGCGCCGCCGAGGCCTATCGCATCGACCTCTTCGACGACGAGATCGAGACGATCCGCACCTTCGATCCGGAGACCCAGCGCAGCGCCGACAAGGTCGAGGCGATCCGCCTGCTGCCGGCACGCGAGTTCCCGACCGACAAGGACGGCATCGAAACCTTCCGCCGCCGCTACCGCGAGGTATTTCCCGGCGACCCGGCGCGCTCGCGCATCTACAGCGAGGTCAGCAAGGGCCTGATGCCCGGCGGCATCGAATCCTGGCAGCCGCTGTTCTTCAGCCAGGACAGCGCCACCCTGACCGACTACCTGCCGGACGAGGCGGTGCTGGTCGCGCTGGATCACCTGGACACGGCGCTGGCCGAGGACTGGCAGCAGATCGAAGAGCGCTACGCCCGCTACTGCGGCGATCTGGAACGGCCGCTGCTGAAGCCGGCCGACCTGTTCGTCGCCCCGGACGCGGTGCAGCGCACGCTGGCGCGCTTTGCTCGCGTGCAGATCGGCGGCGAGCTGCTGCCGCGCCACGACTTCACGGTCAGCGTGGTGTCCGGCGGCGCCGAGCGGCTGCGCGCGCAGCTGGCCGCCAGCGACGCCGACGAGAAGATCCTGTTCGTCGCCGAGTCCAAGGGCCGCCGCGAGGCGGTGCTGGGCTTCCTCAAGCCGCTCGGCATCCAGCCGCGCGAGCACGCCTCGTGGGCGGATTTCGTCGCCACCGGCAAGCGCTACGGCATCACGCTCGGGCCGCTGCAGGAAAGCTACCGGCTCGACGCCGATCGCCTGACGGTGATTTCCGAGGCGCAGATCTTCGGCCAGCGCGCGCCGACCGCGGTGACGCGGCGCAAGGGCCGCATCCGCGATCCGGAAACGGTGCTGCGCGATCTCTCGGAGCTGGTTCCCGGCTCGCCGGTCGTGCACACGCAGCACGGCGTCGGCCGCTACCGCGGGCTGGAGACGCTGGACGCCGGCGGCATCGAGACCGAATACCTGGTGCTCGAATACGGCGGCGGCGGCAAGCTCTATGTGCCGGTCACCTCGCTGAACCTGATCCACCGCTACACCGGCACCGAGCCGGAGCAGGCGCCGCTGCACAGCCTGGGCTCGGACCGCTGGGGCAAGGCACAGGCCAAGGCGCGCGAGAAGGCGCACGACGTCGCCGCGGAACTGCTGCAGATCCAGGCGCGCCGCGCCGCCAAGCCGGGTCTGGCGCTGGAATTCGACGAGCAGGACTACGCGCAGTTCATCGAAGGCTTCCCGTTCACGCCGACGCCGGACCAGCAGAAGGCCATCGACGCGGTGATCGAGGACATGCGCGCCGACAAGACCATGGACCGCGTGGTCTGCGGCGACGTCGGCTTCGGCAAGACCGAGGTGGCGCTGCGCGCCGCCTTCGTCGCCGCCCGCGGCGGCCGCCAGGTCTGCATGCTGGCGCCGACCACCCTGCTGGTCGAACAGCACGCCAAGAACTTTGCCGACCGCTTCTCGGGCTTTCCGATCCGCGTCGCCTCGCTGTCGCGGCTGCGCTCGACCAAGGAGCAGAACCAGGCGCTCAAGGAACTGGCCGACGGCAAGCTCGACGTGGTGATCGGCACGCATCGTCTGCTGCAGGACGACATCAAGTTCCAGAACCTGGGCCTGGTGATCGTCGACGAGGAGCATCGCTTCGGCGTGCGTCACAAGGAGCGGCTGAAGAACCTGCGTGCCGAGGTCGATCTGCTGACGCTGACGGCGACGCCGATTCCGCGCACGCTGAACATGAGCCTGGCCGGCCTGCGCGATCTGTCGATCATCGCCACGCCGCCGCCGTCGCGCGTGGCGATCAAGACCTTCGTCTCGGAGTGGAGCAATCCGCTGGTCTATGAAGCCTGCCTGCGCGAGCTCAAGCGCGGCGGCCAGATCTACTTCCTGCACAACGAAGTCAAGGACATCGAGAGTTTCGCGCGCAGCATCCAGGAGCTGGTGCCGGAGGGCCGCGTGCGCTTCGCGCACGGCCAGATGCGCGAGCGCGAGCTGGAGCAGGTGATGCTGGATTTCTATCACCAGCGCTTCAACATCCTGGTCTGCACCACGATCATCGAGTCCGGCATCGACGTGCCGAGCGCCAACACCATCCTGATCGACCGCGCCGACCAGCTGGGCCTGGCGCAGCTGCACCAGCTGCGCGGCCGCGTCGGCCGCTCGCATCATCGCGGCTACGCCTATCTGCTGGTGCCGTCGCGGCGGGCGCTGAACGCCGACGCTGAGAAGCGCCTCGACGCCATCGAGACGCTCGGCGACCTGGGCTCCGGCTTCGCGCTGGCCACGCACGACCTGGAGATCCGCGGCGCCGGCGAGCTGCTCGGCGACGACCAGTCCGGGCAGATCGAGGAGGTCGGCTTCACGATGTACGCCGAGCTGCTGGCGCGCGCCGTCAAGGCGATCAAGTCCGGCAAGCTCGACGACGCGCCGTTCGGCAGCACCGCCTGCGAGATCGACCTGGGCGTCGCCAGCCTGATTCCGTCGGCCTACGTGCCGGACGTGCATGCACGGCTGACGCTGTACAAGCGCATCAGCGAGTGCACGCAGGACGAGGCGCTGCGCGAACTGAAGATCGAGATGATCGACCGCTTCGGCCTGCTGCCGGAGGCGGCGGAAAACCTGTTCCATGCCTCGGAGCTGCGCATCGCCGCCGAGCGGCTGGGGCTGGCGCGCCTGCGCGCCGGCGGTCGCTCGATCACGGTCGACTTCGGCGACAAGCCCGACATCGAGCCGGTGCGCCTGATCAAGCTGATCCAGACCCAGCCCAAGGTCTACAAGCTGGAGGGCCAGAAACGCTTCCATTGCTACGGCAACTTCGAGGCGGCGGAAACGCGCATTGCCCAAGCGCAGCGGCTCTTGGCTACACTGGCGGGCACTGCGCCGGCCGACGGCGACAGCAAGCCGGGAAAGAAGTCCTGATGGGGATCAACGCTTGAATCCGACCACGTGCATGCCGGGCAGCGCGCCGTTCGCGCGACTGTTGCGCCTGTGCCTGCTGGCTGCCGCGCTGCTCGGTTTCGCCGCGCCCTCGCGCGCCGAGGTCTACCGCATCGATGTCATCGTCTTCGCCGACCGCGGGCCGGTCACCGAGGCGCCCAACGGCGGCACGCTGCCCAATTTCGCCGGCAGCCTGCTGCCGGACAATCCTGCGGCGCTGCAGGCGGCCGGCATCACGCTGCTGCCGGACGACCAGTTCGCGCTGCAAGGCGAATGGCAGCGGCTGCGCAACTCGCGGCGCTTCCAGCCGCTGGCCAAGCTGGCGTGGACGCAGCGCGATCCGCCCGGCGCACGCGGCCCTTCGCTGCGGCTGCGCGTCGGCGCCGCCGAGCAGCCGATGCTCGACGGCAGCCTCGCCCTGCTGATCGTCAACCGCTACCTGACGCTGGACGCCGACCTGCTCTACGTCAGCGGCAGCGATCAATGGCGCTTCGAGCAGCGCCGCAAGATGCGCCGCGACGAACTGCATCATGTCGATGGCGGCCGCCTCGGCATCGTTACCCGCGTCACCAAGGCCGACGGCGGCAACGGAGGCGCGCCGTGATGCGGCCGCGCCTGCTGCTGCTCGCCGTGCTGGGCCTGCTGGCGGCCTGCCATCAGGCGAGCCGGCCGGACGACGGCGCGGCCGGACA
>CBINNP010000249.1:0-5296 GCA_966252075.1 uncultured Solimonas sp.
GGCCTCGTCGACGACGAGGCCGAGCAGCTCCGGCAGCTGCCAGGGCAGCAGTTCGAGCTTGCTGCGGTCGAGCGCGTCGCGCGCCAGCAGCTGCCAGCGGCCGTCGTTCATGCGGAACAGCTTCAGCGGCGCGACACCGTCGACGCCGTCGACGCGGGCCACCACCACTTCCAGCTCGCGGTCCTGCACGCTGCGACCGAGCGCCCAGCCGCGGCCATCGATGCCGCCCGGCGCCAGCGGCCACAGGTAGCGGCGCAGTGCCTCGCGCACGGCATTGAGCGTGGCTTCGCGGGCGGCGCCGTCGCGCAGGCTGACGGCGACGCTGAGCGCCAGCGGCACGTATTCGCAGCCGATGGTGTACAGCTCGGTCGCCAGCGGCCGGCGCGCGTCGAGCCAGGCATGCACGCTTTCCAGGAACGGCCGGTCGGCGCGCGGATACGGCGCATCGAAGCCCTCGCGCTGCGGCAGCACCAGCACCGACACCACGCCGGGCACTTCGAAGCGGCGCTGCTGCGGCTTGAAGCGCGGCAGCAGTTCGACGCGGCCGACGGCGACGCCGGGCGTGCGCGCGGCGAGTTCCTGGTAATCGCTTTCGGTGACGGCGCGATCGCGGTGGCGGAATGTCGCCGGAATGCGCTGCTCGGCCTGCGCCAGGGTCTCGGCATCGGCACCGTCCGTCAGCGCCAGCGGCTGCTGCAGCTTGAGTTTCACCGGCGGCGTGCTGCGCGCCGCGCCAAGGCCGTCGAGCAGCGTCAGGCTGCCCGCCGGCAGATTGCCGGCGGCGCCGCCGCCGGCGCGCATCGAGGCGACGCGAATGCTGCGCCCGGCGTCCGGGATGCGGCCGCGCACGCCGTCGCCGAAACGCACGCTGCCGGCCTCGGCGTCCAGGCTGTAAACGGCGGCATCGCGACCGTGCAGCGCCAGATCGTCGACGCGCTGCCAGAGCCGGTAGCCGAGCCCGGTCTCCTCGACCTGCAGCTGCAGCGAATCCGCCTCGATCGCGGTCGCCGCCAGCGCGAACTCCTGATCGGCGGCACCGCTGCTGACGCCGAGCACGCGGCCGGCGATGGTCTGCCGCTGGTCGATGGCAGCGGCGTTGATGCCGAGCCACGACAGCTGAAGCGCGGCGAGCTTGGCCTTGGGGTCCGGACGCAGGCGCAGCCAGGTGACCAGGCGCTCGGCAGTGGCCGGATCGTCGATCCGCGGCGGGCGGTCGCCGACGCCGGCCTTGAGCTGCACGCGCACGTCGTTGGCCGGCACACCGATGTCGCCGGCGCCCGGCAGCAGCAGGCGCTGCACGCCGTTCTGCGTCAGCCCGGCGCTGCGGTCCTCGATCACTTCCAGCGTCAGGTAGTCCGCCTCGCCGCCGTCTTCGCGACCGGTGCTGACCTCCCACAGATGCGGCAGCCGCGCGCGCGGGCCGATGTCCTCGAACAGCGCCGGCACCGTCAGCGCCGGCGCGATGCCGACATTGAGCAGCTGGCGGCGGCCTTCGCTGTCGGCGCCGAGCGCGGCGCGTGCGGCATCGACCAGCTCCGCCTTGGGCGCCAGCAGCGCCAGCCACAGGCACTGGTCGAGCGCCTCGCCGACCAGATCGAAGCCCCGCGCCTCGGCAGCGTTGTCGATGAACACCGGCGTCGTCACGTAGCCGACCGGCGTGCCGGACAGCTCGTAGACCTGGCCCAGATCGGGCAGCAGTTGCGCGAACTGCTTCTGCTCGGCGGCGTCCAGCCGGCGCTTGTAGTAGGCCTGCGCCGTCACCGGCAGCACCGTCAGTTCGTCCAGCGTCTCGAAAGCCAGCGGCTTGGAGATGCCGGAGAACGGCGGCAGCTTGACCACCGGCGCGCTGTCGCGCGCGTCGATCGTCACGCTGATCAGCCCGCGCGCCGGCTGCGCGGCACGCATCGGCATGCCGAGCAGGCGCAGGAAAGCCAGACGCTGGCGCTCCGGAATCAGGTTGGCGCGGTACAGGATCGTGTCGGCGAGCCAAGCGAACAGCTCGACCAGCGTCATGCCCGGATCGCCGGGACGCGGGTGGGTCCATTCGGGCGTGTGCGCGGGAATCCGCGCGGTCAGTTCGGCGACGAGATCGTCGAAGCCGCGATCATCGAGCGCGGGCGGCCGGATCGGCATCAGGCATTCTCCAGGACGAGCGTCACGCCGATCTCGGCGGACGCACCGCTGCGGCGCAGGCGATAGGCGATCTGCACGCGCAAGGCGGTCGGGGTGTCGGCGACCGGCGTCAGCTCGATGCGGTCGATGAGGATCCGCGGCTCCCAGCGCGCCAGCGATTCATGGATGCGGTCATGCAGCCGCTTGCGCGTGCCGACGGTGTTCGGCTCGTGCAGGAACTCGGACAGCGCGGCGCCGTAGTCGGGCCGCATCAGCTGTTCGCCGCGGCCGGTGCGCAGGATCACCTCGATCTGCTGGCGCACGCTCTGTTCGAGCGTCGGGAACCGCAGCTGGCCGTCGGCATCGGGCAGCGGCAGCAGCGGCCAGCCGATCAGCGGCGGAGGCAGGCGGGACTCCATCAGTCGCCTCCCTTCTTCGGATACGGGATGCAGATCTTGATGAACATCATCCAGCTGAAAATGATGTCGAACAGCTTGAGAAAGATGTTCAGACAGATGAACGCGCACAGCGTGATGATCGGAATGCTGAACGAGCAGATCCAGCCGACGCCGAAGGCGCCGCCGCTCTTGCCGTCGCCGTCGGCGAGCGCCTTGGCGTCGTTGGCCTGCAGCAGGTTCATCAGCGACGGCGGCAGCGCGAACGCGACATTGGGTTTGAGCTTCTTCAGGAACGCGCGGTCCGATGCATCCGGCAGCGCGATCTGCACCGGCGGTGCGCCGGCACTGTCGTACCAGGGCGCGATCGCGAACGCCTCCGAAGCGCGCGCCGTCCACACCAGCTGCGGCGCGCAGCCGTCGTCGCGCCTGACGCGGATGAAGGCGCGTACCGCGTAGCGGGCGTCGGCGTTGTCGAAGCGGCCGGCCTGCGGCTTGAGCGCCCTGTAGCGCGCCGACAGACAGGCGAGCAGCGCATCGAGCAGACGCTCGGCATAGGCGGCGTCGAGCGTCGGCCAGCGCAGGGGCATGATCTGGCCGTCGCCGTCGCCGCGGCCGACGAGCACGTCGGCAGCAGTCTTGAGGAAATCGCCGGCGGCGATCGTCTCGATCACCACCAGCGCCGGGAGCATCTGCCAGCCGCGCCGCAGCAGCCGCACTTCCTCGCGCAGCGGCAGGCGCAGCTCATTGAGCACGGTGAACAGCGCGCGCGCCTCGGCGGACTCGCCGAAAGCACCGAACTCGATCGCCAGCTGGTTGAGCAGCACGATGAAATGGCCGAGCCGGGCGACGTCGCCACCGCTTTCGGCCTGCGTCTGCTCGGCCTTGACCGCCGACTCGTCGGCCCAGCCGGCGCTCAGCGCCAGGCCGGCACGCGGCAGCGCAAAGCCGCTGCCCTGTTTCAGATAGTGCGAGAGATGCTCGCGGATGGCGTTGCGCTCGTCGGCGTCCTCGCCATAGCGCACCGGCGCCGCACCGGTTTCGGACTGCTCGTGACTGGTCACCGGCACGATGCCGTAGAGAATCGTCCGCCCGGCCGCCGCACAGACATCCGGCGGCGCGACGAACATGGGCGTGACCTGTTCGGCGGCGTGGTCGAAAGGCTTGCGCAGGACCAGCTGGCGGTTGATCTCCGGATGGCCCGCCGAGCGCGACGCCGGTCGCCGCGCCGGATCGGGATCGGCATCGCCGCCGACATGGGCATCGCTCGCCACCCAGCCGCGCAGGCCATCGGCGCCCTGCAACCAGGCCTGCCAGCCCGTGCCGCTGCGCCGGCGCAGCACGAAACCGGCGCTGTCGATCTTGCGCGGATCGAGGCGCGGCTGGCCGGGCCGCTCGCAGACCGCTTCCAGCACCACGAGATTGAACACGCGATGCACCGGCTGGAACAGCTTGAGGGCGCCATCGCCGGCGGCGCCGCTACGGAACTTGTAGTCGACGCGATCGTCGGCGAGCTGAAGTTTCGCCACGCCGCCCGGCGCCGCCAGATCGGCGAGCATGCGCGCGATGAAGTCCTGATCCTTGCGACGCACGATCATCGCCGAGGTTTCGGCGCCGGCACGCGCCGGCACGAACGGCCGCAGCAGCACGGCGTGATCGTCATGCGCGAGCGCGCGACGCTGCGCGACGGCCTGGCGGCGGGCGACGATGCTCACCATATGTTGCCCGCCCCCGGCGTATAAGTCGTCGACACCACGGTCGAGGCGATCAGCGTGTCGCAGCGGACCACGCCTGAGAAGCTCGACAGCCCGGCGTCGACCTGCACCATGCCGGCCGACACCTTGACCTGGCTGGCCTGCACCTCGACCGGTCCGGCCGACTGGATGCTGATCTTCTGCGGCTCCATCGTCAGCGTGCTGCCGTTGCAGCTGAGTTCGATCTTGCCGGCGCCCTGATCGCTCAGCGTGCCCTGCACGCCATTGGGCGTCTCGAACGAGATCGTCGCGCTGGCCGGGCTTTCCTCGACGATGGCGATCCGCGTACCGGCCTTGCCGGTCAGCGTCCAGCGGTCGACACGCGTGCCGCTGCCGCCGAGCGCTTCCGGCGGCGTGTCATGGCCGTTCCACAGGCTGCCGACGACCACCGGAAAACGCGTGTCGCCGCCGATGAACACCACCAGCACCTCGTCGTCGACGTCCGGAATGAAGAAGGCGCCGCGATCCTTGCCGGCGAACGGCACGGCGACACGCGCCCAGATCTCGGCCTCGCGCTCGGCGTGCTGGCTGAGCACGCGCAGCTGCACGCGCGACAGGCCGTCCGGATCATCGACCGCGACCACGCGCGCCAGGTACGCCGCCTGGCCCGAGTACGGCGATGCACTGAAGTAGCCGTCGCGCGGCATCAGGGATTCCCCAGATAAGCGCTCTCGGCGCCGAAGTCGGTGACGTAGCCGTCGGCAAGGTCGTAGCGATGGCAGCAGCGCGTCACGTAGTAGCGGTTGTCGAAGCGCGGGCTGACATGCGCCAGCGTCAGCTCGCTGCCGACGCGCAGCGCCGGATTGCCTTGCGCGCGGCCGTCGACGCGGACGAAGCCGCGGGCGCGCTCGGCAAACGCCGCGGCGGCGATCGCGCGCGCCTCGGCGTCCGTGGCAACCGCCAGATGCCCGATGTGCTCCTCGCGCTCACCGAAGGTATCGGCCAGCAGCTGCGCGGCGCCGCGGCCGCTGCCGGGGCCGAGTTCCGCGCTGGTGGCGCGTGCCTGCACCGCGGCGCCGTCGCGCGCGTTCCAGC
>CBINNP010000250.1:0-5283 GCA_966252075.1 uncultured Solimonas sp.
AGGCCTTGATCTCTTCCTCGCGCTCGCAGATCAGGCGCAGCGCCGGGCTTTGCACACGGCCAGCCGACAGGCCCGGCTGAACCTTGCGCCACAGCAGCGGCGAGAGGTTGAAGCCGACCAGGTAGTCCAGCGCGCGGCGGGCCTGCTGGGCGTTGACCAGATCGTCGGAGATGTCGCGCGGGTTCTGGATCGCCTTCTGCACCTCGCGCTGGGTGATCTCGTAGAACACCACGCGCTTGACCGGCTTGCCCTTGAGCAGGTTCTTCTCGCGCAGCAGCTCGGCCAGATGCCAGGAGATCGCCTCGCCTTCGCGGTCAGGGTCGGTGGCGAGCCAGAGTTCGTCGGCATCCTTGAGCGCCGAAACGATCGCGCGCACGTGTTTTTCGTTGCGTTCGATGATCTGGTACTTCATCTCGAAGCCGTGCGCCACGTCGACGGCGCCGTCCTTGGGCACCAGATCGCGTACATGCCCGTAAGAGGCCAGGACCTCGAAGTCCTTGCCCAGATACTTCTTGATCGTCTTCGCCTTGGCAGGCGATTCCACGATGACCAGATTCTTGCTCATTCACCGCTCGGGGATGACCACACGGCCGGCGGCCGCATTCGGGCGCCTTATAAGCGGTACGCCGCCGCGGTGTCCAGACCAACTGCGCGCGCCCGCGCGTACGCGCGGTGTGCGGAGAGTTCAAGGGTTTTATTGTGACGACGCCGCGCATCGCGGAGAGGCCGTTGTGAGCAGCGCCGATCGCCCACCCAAACTGCGCCGAAAGCGGCGCAGCCGTCGTTGTGAGCAGCCCCGAGGTCGCGGTCCCCGCGCACAGCCGTACTCAAGGTACGGCGAGCACGCAGAGCGTGAGATCGGGCGCGCAGCAGACGGATGCGTCGCTTTCAGTGTTTGAATTCGCCGTGGTAATAGACCATCTCTTCCAGGTGGCCAAACGCTTCCTCGGCATTGGGCTGGTTCATCAGCACCAGCAGGCAGACCCATTTGACGCGTTCCAGGTCCACGTCTTCAGGCAGCGCCATCAGGCGGTCGATGATCAGCTCGCGCATTTCGCCGGTGATGATGCCGAGCTGCTCCAGGTACATCATGAAGCCGCGGCAATCGGTGGAGATCTTGGCGGTTTCGTCGCGCGTATAGATGCGGGTGGCACGGCTGGGGCCGAAGATCAAAGGCAGCTGGCGCTGCTCGGCCAGGCCGTCGAGCCAGGAGAAGGCGTGGCCGACTTCCTCGTCAGGGAACCCCGCCGCGACCAACTCCTCGCGCAGCGTGTCCTGATTGTCGGTGTCGGCAAACTCACCTTCCTGGTAGTTCTCGAACAGGTACATCAGCACATCCAGGACCGTCTCTTTCATTTTCGAGTCTCCGTGCTGTGTCGCGTGAAATCCTAAGCGGGGCGGCCTTCGCCGCCTATCCCTGCGCTGGCCCTCGGCGTTGATAGCGACCTCCAGGCGCTATCGCCAGCTGCTCATCCAGTTCCAAAGTCGTCAAGGCCGCCTGCAGCTCGGCCACGGTCAGACCGCTGCGGGCGACCAGCGTGTCGAGATCCAGCGGGGCATCGTCCAGCACCGCCAGAACGCGCGCGGCCGCCGTATCGGCGGGCGGCGGCGCCGCGGGCGCGGCCGCATTATCCGCGGTCTTTGTTGCAAGGCGCGTGCCGAGAAACGGCCGCAGCAATGGACCCAGCTCCTCGAACAGGTCGTCGACCGTCTCGACCAGCTTGGCGCCCTGCCGGATCAGCTGGTGACAGCCGCGGGCTTGCGGATTATGGATGGAACCGGGAATCGCGAAGACTTCGCGGCCCTGCTCAAGCGCCAGCCGCGCGGTGATCAGCGAGCCGGATTCGCGTGCCGCCTCCACCACCAGCACGCCGAGCGAGAGCCCGGAGATGATGCGGTTGCGGCGCGGAAAGTTCTCGGCCAGTGCCTGCACGCCGACCGGGAATTCCGACAGCAGCAGGCCCTGCGCGGCGATCTCGCGCGCCAGCGCCTGATGCCGCGCCGGGTAGACGCGATCGAGCCCGGTTGCGCAGACCGCCACCGTGTGTCCCTGTCCCTGCAGCGCACCGCGGTGCGCGGCGCCATCGATGCCCAGCGCCAGACCCGAGGTGACGGTGAAGCCGCGGCGCGCCAGTTCGGCGGCGAACGCCCGGGCGTTGTCGAGCCCCTGCGGCGTCGCCGAGCGCGAGCCGACGATCGCCAGTTGCGGCCAGTCCAGCAGATCGGCATCGCCGATGTAGAACAGCAACGGCGGCGCCTGGGCGATCTCGCGCAGGCGCGCCGGATAGCGGGGGTCGTCCAGCGTCAGCAGGCCGCGACGCTCGCCGCCGTCGAGCCAGCGCAGGTCGGCGGCGATGCCGTCGCGGTCGGGCCTGCCGAGCGCATCGATCTGCAGGCTGCTCAGGCCCAGGGCGCGCCACGCGGTCGGCGAGGCCTTGAGCGCCGCCTCCGGCGTGCCGAATTCGGACAGCAGGCGCTGAACGGCGACACTGCCGACGCCGGAGGCGCGGCTCAGCGCCAGCCAGGCACTCAGCCGCGCGCGGTCCATGGTTCCGGCCGGCTGCGCCTCACGGCTGCTCTCCCGGCTGCGGCTGCTCGGCGACGTCGAGCACGTGGATCTCGCGGACCGCCTTCATCACCAGCGCGTAGGACACCCGCGCTTCCGTCTTGAACACCAGCATCGTGCCGGCGTACAGCGGTGGCAGCGACACCAGCCGCTTGCTGTAGGGATCGCGTGCGCGGCGGTTGGCCTGCAGGATGCTCAGCACATGGCCGGGCTCGATGCCGTCGCGCGCGCCGCGGTTGATCGTGACGACCTGGTACTGGCCGATCTGCGAGACGCCGTCGAACACCGACAGGATGCGTGCGCCGACCTTGGCCGCCGGTGCGTGCGGGTAGAACGCGGACGCCAGGGTTTCGTCGAGCGGCGGGATCAGACGATCGCCGGCCTTGGCCTCGCGCGTGCTGCTGCTGATCAGTGCCGTGCCGGGCCTGCCCGGTTTGCGCAATTCGACACCGCCGACCGGCGTGCCCTCCCAGCCCAGCAGTTCGCCGGAGTCCGGATCGGTGAACTTCTTGCCCAGGCGCACCGCCTCGTAGCGCGGCAACGGCTGCGCCGGCAGGTTCTGCACATACACCAGGCTGCCGGCGCCCTCGATCACGTGCGGATCGACGAAGCTGAGCAGGTACGGTGCCTGGCGCAGCGCCTCGGCGTCGAGCAGGCGCGGGCTGCGCAGGAAGTCGCGGATCGCCTCCAGCGGCACCGCCGGCACCGCCGCTTCCAGCGGCAGCTCGCGGACCCGCGGCGACAGATATTCGAGATTGGCGTTGAGACCCTCGGCGGCCAGCAGCTGCGGCCGGCCGTCGCGCCAGACCAGGGTCAGTACGTCACCGGGATAGATGCGGTGCGGATTGCGGACCTGATCGTTGACGTACCAGATCTCCGGCCACTGCCAGGGCTCCTTGAGGAAATGGTTGGCAATGTCCCAGAGCGTGTCACCGCGCCTGACCACGTAGCGCAGCGGCGTGTCGCTGCGCAGCGCGACCGCCGGCGGCAGCTCTGCGGGGACCGCGACCGAGGCGGTGGCAGGCGGGGTGGCAGGCGCGGCGAGTGGCGCGGCGGGCGCCGCATCGAAAGCGTCGGTGGCAGGCGGTGCGGACGCCTTGGGCGTCGCCCCGGCACAGCCAGCCAGCACCAGCGCCGCCGTCAGCCCGAGTGCGCGGTGAACCCTCTCCAAGCCGTTATACTTGCGCATTGCCAGCGCATCCCCCGGAAGGCTCTGCTGCATCATTGGTGATTCACTCGGGCCGCCGAAACTCTAGACGGCTCAATTCTTTGCCGTCAAATTCGGATGTCCGATCTGGACAGGTCATCCACGCCACGAAGTACTGCACATGTCGCTGCTGAGCATTCTCCACCATCCCGATCCGCGACTGCGTCAAAAGGCCTCGCCGGTCAGCGTCTTCGACGATGCCTTACAGCGGCTGATCGACGACATGTTCGAAACCATGTACGACGCCCCGGGCGTCGGCCTGGCGGCGACGCAGGTCGGCGTGCCGCTGCGGCTGGCGGTGATGGACTGCAGCGACGACAAGGCCAGACCGGAACCGATGGTCATCATCAATCCGGAGCTCAGCGAGCCGGCCGAACGCGTCGAGATGGAAGAAGGCTGCCTGTCGGTGCCGGGCGTGGGCGACAAAGTGCAGCGATTCAACCGCTTGAAGTTGCGCGCGCTGGACCGCCGGGGCCAGCCGTTCGAGCTGTTGGCAGAGGGTTTGCTTGCCCAGGCGATTCAGCACGAAATCGACCATCTCGACGGCAAGCTCTACATCGATTACCTCTCGCCGATGAAGCGGGAGCGAATCATCAAGAAGCTTGCCAAACGCAAGGAAGCCTGATGATGCGCACACTCGCCGCCACCCTGTTTGTCCTCGCCTCGCTGCTGCCGGGCCTCGCCGCGGCCGAAGCGATCCAGCTGCCGGTGGAAACCCTCGACGAGCGCCTGCTCGACGTGCCCGCCGAACTGCAGAAGACGCCACGGGTACTGGTGATCGGCTTCACCCATGCCTCGCAGAAGGCCACCAAGCCCTGGTTCGACAAACTGCTGCCGGGCTGCGGCGCCGGGCTGGGCTGCTACAACGTGTCGATCATCGAACGCATGCCGGGCTTCGCGCGCGGCTTCGCCGTCAGCAAGATGCGCGACGACGTGCCGGTCGCCCAGCACGGCCAGTGGCTGCTGGTCACCGAGAATTCCGCCGGCTGGCTGCAACTGGCCGGCACGGCCAAGGCCGATGATTCGGCCTACATCGTTGTCTTCGGCGCCGACGGCGCCGTCCGCGCACGGCTGCATGGCCAATGGTCGGCGGCGCTGCAAGCCGAGGTCGACAAGGCCGTCGCCACCCCCTGAGCGCGTACCGAGGCCGTGACTTGAGACTGGTTTTCGCAGGAACTCCGGAGTTCGCGGTATCCGCGCTCGACGCGCTGCATGCGGCCGGGCATGAAATCGTCGGCGTCTACACGCAGCCGGACCGGCCGGCCGGGCGCGGCCGCAAGCTGGCGGCTTCGCCGGTAGCCGAGCGCGCCGCCGCGCTGCAGCTGCCGGTGTTCAAGCCGCAGACCCTGCGCGATCCCGCCGAACAGGACAAGCTGCGCGCGCTGGCACCGGAGCTGATGGTGGTGGTCGCCTACGGCTTGATCCTGCCGCAGGCCGTGCTCGACATCCCGCGCCACGGCTGCTTCAACATCCATGCCTCGTTGCTGCCGCGCTGGCGTGGCGCGGCGCC
>CBINNP010000251.1:0-5186 GCA_966252075.1 uncultured Solimonas sp.
CAGGCCTTCGGCCGGGCCGACCGGGTCGGTCGAGTCGATGATGATCAGATCGATCGAGCCCGGCGCCGCGTCCTTCATCCACTGGATGCCGTCGCCGAAGAACAGGGTCGCGCGCGGATCGCTGTTCTTGTCGCACAGCTCGGGGAAGTACTGCTCGGACAGGCGGGTGACGCGCTCGTCGATCTCGACCTGTGTGGCCGACTTCACTTCCGGGTGCTTGAGCACTTCGCGCAGCGTGCCGCAATCGCCGCCGCCGACGATGACGACGGTTTCCGGATTCGGGTGCGAGTTGAGCGCCGGGTGCGACATCATCTCGTGGTAGAGGAAGTTGTCGCGCGTCGACACCATCGTGCAGCCGTCGATCGTCATCAGATAGCCGAAGGTCTCGGTCTTCCAGATTTCGATCTTCTGGTACGGCGTCTGCTCCTCGTGGAGCTTTTCGCCCTTGAGCGAGAACGCGGTGCCGGTCGATTCCATCGGCTCGGTGAACCAGCTGCGATCCAGCGTCATGATGTCCTCGTAAAGTGGTGGATGCGGATGTTTGCGCCCCGCGCAGGATGGCGACGATGCAGCGGCGCCGGTCGCACGGGGCCGACGCGCGGCCCTACAATTGCCGCCCCGCGCGCCTTTGTGCGGGCGCGAGTATATCGAGTGATGTGCAGAAATGAATGACGCGAAGCCGCACTGGGACGCAGCGCAGGCCAATGAGCTGTACAACGTGCCGCAGTGGGGCGAAGGCTATTTCGACGTCGACGCCCGCGGCCATGTGCGCGTGCGGCCGCACCGCGAGCAGTCGCCACTGGCGATCGACCTGTACGAGCTGGTGCAGAAGCTGCCGGAGCAGAAGCTCGCACTGCCGGTGCTGCTGCGCTTCGCCGATATCCTGCACGACCGCGTCGATCAGCTGACCGGCGCCTTCGCGCAGGTCATCGGCGAACTCGGTTATCGCGGCCGTTACACCGCGGTCTATCCGATCAAGGTCAACCAGCAGGGCGACGTGGTCGAGGAGATCGTCCGCCACGGCGGCGAGCGCGTCGGCCTGGAAGCCGGCAGCAAACCGGAGCTGGCGGCGGTGCTCGGCCTGGCCCGTCCGGGCAGCGTGGTGGTCTGCAACGGCTACAAGGACCGCGCCTACATCCGCCGCGCGCTGATCGGCGCCAAGCTGGGTCATCAGGTGTATGTCGTCGTCGAGAAGCTTTCCGAGCTGCCATTGCTGATCGAGGAATCGAACACGCTCGGCGTCGCGCCGCTGATCGGCCTGCGCGTAAGGCTGTCGGCCAATTTCACCAGCACCCAGCAGAACACCGGCGGTGAGAAGGCCAAGTTCGGCCTCAGTTCGCCGCAGGTGCTGGAAGCGCTGGAGATGTTGCGCGCGGCCGGCCATCTCGACGCGGTGCGGATGGTGCACTTCCATCTCGGCTCGCAGGTCGCCAACGTGCAGGACGTTGCCCGTGGCCTGCGCGAGGCGGCGCGCTTCTACGTCGAGCTGCGCCGGCTTGGCGCGCCGGTGGGCATCGTCGACGTCGGCGGCGGTCTGGGCGTCGACTACGAAGGCACGCGCTCACGCTCGTTCTGCTCGATGAACTATTCGCTGCGCGAGTACGCGCGCAACATCCTGCGCACGCTGCAGGAGGTCTGCGCGGCGGAGGGCATGCCGGAGCCGGACGTGATCTCCGAGTCCGGCCGCGCGCTGACCGCGCATCATGCGGTGCTGATCGCCGACGTCGTCGATCACGACGCGGTGCCGGAAAGCGCATTGGAGGCACCCCCGACGGAGTCACCGACGATCCTGCACGAGCTGCATGCGCTGCTCGGCGAGATCGACGCGCAGGGCCCGGTGGAAACCCTGCACGACGCCGCGCAGTTCTTCGCCGATGCGCAGGCGCAGTACACGCTGGGCCTGCTGAGCCTGCCGCAGCGCGCTTATGCGGAGCGCGCCTATTACGCCGTCGCGCGCGCCGTGCTGCCCAAGCTGGACCCGACGATCCGTGCGCAGCGCGAGGCCATCGACGAAGTCCGCAACAAGCTGGCGGCCAAGTACTTCTGCAATTTCTCGGTGTTCCAGTCGGTGCCGGACGCCTGGGCGATCGACCAGGTGTTCCCGATCATGCCGATCCACCGCCTCGACGAGCGGCCCGAGGTGCGTGCGAGGCTTTGCGATCTGACCTGCGATTCCGACGGTCGCCTCGACCAGTACGTGGACCGCGAAGGCCTGATGCCGACGCTGGCGCTGCATCCGCTGCGCGCCGGCGAGCCCTACCTGATCGGCTTCTTCATGGTCGGCGCGTACCAGGAAATTCTCGGCGACATGCACAACCTGTTCGGCGACACCAATGCGGTGAACGTCGTGCCGGACGGCGCCGGTGGCTGGCGCTTCGCCGGCGCCGAAGCGGGCGACCGTACCGACGAGCTGCTGCGCTACGTGCACCTGGAGCCCGAAAAGCTGGCTGACGCCTATCGCGCCAAGCTCACCGCGTCCGGCCTGCCGGCCGCCGAGCAGCAGGCGCTCTATGCGGAGCTGGAAGCCGGGCTCAGCGGTTACACCTACCTGAGCTGAGCGGCAGGACTTTAGTAGTCGAGCACCGCCAGTTCCGGCCGGTAGACCCAGCCCTTGAAACTGTCGAGCAGCGGCTTGCGCTCGCAGTCCTCCAGCTTGCCGGCACACAGCCGACGCATCGCCGACAGGCCGTCGAAGTACTCGTTGCGCGCCAGGCCCGCCGTATCGGCGATCAGTGACGGCAGCAGCGCGATGTCGAGCAGCGCCGGCGAGTCGACTGGATTGATCGGCCGGTAGTTGCTGCGCAGTTGATACTGGGTGATGAAGTCGGGCTTCGGTTCGCGTAGCGCGTAGGCTGGCTGCGCCTCCTCGAAGTAGGCCTGGTGATCGCCGAAGTACGCCCATAGCGTGCGGCGCGGCTGCTGTTTCAGATAGCTCTCCAGCGCCGCGATGCTGCCGTCCAGGGTGACCATCTTGTTGCTGTAGTCGCTGAGCTTGCCCTTCAGCGACTTCGGAAGGCCGGCATGGGCCAGACCCGGCAGCACCGGCGTGTCCTTGGGATACGGCGCGTGCTCGTGGATCGACAGCATGTACAGGAACAGCGGGCACGGATCGCCGGTGTTCAGGGCGTTGCGCTTGAGCAGCGTCACCGCCGCCTCGGCCAGCCGCGGACTGGTGGCGATGTCCCACTCGTCGCCCGGCACGCCGTCGTACTCGGGGAAGTCGCGCAGCGTCAGCACCTGATCGAAGCCCAGCTGCTCGTAGATGCGGCCGGCGCCGTAGAAACGCTTGAAAGTCGGCATCAGCACCACGGTGCGGTAGCCGCTGGCACGGAAACGTTCGACCAGATGCGACTGCACGTGCGGCGTCACCGAGTTGAAGACCAGGTTGCGGCGTGCGCCGAAGTCGTCCGGCACCAGTCCCGTCAGCAACGAGAACTCCGACAGCCAGGTCTTGCCGCCATAGGTGTGCACGCGCAGCAGGCCCTGCGCGCGCGTCTCGGCGCGCTTGTCGAACATCTTCAGCTTGGGCCACTGCGCGCCTTCGATCCGGTAGCCGCGCGGATCGAAAGTCGATTCGTTGAGCCAGACCACCACGTCCGGCCTGGCGCCGCCCGCCGCGACCGGCACCGGCGGCAGCGCCTGCGCCTGTTCGCGGAACAGCGTTGCATCGTGCGCGGGCAGCGAGTCCGGCCGCTCGAAGACGTTGTACGAATACACCAGCCGGCTCATCACGCCGCAGACCTGCAACTTGCCGCAGTCGGCGTCATCGCGGAATACCTGCCAGGTGTGGTGGTAGCGGTTCTGCCAGGCGAACACAGCCCAGGCGGCCAGCGCCGCGACGCAGACCGCGCGCAGCCGCCCGTTCAGCAGCGCGCCGCGCGGCGCGAACCAGGCGCGTGCGATCAGCGCCGCCGCCAGCACCACGAAAGCCGCCGCCGCCGCCTGCAAGCGCGGGTAGCGGGCGATGATGGTCCAGTTGGCGCTCTGGCCGATGAAGTAGAAGTCGAGCAGCGCGAGGCGGTTGTCGAAGTACTTCAGCTTCAGCTCGCCGGCACCCCAGGTGAGGAGGCTCAGCAGCGTTGCCACTGCCAGCGCGACGCGCCAGCGACCGGTCGCAGCGAGCGTCGCCAGCAGCGGCACCGCGAACAGGCCGAGGTTGATCAGCGCGCAGGTGAAGTCGTCGCTGTACTGCAGCGATACACGCAGCGCCCACAGCATTGCCGCTGCCTGGATCAGGCCAAGGCCAAGCAGCGGCAGCTGCGTGCGGATGCCGGGCAGGGTGGAAGCGGTCATGGAACTGTCATCTTGCGAAGGCGCGCACTGTAAGGCCCGGATCGGACAAATGAAATGCCGGTTGTCAGCTGAAGCCCGGCTTGCTGGCCCGCAGCGGGCACAAAAAAACCGCCGTCCGGCACCGGACGGCGGTTGGCTACGGTCAGGCTGAAAAACTAGCCGCCGATCGACTGGTAATAGTCCATCAGGATCTTGGCGACTTCCGGACGCGAGAACTCCGGCGGCGGCGCGATGCCGGCGCCGAGCATCTGGCGGACCTTGGTGCCGGACAGGTTGATGAAGTCGTCCGCCGTGTGGTCCGGCGCCTCGCGCATCATCACCACGCGCTCCAGTTTCTTTGAGTACGCGGTGTTGTCAGCGCGGAAGATCTGGATCTGCAGCGCACCGGCCGGCACCTTGTCGTCGAAGATCGTCTGCGCGTCGAAGGCGCCGTAGTAGTCGCCGACGCCGGCGTGGTCGCGGCCGACGATCAGGTAATCGCAGCCCATGTTCTGGCGGAACACCGCGTGCAGCACCGCCTCGCGCGGACCGGCATAGAGCATGTCGAAGCCGTAGCCGGTGATCATCACCGTGTTCTTCGGGAAGTAGTTGTCGACCATCGTGCGAATCGCCGCGTCACGAACCGGCGCCGGGATATCGCCGTCCTTGAGCTTGCCGAGCAGCATGTGGATGACGATGCCGTCGGTGCCGAGGCGCTCGTGCGCCATGCGGCACAGCTCTTCGTGGGCGCGGTGCATCGGGTTGCGCGTCTGGAAAGCCACGATCTTGTTCCAGCCGCGCGCCTGGATCTCGCGACGGATTTCGACGGCGGTGCGGAAGGTGTCCGGGAACTCGCTCTGGAAGTAGCTGTAGTTCAGCACTTCGATCGGGCCGGACAGCAAGGTGTTGCCGAG
>CBINNP010000252.1:0-5139 GCA_966252075.1 uncultured Solimonas sp.
CAGCGTCGCACTGCCGGCCGCGGCCGGTGCCGAGTTCTCGCTCGGCGGCAGCGCCGGCGCATCCGCCGCCGCCGGCCTGGGGGCCGATGTCGGCGTAGGCGTCTCTCTCAACGCGCGGCTCAGTTTCGACTGCTGAAGGAGAACCTCATGAGCGTGATCATCGACGAGTTCGAAGCCAGTATCGAAGCGCCGCGCGAGCGCGGCAGCGGCGACGGCGCAGCCGCGCTCGGCGCCACGGCCGCGCCGTCGCCGGACGCCGCACAGCTGCGCGAGCTGCTGCTACGGATCGAGGAGCGCCGGCTGCGGCTGGCGGCGGACTGAGCATGGAACTGCGAGCAAAGCGCCCTCACCCCAACCCCTCTCCCGCAAGCGGGAGAGGGACTTGCAACGCGGTTCTGAAGCTCACCCCTCTCCCGCCTGCGGGAGAGGCGTTTGGCTACTGTGGAGTGACTCAATGTCACTCCACAGCCTGTCCGAACGCGGGGTGAGGGCGAATTGATGGACGCCAACGGCCTGCGCTTCTGGCAGCTCGCCGAGGCCGCCCACTGGCACGGCTGGCGCGCCGCCGCCGACGCGCCGCCCGGCGTCGAGTACGACGCCGCGCGCCGCGTGCTGCGGCTTGCCAACCAGCGGCCGGCGCCGCAGCTGGACGAGGACATCGGCCTCGCCAGCAGCGCCGCCGAGCGCGCCGCCGCGGTGCGTGATGCCTGGGGCAGCCGCGCCTGGTGGGACAGCGCGCAGCAGAAGCTGCTCGCCAGCGGCGCCGCCGACGGCGTCGCCGAGCTGGCCGTGCCGGCCGCGCCGATGCCGCCCAGCGATCTCGCCGCCGGTCACGACGGCGTGCTGTATCTGGCGCGTTCCGGCCCGGTGCAGCTGCTCGATCTGCGCGGCCGCTGGGACGCTACGACGGTCGAAGCGGAAGACTTTCAGGCGCACCGGCTCGCCGCCGATCCGGCCGGCGGCGCCTGGGCGCTCGACCGCGGCCGCGGCCGGCTGGCGCGGCTGCGCGGCCGGCCGCTGCCGAAGCGGCCGTACGCGCCGTACCGGCCGTCGACGTTCCGGCCCTGCGTCGACAACCCGGACCCGCCGCGGCTGCAGGTGGCCGGCGACGCGCGGCTGCCGGCCGGCGAGAGCGCGATCGCGCTGGCCTGCAGCCCGGCCGGCCGCGTCGCCGTGCTGAGCTGGAAAGACGGCGAGGACGCGCGGCTGCGCCTGCTCGACGCGCAAGACCGCTGGAGTGCGCCGCTGCTGCTCAAGGGTCTGAAGCATCCATACACGCTGAGCTGGCTCGACGCGCAGCAGATCGCCGTCGCCGCCACCGGCGCCGCCGAGGCCTTCGTCTACGCGCTGCCGCAGACGCCTGCCGACGGTGGTGCAGTGCTGCTGCCGAGCGGTGACTACTATCCGATGCGCGACGCCGCGCGCGCGCCGTTCGTGCAGGGCACCACGCTGCCGCCGCATTACCCGCTGGCCGCCGCTGGTGCGACCAAGCCGCTGCTGCGCCTGTCGCTGCCGGCCTATGCGCGCAGCGGCTGGGCCGCCAACCATGCGCAGCAGGACGACGCGGTGCCGACGCTGTTCGACAGCGGCGAGCCGGACTGCGAATGGCACCGCATCTATCTGGAAGCCTCGCTGCAGCCGGGGACCGGCCTGCGCCTCTGGCTCGCCGCCAGCGAGACGCCGCAGCCGCCGGCGGCGGACGACGCCGGCTGGCATCTGCACCGCTTCGGCCACGCGCGCCGCGACGACGACGTGGCCGGCGTGCCGGACGCCGCCTGGCTGCCGCAGACCTCCGAGCTGCCGTTCCACCCGGGCCTGCTGGCCTGCCCGCAGGAGCCCGGCCGCAGCGGCCTGTTCACGGTGCTGGTGCAGCGCGCCGGCCGCCGCGTGCGCGGCCTGCGCGGCCGCTACCTGTGGCTGCGCGCCGAACTGCTCGGCAACGGCCGGCAGAGTCCGGAGATCGCCGCGCTGCGCGCATACGGCTCGCGCTTCTCGTACCGCGACCGCTACCTGCCGGAGCTGTACCGCGAAACCGTCTTCGAGCCGGATGCCAGCGACGCCGCCAGTGCCACGCCGGCCGATTTCCTCGACCGCCTGCTCGGCAACTTCGAAGGCCTGCTGACGCCGCTCGAAGACCGCATCGCCCATTCCTACCTGCTGAGCGATGCCGCGGCGACGCCCGACGCGGCGCTCGACTGGCTGGCGAGCTGGATCGGCCTGGCCTTCGACAGCGGCTATCCGCCGGCGCAGCGGCGCACGCTGCTGCAGGCGGCGCCGTACCTGTACCGGCTGCACGGCACCGCCGGCGGCCTGCGCCTGGCGCTGGAGATCGCCGGCGGTGGCCAGTTGCTGCGCGCGCCGCTGACGCAGCGCGGCGCGACGCTGCCGGCGCCGGGCGAGCCGGCCGTCGTCGATGCCGGCGGCAGCGCCGTCAAGGGCCTGGTGCTGGCGACACGCGGCCAGCCGGGCGCCGGCGAGCTGCTGTTCGTCGCCGGCGGACCGGTCAGCCGCGGCGCCGCCGTCGTCGTCGAGAACTTCCGCATGCGTCGTGCGCTGGCGACGATCCTCGGTGCCGATCTCGCCGACGAGGACGATCCGCTGCTCGCCGGCCTGGTCCGCTCCGGCAACTCTTACGTCGGCGACACGCTGTTCCTCGGCGACGAAAGCCAGAAGCAATTTCTCGCGCTGTTCGGCGAGCGCGTGCCGCGCAGCGGCGCCGAGGAGCGCGCCGTCGCCGCTTTCTACGACGAGCTCGCCTACCGCGTCACCGTGCTGGTCCGTGCTTCCGAAACGCAAGCGGACGATGCGGGCGCCGGCCTCGACGAAAAGCTGCTGCGCCGCGTCGCGCGGATGGCGACGCCGGCGCACGTGCTGCTCGACGTGCAGCCGGCGCGCGAGGCGCTGCTGGTCGGCGTCGCCGCGCTGGTCGCCGTCGACACCTGGCTCGGCCGCGAAGCCGCCGCGCAGACCGTGCGCGTTGGCAGCAGCTTCATCGGCATGCGCGATCTGCTCGGCGGCGCGGCGACGCTGGACCCGCGCTTCGAAGCCGCCGGCCATGCCGCCGCCGCGCCGCCGCAGGCCGTGCTGCAGGCACCGGACAGCGCCGAATACGGCGAGAGCTTCGAACTCGACGGCGGCGATTCGCGCGCCGCACCGGGGCGGCGGATCGACCGCTACATCTGGACCTGGGACGCCTGAGCGGCGGCCCTTTCGCACACCCCACAGGAGCACAACATGGCTGAATTCATCGCAGGCAAGACCATCGAGACGGCGGAGAACGTCATCGAGGTCACTTCCACACCGGACAAGCCGCTGCCGATCGGTGTCCACCGCTTCCAGCTGGTCGTCAAGGACGACGCCGGCAATCTCTCGCAGCCGGCGCTGATCGAAGTGGTGGTGCGCGACTCGCAGGCGCCGACCGCGGTGATCGACTTCGCCGACCTGCGCGGCACGCCGCAGCGCGAGCCGGTCGCCGAGGCCGGCAAGTCCTTCGGCCTGTCCGGCGCGCGCTCGTCCGACGTGGCGCCCGGCAAGATCGTCGCCTACCAGTGGACGCTGCTGGCCGCCGACATCTCGCGGCCGACGCCGCGTCCCGTCCCGACGCCCACGCCGACGCCGGTCCGCCCGAGCTGAAGGCCATGGCCGCGTTCGTCGTCGGTGAGCCGCAGCGTACGAATCAAGCCTTCGTCGTCGTCGACGCCGGCCTCAAGCCCGGCCGCTACCGCTTCCAGCTCGAAGTGTTCGACAGCGCCGGCAACCGCAGCCAGCCGGCGCAGCTGATCGTCACCGTTGCCGCCGCCGCGGCACCGACACCGCCGCCGCCGCGCTGAAGACCGCAAAGCAGGAGAGAGCCCGATGGGTATCGATGAAGTAGCCGCAGCCGATCCGCTGACCGCGCAGGCGGCGCTGGAGCGCGTCAACTACGCGACCGGCGTGATGCTCGACGCGCAGGATTTTCTCGACGAGCAGAGCTATCACCGCGGCGCGCTGGCGCGTGCGCTCGCCTACCTTTTCGGCAGCGGCACCGTCGCCGGCCTGCGCGTGCGCGCGCCGGAAGCCGATGACCAGACGCAGCATCTGCACGTTGATCCGGGCCTGGCGCTGGACCGCCACGGCCGCCTGATCGAGGTGCGCACGCCGTACTGCATCCGCGTCGTCAACTGGCTCGCGCAGCAGCCGGTCGACGCGCTGACGCAGGCGCTGGCCGCGGCCGGCGGTTTCGACAACGCGCTGATCGTCGACGTCTTCGTGCGCTTCCAGGTCTGCGCGCGCGGCAAGACGCCGGCCTTCGCCAGCGGCCCGTTCGACGCCAGCAATGCGTTGGTCGCCGCGCGGCTCGCCGACGCTGCGAAATTCGAACTGCTGCTGCGTGCCGAGGACGCACCGCCGCTGCCGGAGAACGTCTGGCCGGATCTGGCGGCGATCGCCGATCCGGCCGCGCGGCGCAGTGCGCTGGCCGAGGCGGTGCTCGGCGCCTGGCACGGCGGCAGCGATGCGCGCGACGCCCGCGGCGAGCTGGAGCCGCTGCGCGAGCACGTCGACGGCCAGGACACGACGTCGGTGTTCCTCGCCCGGCTGACGATTCCGGTGTCGGCACCGAGCGCCGAGCAGGCGCGGCCGCAATGGCTCGCCGGTACGGCGATGCTCGTCGACAACGACAGCCGTCCTTTCGTCTACGTGCCGGGCCGCTGGTTGGCGCGGGCGGTGAGTTAGGGCGGGGCGGCTATGAGCGCATCTATCGTGGGTCGGCTGCGGGGTCTGCGAGTTACATCGCGGCGCTGTGAGTTGTTGATGGGGCGTCTTTCGCCCTTGCGGGGCGACCTTCTTTTCTTTGCTCGTGCAAAGAAAAGAAGGCAAAAGAAAGCACGCCCCGATGTGCGCGCCGGCGCTATCGCGCCGGTGCCCGGTCGCAGCGCCGTGCTCGGGGCCGGGACTTATGGGACATCCCTGTCCCACAAGTCCCTTTCGCGGCCGTCCTGGCCGCTCACCCCTGCGCGCGGCGCTGCGTCCGGCGCTTCCATAGGGGCCCCGGAGTCAAAAGCCGAAGCGACAGCAACCCGCACCCCCAACCCCTCACCCGCAAGCGGGCGAGGGGAGAAAGGCGGTGGCCGCTCTGAAACCCCGCGCCATTCCCATCTA
>CBINNP010000253.1:0-5046 GCA_966252075.1 uncultured Solimonas sp.
ACACGCCGCAGCGGCAGGCCCTGTCGATCAGCATGCTGGGGGTGGTCCTGGTGGTCGGCACCGGCCAGTCCGGCTGCCAGATCGCCGAGGACCTGCACCTGGCCGGGCGCGCGGTGCATCTGGCGGTCGGCACCGCGCCGCGCTCGCCGCGCGTCTACCGCGGCCGCGAGGTCACCGATTGGCTGACCGATTCCGGCTACTACGACATCCCGTACGAGCAGCATCCGCAGCAGGAGACGGTGCGCGAGAAGACCAACCACTACCTGACCGGCCGCGACGGTGGCCGCGAGATCGACCTGCGCCGCTTCGCGCTCGAAGGCATGCGGCTGTACGGCCGCTTCGCCGGCGTCGACGGCGGCACGATCCGCTTCGAGCCGGATCTGAAGCGCAATCTCGATGCCGCCGACGCCAGCTATCTGGCGATCCGCAAGAACATCGACGACTACATCGCCGCCCAGGACATAGCGGCGCCCGTCGAGCCGCCGTACCGGCCGGTCTGGACGCCGGCGGCCGAGACCACCGCGCTGGACTGGCGCGCCGCCGGCATCAGCAGCGTGATCTGGTCGATCGGCTTTGCCAGCGACTACCGCTGGCTCGAAGCGCCGGTGTTCGACGGTCGCGGCCAGCCGGTGCAGCGGCGCGGCATCACCGCGGTCGACGGCCTCTACTTCCTCGGCCTGCCGTGGCAGAACACCTGGGGCTCCGGCCGCTTCGCCGACGTCGGCCAGGACGCGGCGTATCTGATGGCAGCCATAGAGGCTGGCAGCGGACAGCGGCGGGTGGCCTGAGCGCCGGCGACGCGCGACGTCGCGCAACCGAATCGTCATGCTGCCGTCACGCAGGCATCGCGGCAGCGTCCTACCGTTTGGCGTTCTTTGGGGTTCAAGAAACGCAAGCAAACGGGGGATGTAATGAAGAAGTTCGCGATGCCGCTGGTGGCGATGCTGTTCGCTGCCGGCCTTTCCGCCTGCACCGGTAACGATGGCGCCGCCGGCGCTGCGGGCCCCGCCGGCCCCGCCGGCCCGGCCGGTCCGCAGGGACCCGCCGGCCCAACGGGTCCTGCGGGCCCGACTGGCCCCAGCGGCGCCGACGGCGCCGACGGCAGCGACGGCGAGGATGGCGCCGGCGGCAGCGCCGGCAGCAGCGATGCACTGATCGAACTCAAGCTGATCGGCCGCTACGCCTCCGGTCTGATCGGCGAGAGCGCCGCGGAGATCGTCGCGCACGATCCGCGCAGCCAGCGCCTGTTCGTCGTCAATGCCGCCGAAGTCAGCGTCGATGTGCTCGACCTGAGCCGCCCGAACGCGCCGGCCAAGCTGCAGACGATCCAGTCGGCCGGTGGCAGCGCCAACAGCGTCGCCGTCCACAACGGTCTCGTCGCGGTGGCCATCGAGGCGCCGGTCAAGACCGACGCCGGCAAGGTCGAGTTCTACGACGCCAGCACGCTGGACAAGCTCGGCGAGGTCACGGTCGGCGCGCTGCCGGACATGCTGACGTTCACCCCGGACGGCAAGGCCGTGCTGGTCGCCAACGAGGGCGAGCCGAACGAGGGCTACACGGTCGATCCGGCGGGTTCGATCAGCGTCATCGACCTGCGCAACGGCGTCGCCGCGGCGACGGTGAAAACGCTCGGTTTCGAGGCGTTCAACGCTCAGGCCGACGCGCTGCGCGCCAGCGGCGTGCGCATCTACGGGCCGGGCGCCACGGTCGCGCAGGACCTGGAGCCGGAGTACATCGCCGTGTCGCCGGACGGCAAGACCGCCTGGGCGACGCTGCAGGAGGCCAACGCGGCGGCGGTGATCAATATCGCCGACCTGTCGGCACCGGTGATCGAGCGCATCGTGCCGTTCGGGCTCAAGGACCATTCGATCATCGGCAACGAGCTCGACGCCAGCGACCGCGACGGCCCCGGCAACGGCCCGCGCATCAACATCCGCAACTGGCCGGTCAAGGGCATCTACCAGCCGGACGCGATCGCCGCCTACGCCTACAACGGCAAGACTTACTTCGTCACTGCCAACGAAGGCGACGACCGCAACGACTTCATGCCGGGCGAGGAGACCAAGCGCCTCAGCGCCGGTGCCATCGTGCTCGATCCGGCGATCTTCCCGGACGCGGCGACGCTGAAGTCCAGCATCGGTCGCCTGACGATCACGCCGTTCGGCGCCAGGACCAACGACAAGGGCGAGTTGCAGGAGATCCTGGTGCTGGGCAGCCGCTCGTTCAGCATCTGGGCGGAGGACGGGCAGCAGGTCTACGACAGCGGTTCGGACTTCGAGCGCATCACCGCGCAGCGCATTCCCAACTTCTTCAACGCCAGCAACGACAACAACAACCTCGACGACCGCAGCGACAACAAGGGTCCGGAGCCGGAAGGCATCGCGCTGGGCAGGATCGCCGGCCGCACTTTTGCATTCATCGGCCTCGAACGCATTGGCGGCATCATGGTCTACGACATCAGCAACCCGCAGAACGCTCGCTTCGTGCAATACCTGAACACGCGCGACTTCACCAAGGCGATCGACGATCCGGGCGCCGGCGACATCGGTCCCGAGGGTCTGGCCTTCATCTCCGCCGCCAACAGCCCCAGCGGCAAGCCGCTGCTGGCGGTCGGCAACGAGGTCAGCGGGACGACGGCGATCTTCGAGATCGACACCATCGAACTGAAGCCGGCCAGCCCCTGAAGGCTGCGGCAAGGCGGCTGCAGCCTGTCGCTGCAGCCGCCAAACCGCTGATTTCTTACCGATCCGCCGCGAGCGAGGCTAAAATTGGCATGAAAATCGTTTAATGTTCAGCCTGCGCCCGCGTCCGGCGTGCGCATCCCGAGGAAGTCTCCATGTCGAAGTGCACCACGGTGCAGATCACGCGCGAGCAGCTGCGTGAACTCACCGAGTTCCACAATGCCTACACGCTGGGCAAGATCGCGCTGTTCGTCGGCATCATGATCGCGCTCTGCTACATCGCCTGGAACGCGGACTCGGCGTGGATCGACTGGTCGGCCTACTGCGGCCTCGGCTACATGTGGATGAGCATGGTCACGCTGATGCATGACGCCACCCACAACACCCTGTTTCCGGAACGCTGGCAGAACTGGGCGTTCGGCATCATCGCGATGATTCCGCTGATCGTGCCGTTCATCTCGTTCAAGGAAGACCACCTCGAGCACCACCGCTACAACCGGACCTACAAGGATCCGGATGCGTGGACGATGACCAAGAAGCGCGGCATCGGCGAGTACATCGGCTTCTACGCCTACGCGCTGGCCGGCGTGGTGCTGACCATCGTCTTCTTCGTGGCGATTTACCCGATCAAGTACTTCAACCGCCAGCAGTGGGCGATCCTGCTCGGCGAGCTGGCGCTGAAGGCGGCCTGCTACGCCGCGCTGATGGCCTGGGCCTATCAGGCCGGTCTGGTCGACGAGGTGCTGGAACTGTGGTTCATGCCGATCATCGTCTTCTCGGTGCTGAATTCGATGCGCTTCCTGTCCGAGCATTACGGCACGCCGTGGAACGAAGGCAAGCTGGCCGGCACGCGCACGGTGATCTCCAATCCCGTGCACAGCTTCTTCTGGAACAACATCAACTATCACGCCGTGCACCACCTGTACCCGCGCGTGCAGGCCTGCAACCTGGTCAAGCTGCACAAGATCATGGAGCCGGAACTGCGCGCGCAGGGCGCGGTGATCGACAAGAGCTATCTGGCGGTGTTCCTCCAAGCGCTGCGTCACGGACCGGAAACCGAGCCGCAGCTGCAGCGCCGGCTGGAAAAGCGCCGTGCCGCTGCGGCGACGGATGCCGGCTCCGCCGCCGCGACGGCGGGCTGAGCCTCACCGCTTGGCCGGACGTCGGACGGTGCCCGAGGCACGGCGATGAACGAGATTTCCTGGGAAGACTTCACCAAGGTGGAGCTGCGCGTCGGCCGCGTCGTCAGCGCCGAGGTGTTTGCGCAGGCGCGCAAGCCGGCCTACGTGCTGCACGTCGATTTCGGCGAGGCGCTCGGCATCCGCAAATCCAGCGCGCAGATCACCGCGCTGTACACGCCTGAAGAACTGGTCGGCCGTCTGGTCGTCGCTGTCGTCAATTTTCCGCGCAAGCAGATCGGCCCGCTGATGTCGGAGTGTCTGGTGACGGGCTTCCATGATGAAAACGGCGACGTCGCGCTCTGCGTGCCGGACAAGCCGGTGCCGCCCGGCACCAAACTGCTATGAGCGGCTACCGGTAGGCCCGCCGCCGCTGCGACAATGCGCGGCCGTTCCTGGTAAGCCACGCCTCATGAATTCGCCTGCCGCCGCCCCACGTGTCCGCCCCGCCGACGCTGCCGATCTGCCGGCGATCGCCGAGCTGTTTACCGCGTCGATCCACGGCCTTGCCGGCGCTCATTACGATGCGGCGCAGCGCCGCGCCTGGGCGCCGCGGCCGCCTGACCTGGACGCCTGGCGCCAGCGGCTGGCGCCGCTGCACACGCTGATTGCCGACGTTGGCGGCAGGCTCTGCGGCTTTGTGTCCTGTACGGGCGACGGCCATATCGACCTGCTCTACACCGCGCCGGAGCAGGCGCGCCGCGGCGTCGCCTCGCTGCTGCTGCAGCATGCCGAAGCGCACATGCGCGCCTGCGGCGCCGCTGCGTTCCATACTGAAGCCAGCCTCGTCGCGCAGCCCTTCTTCGCACGTCACGGCTATGTGGTGGTCGAGGAACAGTTCGTCCAGCGGCAAGGCGTGGGGTTCCGGCGCTATGCGATGCGCAAGGTCTGCGCCGCGCCGCTGTCGGAGCAAGCCGCTCAGCGGTCGAGCCGAGCGAGCGCCGCCTGGATCTCCTGACGGCGGCCGGCATCGGCATCGTCGCGGCCCGGCCGCGCCGGCGCGGCGAGCGCCTGCTGGTAGTAGCGGCGCGCCTGCGTCTTGTCGCCGCGGGTGGCCAGCAGCTCGGCATAGAAGAAGTTCGGATCGATGCCGTCCGGATTGATCTCCAGCGCCTTGCGCAGGCATGCCTCGGCCTTGTCCTTGTCGCCGTAGCCGATCGGCCAGCCGGGCACGTTCGCGTAGAGGC
>CBINNP010000254.1:0-5036 GCA_966252075.1 uncultured Solimonas sp.
CTGGCCGCAAAGCGGGTGGCATCACAGCGGTGGCCATAGCGTTAACAGGCCCTAGTTCGATACCTCGTTCGGGACATCAAAGTTCTGCGGCGAAACCCTTCAGGCCACCGGCGCCGGCGCGTCGACTACCAGATCGAGCCGGCCGCGGCGCCGGATGATCTGCTGGCGCGCCGCCGTCATCGCCGCCGCGCCGGCCGGCAGATGCAGGGCTTCGGCGCTGAGGCCTTCCAGCTGCAGGCGCAGCGCGGCGTCGATGGCACGGCTCCAGTCGGCGGAAGCGACGACCACGTGCGCACCCTGCCGTGCCAGCACGCGCGCCTGCGTGTAGCGCTCGGCCCGCTGCACCTCGGTGATCAATGCGACTTTTTCCATCGCTGCTTCCTCACCACGGCAGCGCCGCGCCGTCGTGGA
Organism: uncultured Solimonas sp.; assembly: GCA_966252075.1. Taxonomy (GTDB): domain Bacteria; phylum Pseudomonadota; class Gammaproteobacteria; order Nevskiales; family Nevskiaceae; genus Solimonas. The sequence continues at coordinate 412 of CBINNP010000254.1, forward strand.
AGAACTTGCCGTTGGGGCCGTCGGCGCCGATCAGCGCCAGTTGCACGCTGGTCTTGGCGCCGTCGGCGATTTCCAGTTCGCCTTCGCCGCCGTTCATGTCGGTCTTCACGTAACCGGGGTGAATCGCGTTGACCTTGATCGGCGTGTCGCGCAGTTCGTAGGCGAGCTGCACCGTCCAGGCGTTCACCGCGCTCTTGGAGACGTTGTAGGCCGGCACCGCCTTGAAGTCGTAGATCGGCGAGCCCGGCTGCTCGTGCAGCGCCAGCGAGCCGAGGATGCTGGAGACGTTGACGATGCGTCCGGCCGTGGACTTTCTCAGCAGCGGCAGGAAGGCCTGCGTGGTCTCGATCAGGCCGAACACATTGGTGTCGAACACGCGGCGCCATTCGGCGATCGGCTGCGACGAGACCGTGCCGTCCGGGCTCAGTGACAGCACGCCGGCGTTGTTGATCAGGATGTCGAGCCGGGCGTGGCGCTGCGCGTAGACCGCGGCCGCCTCGCGAATGCTGGCGGGATCGGCGACGTCGAGCTGCAGCGCCTCGGCGGCGTAGCCCTGGGCGCGCAGCTTCTGTGCGGCGGCCTCGCCGCGCGCCAGCTCGCGCGCGCCGATGACCACCTGCACGCCCTTCTGCGCGAGTTGCAAGGCGGTTTCGTAGCCGATGCCGCGGTTGCCGCCGGTGATCAATGCAATCTGGCTCATCGAAATGCTCCTGGGGGATAGGGGTGGGGATAGGGGTAGGGGACAGGGGATACGGAGGTGGGGTTCGCGCGATGCCGGCTCACGGCAGGCGCAGCGAAATCATCGGCGGCTCGGCCGGTGGTTCTGCCGACGGGCCGGGCCGTGTCGCCAGCGCGGTGACGATGGCGGCGACCAGCCCGGGCAGCAGCGTCTGCGACGTAAAATGCCGCCGTGTCGTCTGCGTGCCTGCCTGCTGCGCAATGCCGTTCATCAAACGCTCCGGGCTCGAAAACCCGCAGCGGACCGCGGGTCAGGTCACAATGTGGCCTGGGAACTTGTCAGGGTGTTACCGATCAGTAACAATGCGGCGAGGTTACCGATCAGTAACATCGCTTGTCAAGACTTCCGCTGGTGGAAACGATTTAGAGATTCGAGGCAATGACTGAAAGCACGAGCCGCAGCAGCCTTCCGGAACCGGGTTCCGGCACGCGCGTGCGCGACCGCATCTTCAAGACCGCGCGCGAGCTGTTCTACCGGCAGGGCATCCGCGCCGTCGGCGTCGACGCCATCGCCTGCGAGGCCGGTACCAACAAGATGAGCTTTTACCGCAGCTTCGCCTCGAAGGACGAGCTGGTGGCCGAATGCCTGCGCGTGCAGACGCGCGAGTACTGGGAGTGGTGGGACGGCGTCGTCGCGCCGCACGCGGGCGACGCGCGCCGGCAGATCCAGGCGCTGTTCGAGGCCAGCGTCGCCAAGGTCTGCAGCAAGGACACCTGCGGCTGCCCGATCAGCAACGCCGCCGTCGAACTGCGCGAGGAAGGCCATCCCGGCCACAAGCTGATCCGCGCCTTCAAGAACGAGATCCGCAGCCGCATGCGCGCGCTGGCGCAGGATGCCGGCGCCAGCCAGGCCGACACGCTCGGCGATGCGCTGATGCTGCTGCTCGAAGGCGTCACCAGCAGCAAGCTGACCTTCGCCGGCCGCACCGGCCCCCTGACCAGTTCGGTGGCCGCCGCCGAGGCGCTGCTGGAGGCCTTTCTGCCCGCGGCGACTGCAAAGGCGCCGGCCAGGGCCACCAGGACCGCCGCTCGCAAGCGCTGAGCCGCAGGCCGGCGACCCGGCACCGTTCGCCTTTCCGATGACCGCCGATCGCGGCGATCCGACCGTTGGTCGGAACCGCGGTCGCGCGCCTTGCACTCGCTCGCCGGCTACCGACAAAAGTCTCGCGCATTGGCGCATGATGATGATTGCGCAGCGAAATTAATAGCGGACTATAAAAAATAGCGGACTATAAGAATCTCGCGCAGCCGGGGCGAACAGGAGGGAGCACGGCATCGGTTCCGGCGGCATCCGCCGCCGCGCAGCATCGCTTCAAGAAAAACCAGAACGTGGAGGAGTGAGCATGGGACATCACAAGCAACTGCAAATGCTGGCGCATGGCGGCGCCATGGCGCTGGCGCTGGCGATCGGGCCGGCGGCGCGCGCCGCCGAGGTGCCGGTCGAAGCGGCGCCGGAAACAACCGAGCCGACGGCCGAGGCGGCTCCCGAAGCGGCGGCGCCGCTGCCGGTCGACGACAGCGCCGGTATCGAGGAGATCATCGTCACCGCCACCAAGCGCGCGCAATCGATCAGCGAGGTGCCGATGTCGATCTCGGCGTTCAGCGGCGAGCAGCTGGCCGAGAAGGGCGTGGCGGACGTGGCCGATCTGCAGAAGATCGTCTCCGGCTTTCGTTATTCGGAAGGTAACAACGGCACGCCGATCTATTCGATCCGCGGCGTCGGCTTCAACGAAACCAGCCTCGGCGCGCTGGCCAACGTGCCGGTCTATGTCGACGAGGCGCCGGTGCCGTTCCCGATCATGAGCGGCGGCGTGGCGATGGACCTCGAACGCGTCGAAGTCCTGAAGGGCCCGCAGGGCACGCTGTTCGGCCAGAACGCCACCGGCGGCGCGGTGAACTACATCGCCGCCAAGCCGACCGACCAGTTCAGCTCGGCGCTGACGCTCGGCTACGGCCGCTTCCAGGAGCAGACGATCGAAGGCTATGTCAGCGGCCCGCTCGCCGGCGGCATCCGCGGCCGGCTCGCGGTGAAGGCCCAGAACAGTGGTCCCTGGCAGAAGAGCGCCAGCCGCGACGACGAGCTGGGCCGCAAGAACGAGCTCAATGCCCGTGCGCTGTTCGACTGGCAGGCCAGCGAGGCGCTGAAGCTGACGCTGACCCTGTCGGCACGCCGCGACAAGTCCGATCCGCAGGCCCTGCAGTACTCGGGCTATCGCTACCAGCTGCAGCCGGCGGCCGATCTCGACATCCTGCCGGTGGCCGAGCAGGAGGCGGTGGAGAACACGCCGACCAGCCGCGACAACCGCAAGGCCGACTGGGGGCCGCGCAATCCGCGCAACGACGCGCACCAGCAGCAGGCGGCGCTGCGCGGCGATTACGCGACCGGCGACGACAGCACGCTGACTTATCTGGGCTCCTACGCGCACTTCAAGCGCTCGATGTATGCCGATCCGGACGGACTGCCGATCGAGAACAGCGAGGGCGAATCGGACGGCGAGATCGACGCGCACTCGCACGAGCTGCGCTGGTCCGGCCGCAGCTTCGAGCGCCTGCAGTGGCTGGTCGGCCTCAACTACAGCAATGGCCAGGTCGACCAGTACGACATCATTCGCCTGGGCCAGAACAGCAACAGCTATGGTCTGGTGCTGGCACCGGCGCAGCAGGGCTTCCCGCCGAACCCGGCTTTCCACTTCTCCGCGGCCAACAACGACAGCGAGCAGAAGTTCGTCAACAAGGCGGTGTTCGCGGCGCTCGACTACGACCTCAGCCAGCAGTTCCGCGCGCATCTGGCGGCGCGCCACACCAAGGCCACCGACGATTTCCGCGGTTGCACCACCGATGCCGGCGACGGCGTGACGGCGGCGGCGATCAACGGCGTGTTCGGATCGGCGATCGCGCCCGGCGGCTGCATCACCGGTGTCGCGGATAGTCTGGCCACGAGCGGCACCATCACGCCGCAGCCCGAGTACCTCAAGCGCAAGCTCGACGAGGACAACAACACCTGGCGCGTCGGGCTCGACTACAAGCCCGCCGACGGCACGCTGTTCTATGTCAGCCTCAGCAAGGGCTACAAGGGCGGCAGCTTCCCCAATCTCTCGGCGTTCTCGCAGCAGCAGTATCAGCCGGTGGTGCAGGAATCGCTGCTGGCGACCGAGCTGGGCTTCAAGACGATCTTCCGCGAGCAGCAGCTGCAGATCGACGGCGCGGTCTTCCACTACGACTACAAGAACAAGCAGGTCCGCGGCAGCCTCGACACCGGCGTGCCGTTCGGCGTGCTGCCGTCGCTGATCAACGTGCCCAAGTCCGAGCAGCTCGGTGCCGAGACGCAGCTGGTGTGGCGGCCGGCGGCGGGCTGGACCACCTCGCTCAGCGCCGTCTACATCGACTCCGAGATCAAGGGTGATTTCACCTCGTATGACGACTTCGGCGGAGTCAGCAACTTCGGCGGGCAGACGCTGCCGAACACGCCGGAGTGGCAGGCCAACGCCGACGTCCAGTACGCCTGGTCGCTGGCCAGCGGCTACGTGCCCTTCGTCGGCGTCAACGCGCATTACGAGGGCGAGACCTACAACGGCTTTGGCGAGGACGAGGCGCTGAAGATCGACAGCTACACGCTGGTCGACCTGCGCGCCGGCACCGATTCCGCCGACGGCCGCTGGCGCGCGACGCTATGGGTGCGCAATCTCACCGACGAGTACTACTGGCTCAACCAGCTGCGCATCGGCGACACCATCACCAAGGTCGTCGGCATGCCGCGGACCTATGGGGTTGGCTTCACGTATCGCTTCCAGTAGCGCCCTCGTCCGCCTCTGCGGGGCACCGAAGAAAAGCCCCTCTCCCGCTGGCGGGAGAGGGGTTGGGGGTGAGGGAAATCAGGCGCCGAGATC
>CBINNP010000255.1:0-5032 GCA_966252075.1 uncultured Solimonas sp.
CAGTGGGTGCGGAATTGCTGCCAGTCCTTGACTGCGGCAGCGTCGTAGAACGATTCGATCAGCCGGTCGAGCTCGCCGGCCGGACGGGCGCGAGCGGACGGCGGCTGGCCTGCCGCGGGCGCCTTCGTCTGCCTCGTGTCGATCGCCACCGCCTCGTGCGTAGTCATCCCTGAGCCCCTGGAGCGCCACCGCGCCTGCATTCCGAGGACATAGGTATATCGCGGCGCCGGCCGGCGCGGTCGCGCGCCCATCACCCCACAGCTGCCGTCAGGCCGCCGACAGCCGCGAAAGCTCGGCTTCCAGACCTTCCAGATCGGGGATCAGCGCCTCCTGGCTGCCGATGCGCAGCCGAGCCAGCACCAGGTCGTCACGGTCGCCCTCGCGCAGCGGCAGCGGCTGGGCCGTGCCCTCCCTCAGCATCAGCAGGTGCGGGTAGGCCTGGGCGACGATCGCCAGGTGCGCACCCGGCAGATGCCGGCCCGGCGTGTGCAGAACGATCAGGCGCTCGCGCCGCGACTCGCCCAGCGGCGTCGGATTGAGCTGCTCGAAGCACAGCACCGGCACGCGGCGGCCGTTCCAGTCGAGATGGCCGCGCAGGCCCGCTGGCATCGCTTCCGTGACCGCCAGCGGCTCGCCGCCGAGCACCTCGGCGACCGCCGCGTTGGGCAGCAGCAAGGTGTCGCCGGCGATCGCGATCAGCACCGCGTAGACGCGGTCGTCAGCGCCGTCGGCAGCCGGTGCCGGCGCCAGCGCCGGCGGCATCATCGATTCTTCGTTCATGCGGACCTCAGCACGCTGCGCAGCTCGGCCAGCAACTGGTCTTCCTGATACGGCTTGATCAGATAACGATCGACGCCGAGACCGGCGGCGCGCTCGCGATGCTTGTCGCCGGAGCGCGAGGTGATCATCAGGATCGGCGTCTGCGCGATGCGCGGGCTGTTGCGGATGAACGCGGCGACTTCGAAGCCGTCGGCGCGCGGCATCTCGATGTCGAGCAGCACCGCCGCCGGCGCGTGCGTCTGCAACTGCGCCATCGCATCCAGACCGTCCTTGGCGGTCAGCACCGCATAGCCATGCCGCTGCAGCAGGCGCTCGGTGACGCGGCGGATCGTCAGCGAATCGTCGACCACCATGATCTGCCTGGGCGCCGCGCTGCCGGCCGGCGGCTCACCGAAGCTGCGCAGCGCGCGCCGCGCCTCGTCCTGCGCGAGCGCGGCGACGTCGAGCACCAATGCCGCGCTGCCGTCGGCGAGGATGGTCGCGCTCATCACGCCGGGCACGCTGCTGACCTGCACGCCGACTGCCTTGGAGATGATTTCGCGGCTGCCGATCAGACGGTCGACGACGACCGCGTAACGGCGCTCGCCGCCGCCGACGCCCTCGCTGCGGCGGACCAGGATCGCATGCAGCATGCGCGCCTCGCTGGCCGGCGGCAGCGCCGCCTCGCTGCCGACGAAATCGCCGAGATAACGCACGCGGTAGTCGCTGCCGCCGTACGGGAAGTCCTCGCCGCTGGCGATCTGCTCGCGCGACAGCCGCGCGATGCCTTCGACGCTGGCCAGCGGCAGCGCATAGGTTTCACCGCCGACCGTCACCAGCAAGGCCTGCGACAGGGCCAGGTTCAGCGGCAGGCGCACGGTGAAGCGCGCACCGGCGCCGCTCTGCGAGCTGATGTCGATGCTGCCGCCGAGCTGCTTGACCTCAGCCGAGACGACGTCCAGACCGACGCCGCGACCCGCGCTCTGGGTCAGCTCGCGCGCCGTCGAGAAGCCCGGCATGAAGATGAAGGGCAGCGCCGCTTCGTCGCTCAGCGGCGGCGCCTGCGCCGGCACCAGGCCGCGGCGCACTGCGGCCTCGCGGATCGCGTCGAAGTCCAGGCCATTGCCATCGTCGCGCAGTTCGACTCGCAGCTGCGTGCCCTCGCGCCACAGCCGCAGCTGGATCTCGCCCGCCGCCGGCTTGCCGCGCTGCAGGCGCAGCTCCGGCGTCTCGATGCCGTGCACGACGGCATTGCGGATCAGGTGCTCCAGCGGCGCGGTCAGGCGGTCGAGCACCTTGCGGTCCAGCTCCGCCTCGATGCCGCTGAAGACGATCTCCACCTGTTTGCCGGTCTCCGCCGCCGTCTGTACGGCGACGCGCTGCAGGCGCGCAGCCTGGCGCGAGAACGGCACCATCAGCGTGCCCATCAGGCTTTGCTGGATGGTGGCGTTGACGCGCGCCTGCTGCTGCAGCAGCGTCACCGACTGCTGCGCCAGCGTATCGAGCGTGCCGTGGATGGCGCCCAGATCGCCGACCGATTCGGACAATGCGCGCGACAGCTCCTGCATGCGCGTGTAGCGATCCAGCTCCAGCGGATCGAACTCGCCGGCGTAGCGGTCGGCACTGCCGAGCTGGGTGCGGCCGCGCGCGGCGATCTGCGCTTCGGTTTCGATATCCAGCTGCCGCAGCTGCTCGCGGACGCGCGCGACGGCCTGCGCCATTTCCGCCAGCTGCGTCTGCATGCCACTGTGCTGCTCTTCGAGCCGCGCCCGGTGGATCGACATTTCGCCGGCTTCGCCGAGCATGCCGTCGAGCAGTTCGACCGGCACGCGTGCGGTCTCGCGCGGCACGCCGATCGGCCCGAGGTCTTCTTCGGCCGGCCGCCAGAACAGCTCGGGGTCCCAGCTGCCGGGCGCGACCATCACCGCTGCCTGCGGCGCGCTGATGCGCTCGAGCAGGCCGCGCAGATCACCGCGCTCGGCACGTTCGAGCAGGCCGCGCAAGGCATCGATGGCGCCGGCCAGCGGCGCCAGCATGGCGGCGTCGACGGCCTCCGAGGCGAGCAGCGCGGCGACGCGGGTCTCCAGCTCGTGTGCGGTGTCGCCGATCGCCAGCAGGCCGGTGCTGCGCGCGCCGCCCTTGAGCGTGTGCAGCGCGCGTTGCAGCTCCAGCGCGGCGCCGGACTGGCCGGGCAGCACCTGCCAGCGCGCATAGGCCTGTTCGATCTGCTCGAACAGCTCGCGCCCTTCGAGCGCGAAGCTACGCACCGTCTCGTCGTCGACGCCGATGACCAGCGGCTGCATCGATACTTCCGCCGGGGTCTCCGCCGGGGCCGTCCAGCCGCTGTCATCGAGGCGCAGATGCGCCGGCGCTGCGTCCGGCGCCGACGCCTGCGACGGCGCGCCACCGACGGCCGGCGCGCTGGCGAGCTCGCCGGCGTCAGCCGCCTCAGCCGTGCCGGGCGGCGGCAAGGCCGCGGTGTCGACGGCCGGCGCCGGATTCCAGACCGGCAAGGCGCTGTCGAGCAGCGAGGAGCCGAACTCGGCCGCGGGCGGCTCCGGCGGCACCTCGGCCGGCTCGTCGAGCGGCGCGGCATCGAATGCGAGCCGGGAAGCCGGCGCCTCGTCGAAACCGGGGGTCTGCAGCGGATCCGCCAGCGGCGGTGCGCCGGCGAGCGCGTCCAGCAAGGCCTGCAGATCGGGCAGCGCACCGCGGCGCAGGTCGTCGACGGCGCCATGCAGCACGATGCCGGCCGAGCGCAGCAGGGCCACGTCCGGCAGGCTGCCCGGCGGCCGCGCGTCGATCAGGGTTTCGAGCCGGTGCGCCGCCTCGCCCATCTGCGCCAGACCGGCGACCCGCGCGCTGCCCTTGAGGGTGTGCAGGGTGCGCATCAGCGCGTCGATCGCGGCGCCCGGCGCGGCGTCGCCGTCGAGCGCCGCGACGCCGCGCTCATAGGCTTCGAGCAGTTCCTCGGCCTCGGCGGCAAAGATGTCGAGCAGCTCGGCGTCGAGGCCGTGCGTCTGCGGCGACAGCGGTGGCAGCAGATCCAGCGGCGAGCTCAGCGGCGGCAGATCCGGCGCGACGGCGCCGGTCTCGACTGGCGACGGCTCGCGTGGCGCCATGGACTCAAGGGGCGCCTCGGTCTGGTCCCCGACCGGCGGCGCGACCGCCAGTCCGCTGGCGTCCGCCGCCGTGGCCTGCCAGTTGAGCGCCTCGATCTGCGCACGCAGCGCCGCGCCATCGGCGCCGCGGCCATCGCGGTAGTCGTCGAGCTGCTGGTACAGAGCCTCGCAGACCGCATGCAGGGCCGCAAACGCCGCGGCGCTCGGCGGCCGCTGCAGGCTCTGCGCGGCATCCAGGCGCCGCTGCAGGGCACTGGCGGCCTGCCCCAGCGCTGGGCAGCCGGCCATGTGCGCGGCGCCGGCCAGCGTGTGGAACAGGGTCTGCAGCTCCTGGCGCGGAGCGTCGCTGTCCGGCGACTGCATCCAGTCGCGCAGCAAGGCCTCGGCCTTCTCGATCAGCTCGAAGGCCTCGCTGGCGAAGATCTCGGCCAGACGGCGCGCCTCGTCGTCGACCTGCAGCGCGGCGACACTGCCCTGCAGCGATTCGATCTGCTCGATCCACAGCCGCGCGTCCTGATGCGCGACGGCCGGCGTACCGGCTTGCGCGCACCAGCGCTGCAGGGTGTGGCTGGCGGCTTCGAGCAGGGTCAGCGCCGCATCGTCCAGCGGCTCGCCGGCGGCATGCAGGTGCTCCAGCCAGCGCTCCAGCGCTGCCGCCAGCTCGCTGACGGCCGGCGCCTCGACCACGCGCGCGGCGCCGCGCAAGGTGTGGAAGGCGCGGATCATGTCGGCCGGCAAGAGGTGACGGTGCAGATGCCGGTCCAGGCCGGCCAGCCAGCGCTCGACTTCGCCGAGTCGCGCGGCGGCGTCGTCGCGGAACACCGCGGCGATGTCCTGCGGCGAGGCCGCGTCGGGGTCCTGGCCGTCGGCGTAGACCTGCGCGCGCGCCGCCAGCTGCTGCGCCACCGCGCTGGCCGGCGCGCCGTCGCGGAACGCGGCGATCTCGGCCGGCAGCGCCGCCACCGCGGCATCGACCAGATGGACGATGCCGGCGCCCGGTGCCAGCGAGCTATCAAGCACCTGGTTGAGCAAGCGCTCGATGGACCAGGCGAACTCGCCGAGTTCGTTGGCGCCCACCGTGCGGCCGCAGCCCGTGAGGGTGTGGAAGCCGCGCCGCAGCGACGCCAGCCGCTCGCGGTCGTGCTGATCGC
>CBINNP010000256.1:0-5029 GCA_966252075.1 uncultured Solimonas sp.
GGCCGTTGGCGAATTTGGGATCGTTCGGCAGCGAGGAGGAGCATTTCAGCTTCAACGTCGCGGCTTCGGCGCGGCCGATGATGGCGGGCGAGAGCACGAGACCGGCGGTGACCACTGCCGATGACTTGATGAACGCGCGACGGTTCACGGGTGAGGGGTTGGGGTGAGGCCCGCCGTATGCCTCAGCGGCCCGTAAAGACCGGCGCGCGCTTGTCGAGGAAGGCGGCCACCGCCTCCTCGTGATCGGTCGTCTCGTGCGCCAGCGCCTGGAACGCCGCCGACAGCTCCAGCACATCGGACAGGCGCTGCTGCTGGCCCTCGCGCAGCAGGCGCTTGGACAGGCGCAGGGTCGCCGCCGGACTGGCGGCGATGCGCGCGGCCAGTGCCTGCGCCTGTTCCAGCAACTGCTCGCCCGGCACCACGCGCGATACCAGACCCCAGCTCAGTGCGGTCGCCGCATCAATGCTGTCGCCGCTGAGGATCAGCTCGGAGGCGCGCGACAGGCCGACGATGCGCGGCAGGATCCACGCGCCGCCATCGCCCGGCACCAGGCCCAGTTTGATGAAACTCGATGCGAACACCGCCGCGTCGCTGGCGATGCGCACATCGCAGCAGCAGGCGATATCCAGCCCCAGGCCGATCGCCGGGCCGTTGATCGCCGCGATCATCGGCAGCTCGCAGTGCCACAGCGCGGTGATCGCACGCTGCACGCCGCGCCGGTAGTTGACGCGTGTCGCCTGCGGGCTGTCGAGCCGGCCGATGCCGCGGCGCTCCTGCATCACGCGCAGATCGCCGCCGGCGCAGAAGGCGCTGCCTTCACCGGTGAGGACGATGCAGCTGAGTTGCGGGTCGCGTTGCGCCTGCTCGACGGCGATGACGATCGCCTCGCAGTCCTCCAGCTCGGCGATGGCATTGCGCCGCTGCGGTCGTGCCAGCCGCAGCGTAGCGATACGGCCGTGTTTCTCGTAATGAACGAAGGCAGTGCTCATGACAGCTCCAGCGGCGCGGCGCGCCAATGCCGGCATCCTACCGCGAGCCTTCAAGACTTTCGGCTGGCCTGAACGGCCCGGCCAGACTCGACACTGCGCGCACGGTCGACTACAAAAGATGGAGAGAGACATGACACTGCTGCAGATCGCCTTCTGGGCGTTCACGGCCATTGCCGCCGGTGGCTTGAGCATGGTCTTGCTGATCGCCAGCCGCATCGGCGTGCCGTCGCTGCTCGCCAGCGGCCACGGTCTTGCGGCACTGGCGGCGCTGGCATTGCTGTTCGGCGCCAATCTGCACGGCGGCGAGCAGACCCCGGCACTGGCCTGGTGGGCGCTGGCGGTGCTGCTGTCCGGGCTGATCGGCGGCCTGTTGCTGTTCCGCGTGCTGTTCGTGCGGCGCACGCCGCTGGCGCTGGTAGCCGTGCACGGCAGTGCCGGCGCGCTGGGCTTGTACCTGCTCTACAGCGCCGCCTACGGCGCGCCCGCAACGCTCGCGCTCAGCGGCCCGTGAAGCGGCTGGCGCGCTTGCCGAGGAATGCCGATACGCCTTCGCGGAAATCCTCGGTCAGCGTCGAGGCCTTGAACGCGGCGCGCTCGGCTTCGAGCTGCTCGCCGAGCGTGGCCGCGAAACTGCGCGCCGCCAGGCGCTTGTACTGGCCGTAGGCGCGCGTCGGCCCGGCGGCGATCCTGCGCGCCGTCTCGTCGGTGACCGCAGCCAGCTCCCCGGCCGCCACCACACGATTGACCAGACCCGCCTGCAGCGCGGCGGCGGCATCCAGCGTCTCGCTCAGGAACACGAACTGCGCGGCACGGCGTGTGCCGAGCAGCCGAGGCAGAAACCAGCTGCCGCCGCAGTCCGGCGAGGCGCCGACGCGGTCATAGGCGAGCAGGAAGCGCGTGCCCTCTGCGGCAATCGCCAGATCGCAGCCTGCCATCAGCGACAAGCCGGCACCGGCGACCGCGCCGTGCACGCTGGCCAGCACCGGCGCGTCGAGCGCCTGCAGGGTTTCGATCGCCGGATGCAGCGCGTCGAGCAGTTCGTCGACGACACCGGCCGCCTGCGTGAAGTCTTCGGCGAAGCGCGCCAGGTCGCCGCCGGCGACGAAGGCGCGGCCGGCCCCGGACAGCACCACGCAGCGCACGCGCGCGTCGCCGGCCAGCGGCAGCACCGCGTCGCGGATCGCGCGCGCGGTCGGCACGTCGATGGCGTTGAGCACATCCGGTCGATTGACGGTGATGCGGGCGATGCCGCTGTCGGCATCGACGCTCAGCTGGCACAGACTCATCGGTTTTCCTCGTATGGGCAGCCGCAGGATGGAAGCAGCTTGGCAGACCAGACGCGCCAGCGCATGACCGTCCGCGCCTAAAGATCAGCTCAGCCGCTGGCCAGGCTGCGGCCGATGATCAGCTTCTGGATATCCGAAGTGCCTTCGTAGATCTGGCAGACGCGGACATCGCGATAGATGCGCTCGACCGGAAAGTCCTCCGTGTAGCCGTAGCCGCCGAAGGTCTGGATCGCCGCCGAGCAGACCGCCTCTGCGGTTTCCGAAGCAAACAGCTTGGCCATGCAGGCCTGTTCCAGACAGGGCTGGCCGGCGTCCTTGAGCCGCGCCGCCGACAGCACCAGTTGCCGCGCCGCCTCCAGCCGGGTCTTGGCGTCGACCAGACGGAAATTGACGGCCTGATGATCGAGCAGCGAGCGGCCAAAGGCCTTGCGCTCGCCGGCGTAGCGGATCGCCGCATCCAGCGCTGCCTGCGCCATGCCGATGCTCTGCGAGGCGATGCCGATACGGCCGGTTTCCAGACTCGACAGCGCGATCCTGTAACCCTCGCCTTCGGCGCCGATGCGTAGTGCTTCCGGCACTTCGAGTCCGTCGAATTGCAGGCTGCAGGTATCGGACGCCTTCTGGCCGAGCTTGCGTTCGATGTGGCTGACCACGTAGCCGCGCGATTCGGTCGGCACCAGAAACGCGGAGATGCCGCGCTTGGTATCGGCCGGGTCGGTGACGGCGAAGACGATCACGTAGCGGCCGATCTTGCCGGAGGTGATGAACTGCTTGGCGCCGTCGATGACGTAGCGGTCCGACTTCTTCACCGCCCGCGTGCGCAGCGCGCTGGCGTCGGAGCCGGCCTGGCTCTCGGTCAGCGCGAAGCCGCCGATGAATTCGCCGCGCGCCGCCGGCCGCAGCACCTGCTCCTTCTGCTGCGTCGAGCCGTAGCGTTCGAGGATCGCGCAGAACGGCGCGTTGTGGACGCTCATCACCGTCGACACCGCGCCATCGCCTTCGGCCACCGCCATCAGCGCCAGCGCATAGCTCACGTAGTCGGCGCCGGCGCCATCCCAGTCCGGCGACACGTTCATGCCGAGCAGGCCCATGCCGGCGAGTCCAGCGAACACCTCGGGCTCGATGGCCGCCGCCTTCTCGCGGGCGGCGGCGCCCGGCGCCAGTACCTCGCGCGCGTAGCGTTGCGCGGCGTCCTGAATCAGTTTCTGGTCTGTACTCAGCATGGCTCACACGGCGCGACGACGCCGCGGCGCCGTCGCCCTTGGGTTTCAGGGCGTGCCGGACGGCACGAACTTGTCGGCGTGGATGCGCTCGGCGTCGACGCCGAGTCCGATCAGCTTCTTCTCGACGGCCTCGACCATCGCCAGGTTGCCGCAGACGAAGGCGGCGCTGTCGCCGAAGCTGACACCCAGGTCGGCGTCGAGCGCCTGCGTGACCAGACCGCGCAGGCCGGTCCACGCCGAACCGGACGGCTCGTGCGAAAGGATCTTGAGCACCCGCACGCGGCCCGGCGCCTGCGCCTGCAGCGCCGCCAGCGCCGCGTCGGCAAAGCTGTCCTGCGCGCTGCGCACGCCGAAGACGATGGTGAAGCGTGCCGTCGCCGACTTGCGCAGGCGGTCGGCAACGATCGACAAAATCGGCGCGATGCCGGTGCCGCCGGCCACGCAAATGCCGTCGCGGTCCGGTTCGTCGACGCCCATCACGCCGTACGGGCCTTCGAGCCAGAACTTGGTGCCGCTGCGGTCACGCTCGAACAGCCATTCGGAGAAGCGGCCGCCGGGCAGGCGCTTGACCAGAAAACCCACTTCCTGCGCCGGCGCACCGTCATCGGCGGGCGGCAGGTCGTAGTACGAATAGCTGCGCCGCGTGAACGAGCCGGACTCGGCGATCGTGCAGTACTGGCCGGCGTGGAAGTGCAGCGGCGTGTCGAGTTGGAGGCGCAGGTCGATGACCTCGCCCGGCAGCCGCCGCCAGCGGCTGACGCGCGCGGACACGGTCCGCACCGGCAGCATCGCATGACGGCCGAGCCTGACCTCCAGCGCCAGATCGCCGCGCACCTTGGCCTGGCAGGCGAGCACATAGCCGGCCTCGATCTCCTCATTGGTCAACGGCGACAGCGCCAGATCGACCATCGGGCTGACGCGGCCGGACAGCAGCCTGGTCTTGCACTGGCCGCAGACACCGACGCGGCAATTGTGCGGGTAGTCGATGCCCTGCTCGATCGCCGCCTTCAGCAGCAGATCGTTGCGCTTGATGTCGAAGACTTCCTCGCGGCCGTCACGGCTGTGCACGCTGATGCGGCACAGCTCGGCGCGCGCCGGCGCCGCGGCGGCGGGTTTCTCTTTGAACATGTCGTCAGGTGCCTCGCTCAGCCGGCGGCCTTGGCCGTCATGTTCCAGATGCCGGCCGGCAAGTCGTTCGCCGGATCCGGCTCGTTGAGCTCATGCCAGCCGGCGCGCTCGTTCTCGCGGCGGGCGATCTCACGCTCCTGCGGCGTCGCGTAGTACTGGTCCCAGTGCTTGAGCAGCGGCTTGATCATCTGGAAGAACAGCGGCGGCATCAGCGCCAGGATCACCACCAGCAGGAACTGCGGCTGCACCGGCCCGTTGGGGTCCGGCTCCAGCTTGTAGAACGGCTTGTAGCTGTCGTCGTGATGGCCGGCGTGATTGGTGATCTCCAGCGCCAGAATCCGCGTCAGCGGCGTGATGTGGTTCCAGGTGTGGTGCTTCTCGAAGCGGCCCGGCGTGGCCGAAA
>CBINNP010000257.1:0-5014 GCA_966252075.1 uncultured Solimonas sp.
GCCTTGCCGAACTCGCGCAGCAGCTGTCCGGTGACGTGCTGCGCCTGGAGCAGGCCTTCGCCGGCCAGCCGCAGCGCCAGCCGCTGGCGCAGTTCCTCGGCGACGAGGCGCGGCAGCGCACGCTGGCGCAGACCGGCGACGCGCTGGCGGCGCTGCGTCAGCAACTGGCGCCGCTGGAGGAGCGCAACGCCGAATGCGCGGCACTGCTGGAGCGCACGCTGAGCCTGCTGGAGCGCTGGACCATCGTCTTGCACACCGAGTCGGCACACGAGGTGCGCTGGACCGAAACCGCCGTGCGCGGCGGCAGCCTCAACGCCACGCCGATCGAGGTCGCCGACGACTTCGCGCGGATGCGCGCCACGTATCCGGGCACCTGGCTGTTCACCTCGGCGACGCTGGCGGTGGCTGACGACTTCGCGCATTTCCAGCATGCGCTCGGCCTCGACGACACGCCGACGCTGCGCCTCGACAGCCCCTTCGATTACGCCGAGCAGGCTCGCCTGTATCTGCCGCGCGGCCTGCCGGAGCCCAATGATCCGGCTTACTCCAACGCCGTTGCCGAAGCGGCGCGACCGCTGATCGAAGCGGCCGGCGGCGGCGCCTTCGTGCTGTGCACCAGCTACCGCGCCTTGCGGACGATCGCCGAGCGCCTGCGCGCGCGGTTGTCGCAGCGCGTGCTGGTGCAGGGCGAGGACAGCCGCTCGGCGCTGCTCGACGCCTTCGCCGAGGACGGCAATGCCGTGCTGGTCGGCACCAGCAGCTTCTGGGAAGGCGTCGACGTCAAGGGCAGGGCGCTGCGCCTGGTGGTCATCGACAAGCTGCCGTTCGCCGCGCCGGGTGATCCGGTGTTCGAAGCCAAGCTCGACACCGTGCGCCGCCGCGGCGGCAAGCCGTTCTTCGAGCTGCAGCTGCCGGAGGCCATCGTCATGCTGCGCCAGGGCGCCGGCCGCCTGATCCGCGATCCTGGCGATCGCGGCCTGCTGATGCTCTGTGATCCGCGCGTGACGTCCAAGGGCTACGGCCGCCAGGTGCTCGCCAGCCTGCCGGCGATGCCGGTGCTGCGCGATCTCGACGCGGCCCGTGAATTCGTCAAAACCCTGTGAAATGACTGGCGCTATGAAATTGCTGGCATTGGATACCGCGACTGAGGCCTGCTCGGTGGCGCTGATGATCGACGGCCAGCTGCTGTCGCGTTACGACGTTGCCGGCCGCAGTCATACCGCGCGCCTGCCTTCGATGCTGCAGTCCGTGATGGCCGAAGCCGGGCTGAGCTACGCGCAGCTCGACGGCTACGTGTGCGGCGTCGGCCCCGGCAGCTTCGCGGGCGTACGCATCGGCGTCGGCTTCATCAAGGGCCTGGCGCTGGCGCATGAGCGCCCCGTGGTCGCGGTGTCGTCGCTGCAGATGCTGGCGCTGCCGGCTCTGGACGCCGGCGCTGCGCGCGTGCTGACGGCGATCGATGCGCGAATGGACGAGGTCTACTTTGCCGCATGGTCGCGCAGTGACAACGGCCTTCCGCAAATGCTGACGCCGGCGCAGGTTGCCGCACCGGCGCAGATCGGACCCCATGCCGGTGCATGGCATGCTGCCGGCAGCGGCTGGCAGAGCTATGCAGATGTTCTGCGGGCGGCGACGGGGGCGACGCTGGAGACCGTTGACGGCGCCGCCCTACCACGTGCCGCTGATGCGCTGCGGATCGCCCGTCCACGTTTCGTAGCCGGGGACATCATCAGTGCTGCAGACCTGCTGCCGGACTACCTGCGCAACAAGGTCGCGCTGACCATGCGCGAACAGGCGGCGCGCCGGCCGGCGCAGTCCTAGGCAGCCGCAGGCCAAGCTCAGGGATCCACTGCGGGTACTGCGGCTACTGTTCGCGCACCGGGTCAATGATCAGCGCCTCGCGGCCGAGGCCGAGGCGAGCAAGTAGCTGTAGGTACTCGAAGCCGCGTCGAACAACTGCCGAAACATCACGGAAAGTGTCCGCTGATTCTGCGTTTCGGCAGCACGCGGTCTTGCAAGCGCATGCCGGCGAACATCAAGACGGCGAACCACAGCAGCAGCGGCAGGCCGGTACTCAGGCGTGCCAGCGCTGGTGCAGCGCACAGGCCGGTGATATACCCAGCCGAAACCGAACAGCACGGCGCTCATGGCGGCGTGAAGCCAGCGCCGGGGTCGATGGTCATATACAGGAGTACGCCCTCTTGAGTGATCCACATGAAATACCCAGTAGGGTATGCTTGCAGGCAGCGCAAAGCCGGATGAACAGGCGTGAACGGCCACCAGCAATACCAGCACAAGCTGATCGTCCTCCTGCGCCGCGCAAGGGCAGATCCGCGTATTGGATCGCTCGGTCTGCGAGATGCTCGCCTGCAGCATGGAGACGCAGACCGAACAGGCGCCGGACGCTGATGCCGCCAAGCTGGCCGGTACCCACATCAGCAAGCTGTCGGCGCGTTACGGTTAGCGACAATCAAGGGGATGCGATGGACGCCAGAACGCATTGGCAGCAGGTCTACACCGGCAAGGCGGCAACGCAGCTCAGCTGGTTTCAGGATCACGCAGCGCTGTCGCTGCGTCTGATCGCCAGCACCGGCCTCGCGCCTTCGGCGTCAATCATCGATGTGGGCGGCGGTGCGTCGACTCTGCTCGACGATCTGCTTGCCGCCGGCTTCCGGAAGTTGAGCGTGCTCGACCTGTCTGCCGCAGCACTGGCCGTGGCCGCTCAGCGGATCGGTTCGCGCGCCGCCGAGGTGCGCTGGATCGAAGCTGACGTTCTCGATGCCGCGCTGCCGGAGTCGGGCTACGAGCTCTGGCACGATCGCGCGGTTTTCCATTTTCTCGGTAGTGATTCGGAGCGGCGGATCTACATCAAGCAGTTGCGCCGGGCCCTGAAGCCGGATGGATGGCTGCTGCTCGCCACGTTTGCCGAGGATGGTCCGATGCGCTGCAGTGGATTGCCGGTCACGCGCTACCGTATCGATGAACTCGACGCGCTGTTCGCAGACAGCTTCAGGCTCGTCGAGCATGCGCATGAGTCGCATCGCACGCCGGGCGGCGCCGAGCAGAAGTTCGTCTATGGTCTGTGGCGCAGGCGCGACGGCTGAGGAGCGGCATGTGTACCCGCAACTTGTCTGGCGGCGTGGCGGCAATTCAGGCACACTTCGCGTCCCTCGCGGCGGCCTGGCTGCCCGCAAGGTCTCGATGGTGGCCCGTGCCGGCCCTCCGCGACGGAAAGCCGTGAACCCCGCCAGGCCCGGAAGGGAGCAACGGTGGCGGTGATGCCGGGTGCCGGAGCCAGCTGGTACGGGCTGCCGCCTTCGAGACTTTTCCTGTCGACGTCTCCCGTCTTGCAAGCATGCTGCCGATCGGCCGCTGTGGAGCCGCGTCGCGTGGCTCCGGTACGATCGCGCCGACGCTTGAGAATCCACGAGGGGAATCCGCATGCTCCGTCTGCCCTTGCGCACGCTGTCCGTTGCCGCTCTGCTTGCCACCTGCCTGTGCCTGCCGGCGCACGCCGAGGCGCCAGCGTCGCCCCCGGGGCTGACGATCAAACCCTTGCTGCGCACGACCCTCAGCGGTTTCGACGATAAGGACGCGCTGGTGTTCTCGATCGAATTCGCACCCGGCGCGGTCGCCAAGCGCCACACGCATGCCGGCGACGAATACGCGACCGTGCTGGAAGGCGAGCTTGAACTGCTGCGCGATGGCGAGGCCCCGCGCATCGTCAAGGCCGGCGAGGCCTATCACAGCCCGCGTGGCGTGCCGCACGAGACGCGCAATGTCGGCAAGGCTCCTGCGCGTACCGTGGCGACCTTCATCCTCGACAAGGGCCAGCCGCTGCTGAGCCCGGCGCCGGCGCGCTGAGCCTCGGTGCGGCTGCGGCAAGCAGCTGTTTGCATGGTGTTTCCGCGGCGCGGCTGGCAAGCGCGGGTCTGATCCCGGACAATCCGGGGACGCTGTTTTCGCCGACCCCGTCGACCGCTCCCCGATGCCGAACTGCCGATGAGTTATCTCGCTCTTGCCCGCAAGTGGCGCCCGCGCCGTTTTGAAGACGTGATGGGCCAGGGTCATGTCGTCAAGGCGCTGTCGCACGCGCTCGACGGCGACCGCCTGCATCCGGCCATCCTGCTGACCGGTACCCGCGGCGTCGGCAAGACCACGCTGGCGCGCATCATCGCCAAGTGCCTGAACTGCGAGACCGGCGTCAGCGCCAATCCCTGCGGGGTCTGCTCGGCCTGCAAGGAAGTCGACGACGGTCGCTTCGTCGACCTGCTGGAAATCGACGCCGCTTCGCATACCGGCGTCGACGACGTCCGGCAGATGATCGACAACGCGCAGTACTCGCCGGCGCGCGGCCGCTACAAGGTCTACCTGATCGACGAAGTCCACATGCTGTCCAAGAGCGCATTCAATGCGCTGCTGAAGACACTGGAGGAGCCGCCGCCGCATCTGAAGTTCATTCTGGCGACCACCGACCCGCAGAAGCTGCTGGTGACGGTGCTGTCGCGCTGCCTGCAGTTCAACCTCAAGCGCCTGCCGGTGTCGGTGATCCGCGACCAGCTGGCACGGGTCCTCGACAACGAGAACGTCGGCTACGAGCTTGCGGCGATCGGCGAAATCGCACGCGCGGCCGACGGCTCGATGCGCGACGGTCTGTCGCTGCTCGACCAGGCGATCGCCTTCGCCGGCGGCGGCGCGCTGCAGCGCCAGGGCGTCGAGGACATGCTCGGCACCAGCGGCCGCGAATCGCTGTTCGTGTTGCTGAGGGCGCTGGCTGCCGCCGACAACGCCGCGCTGATTGCCGGCCTCGCCGCCATCGAGCAGCAGGCGCCGGACTATGCGGCACTGCTCAATGACCTGGCGGCGCATCTGCAGCGCATCGCCGTGTTGCAGCTGCTGCCTTCGGCGGCCACCGACGAGGACGATGCGACGCTGGTCGAGCTCAAGGACCGCTTCAGGCCCGAAGACGTGCAGCTCTACTACCAGATCGCCGTCAACGGCCGCCGCGATCTGG
>CBINNP010000258.1:0-5012 GCA_966252075.1 uncultured Solimonas sp.
CGCTCGCGCGGCTGAAGGCCGCTGGCGAATACGGTCACAGCAACTAAACACCCGGTTCCCTCTCCCGGCTTGCGGGGAGAGGGTCAGGGTGAGGGGCGGTCCGCAAGCGGCCCCTCACCCCGGCCCTCTCCCCACGGTCGTGGGGAGAGGGGGAGAAGACTCGATGAGCATTCAGATCACCTTTCCGGACGGCAACATCAAGTTGTTTGATGCCCCCATTACCGGCCTCGCCATCGCGCAGGGCATTTCGCCGGGCCTTGCCAAGAAGGCGGCGGTCATCAGCGTCAACGGCGAGCTGTGGGATCTGACGCGGCCGATCGACCGCGACGCGGCGATCGCCATCGTCACCCGCGACAAGCCCGAAGCGCTGGAAGTGATCCGTCACGACGCCGCGCACGTGCTGGCGCAGGCGGTGCAGGAGCTGTTCCCGGGCACGCAGATCACCTTCGGCCCGGCGACCGACAACGGCTTCTACTACGACTTCGCCCGCGCCGAGCCGTTTACCGACGCCGATCTCGAAGGCATCGAGAACAAGATGCGCGAGATCGTCAAGCGCGACCTGCCGATCACCCGCGAAGTCTGGGCGCACGACGATGCGGTCAGGCACTTCGAAGCCGCCGGCGAGACGTTCAAGGCCGAGTGGATACGCGAAGGTATCGCTGCGGATGAAGAGCTGACGATCTACCGCCAGGGCCCGAACTGGCTCGACATGTGTCTGGGCCCGCATCTGCCGTCGACCGGCAAGCTCGGCAGCGCGTTCAAGCTGATCCGCGTCGGCGGCGTCTACTGGCGCGGCGATGCCAACAATGCGCAGCTGCAGCGCATCTACGGCGTCTGCTTCGCCACCGACGACGAACTGAAGGCTTACCTCAGGCAGGTCGAGGAAGCCGAGAAGCGCGATCACCGCAAGCTCGCCAAGCAGCTTGATCTCTTCCATCAACAGGAAGAGGCGCCGGGCATGGTGTTCTGGCATCCCAAGGGCTGGGCGATCTGGCAAGCGGTCGAGCAGTACGTGCGCGGCGTCTACAAGAAGAGCGGCTACCAGGAAGTGCGCGGCCCGCAGATCATGGACGTCAGCCTGTGGAAGAAGTCCGGCCACTGGGACAACTACGCGGAGAACATGTTCTTCACTGAGTCCGAGAAGCGCACCTATGCGGTGAAACCGATGAACTGCCCCGGCCATGTGCAGATCTACAATGCCGGCCTGCATTCCTACCGCGATCTGCCGATCCGCTACGCCGAGTTCGGCGGCTGCCATCGCAATGAACCCAGCGGCGCCTTGCACGGCATCATGCGCGTGCGTGCGTTCACGCAGGACGATGGCCACATCTTCTGCACGCCGGAGCAGGTCGAGGCAGAAGTCACCGCCTTTCATCAGCAGGCAATGCAGGTCTACGGCGATTTCGGGTTCAGTGATCTGGCGGTCAAGCTGGCGCTACGGCCTGAGAAGCGGCTGGGTACCGATGAGGCCTGGGATCGCGCCGAAGGCGCGTTGCGCGCGGCGCTGCGTGCGGCCGGCGTCGAGTGGACCGAGCTGCCGGGCGAGGGCGCGTTCTACGGTCCGAAGATCGAATATCACTTGAAGGATTCGATCGGCCGCTCCTGGCAGGTCGGCACCATCCAGTACGACCCGATGATGCCGGAGCGGCTCGACGCCTCGTACATTGACGAAAGTTCGCAGCGCGTGCGGCCGATCATGCTGCACCGCGCGATCGTCGGTTCGATGGAGCGTTTCATCGGCATCCTGATCGAGCATCATGCGGGCTCGCTGCCGTTCTGGCTGTCGCCGGTGCAGGCCGTGGTCGCGCCGATCGTCTCCGATGCCGACGGCTACGCCAGCGAGGTCTGCGCGATTCTCAAGGACGCCGATATCCGTGCGCAGACCGACCTGCGCAACGAGAAGATCAACTACAAGATCCGCGAGCACGCGCTGCAGAAGATTCCGGTGATCGTCGTCGTCGGCCGCAAAGAGGCCGAGGAGCGCACGGTGACCTTGCGCTTCCGCGGCGAGGAGCGGCAGGAAACGCTGCCGCTGACCGAGGCCTTGGCCCGGCTGCAGGCGCTGCACTAACAACGAGGAGTTTCGCGATGCGGATTCGGCAGGCGATGACGGTGCTGGTGAGCATGGTGGGTCTGATGACCGCCGCAGCGCTGCACGCAGCCGAATCCGCCAGCGGCTTCGAGCTGCGCGGCGACTGGCAGCAAGGCGCGGTGCTGTTCGGCACCGCGCCGGCCGGCACCAGGGTCTGGTTCAACGGTCGCCTGCTGCGGCTGTCGGCGGATGGCGAGTTCGTGTTCGGCCTGGATCGCGACGCGCCCGCCGAGGCCGAGCTGAAGCTGCAGCTGCCGGGCGAGGCGATGCCGCAGACCTATCGCTACCCGGTCGCCAGGCGGACCTACGACATCCAGCGCATCAACGGCCTGCCGCCGAAGATGGTGACACCGCCGGCCGAAGTGCTGGCGCGGATCAAGGAAGACCAGCGTCTGGTCGCCGCCGCGCGCAAGCACGACAGCGATCTGGGCGGTTTCGCGCAGCCCTTCGCCTGGCCGGCCACCGGCCGCATCTCCGGCGTGTTCGGCAGCCAGCGCATCCTCAACGGCGAAGCCAAGCAGCCGCACTACGGCGTCGATGTGGCGATCCCGAGCGGCACCGAAGTCCGCGCGCCGGCCGACGGTGTGATCGTGCTCGCCAGTCCGGACATGTACTTCACGGGCGGCACGCTGATGATCGACCACGGCCACGGCCTGATGTCGGCATTCCTGCACCTGTCGCAACTGGACGTGAAGCTCGGCCAGAGCGTCAGACGCGGCGAGGTGGTGGCCTTGTCCGGCATGACGGGGCGGGCGACCGGACCGCATCTGGACTGGCGGATGAACTGGTTCGATGCGCGGGTCGACGCGCAGAAGCTGGTTCCGCCAATGCCGGACTTCAAGAAGCCAGACGCGGCCTCGACGGGCAAGTAAATCGGGACCGATCGCGAAGGGCGGCCTCTGGCGCGCCCACGAGGCGCCGTGCGCCCGCCATACCTGGATCCCGCCGGGCTGCCGGCCCGCGGCGTGCCGTCATGCTCAAGAGCGCGAGATACTTTTATTGCAAATGATTCTCAGATAGAATCTCATCGTCGATTGCCAAGAACCGCACCAAAGCGGACCCCAGCCGATCGCGATTCGAGCCGGCCAGGCGCTGTGGGGCCCTGGTTCGTCTGCGTCAAGCGCACTTAAAGGGAAGAAAAATGAAGTTTCATCTGAGCCCGATCGCCGCCGCGGTGCTGGCGGTGTACACCCTGCCGTCCGTTGCCCAGCAGGCGGAGGCTCCAGCCCCGTCGGCCGCCGCTGCCACCCAGCTCAAGGAAGTGAAGGTCGAGGCGGATGCCGCGCCCAATCCGTACAAAGCCGAGACGGTCTCGTCGCCGAAGTACACCGAAGCGCTGGTCAATACCCCGCAGACGATCACCGTCATCAAGAAGGAAGTGCTGCAGGAGCGCGTCGCCACCACGCTGACGGAAGCGCTGCGCAATACGCCGGGCATCACGCTGCTGCAGGGCGAGAACGGCAACTCGACCAGCGGCGATGCGATCTCGATGCGTGGCTTCGATACGCAGAACGCGATCTTCCTCGACAACATTCGCGATCTGGGCACGGCCGTGCGCGATACCTTCAATATCGAGCAGATCGAGGTCGTCAAAGGCCCGGCCGGTGCCGACAACGGCCGCGGTGCGACGGCCGGTTACGTCAATCTGGCGAGCAAGCTGCCGAGCGCCGAGGACTTCCGCGCCGGCACCGTCAGCTACGGTACGGCGGATCGCCGCCGCATCACCGCCGACATCAACGAGCAGATCGGCAGCAGCACGGCCGTGCGCCTGAACGTGATGGGCCAGGACGGTGGTGTCGCCGGACGCGATTTCATCGAGCGCCGCGGCTGGGGCGTGGCGCCCTCGATCGCTTTCGGCCTGAACACGCCGACGCGTTTTTATCTCTTCTCGCAGCACATCCGCCAGGACAACACGCCTGATGGCGGCGTGCCGACGGTGGGCCGCGAGGGCTATCGTTTCTCGAATTCCGTCGTCAATCCGCTGCAGCAGACGCTGGATGCCGCCGGCCGCACGGTCGATGCGCCGAGCTCCAAGAACTACTACGGCTTCGCCCAGGACTTCGAAAACATCGAAGCCAACATGGTCACGGCCAAGTTCGAGCACGACCTCAAGCCGGGCTTCGTGATCCGCAACATCGCCCGATACGGCAAGAGCGAGCAGCAGCGCGTGCTGACGGGCGTCAACGCGGTGACGCTGTCCGACAGCAAGCTCGGCACCAATGGCGATGGCACCACGACGCAGCCGACGCCGCCGGCAGAGCCGCTGGTCCTGCTGAATCCTGAACAGTATCGTGTCACTCGCTCGGTACAGGGCACGGGCCGTACCAACGAAATCCTCACCAACCAGACCAATCTCACCGCCGAGATCCAGACCGGTGCGATCAAGCATTCGCTCGGTGGCGGCCTTGAGCTGATCCACGAAAAGCAGCTCACGCCCAGCTATGCGGCTGACCCGACGATTCCGCCGGCGACGCTGCAGGCCAACCTGTACAACCCGGATCGCAGCGCCGAGCGCTCCAATTTCAAGAAGAACGGCGCGTTCTCCAACGGCCAGACCACGACTACCGCGGTCTACGTGTTCGACACCGCGCAGATCCAGGATCGCTGGTTCGTCAACGGCAGCCTGCGCTGGGAGCGCTACAACGCCGAGACCGACAGCGTCAGCATCGCCACGGCGACCAGCAATCCGCCGCTGCCGGCCGGCACGCAGGTTCCGCAGCGCGTCGAAGATGCCGACAACCTGTTGAGCTGGAAGGCCGGCGTGCTGTTCAAGCCGACCAATGCCAGCAGCGTCTATGTCTCGCACGCCACCTCGCTCAAGCCGCCTGGCGACGCCAACTTCTCGCTGGCCGCGCAGAACAGCGCCAACGGTTCGGCCAACGCCAACATCAACAACCCGGCGCTCGATCCTCAAGAGGCC
>CBINNP010000259.1:0-5007 GCA_966252075.1 uncultured Solimonas sp.
AATGTCGAGGCGGCCGACGAGGTTGCGGATCTCCTCGATCTTCTCGGCGGTCTCAAGCACCAGCAGGGTGTTGGTGCGCTCATCGACGCTGACTCGGCCGCGCTCGGTCAGCAGCGAGGTCTTGTCGCTGCCGAGCAGACCCTTGATGTCGGTGGCCTTGGCGTAGTTGACCTGGATGATCTCCGAACGCAGCGGTGCCAGCTCCACCTTCTGCCGCTGCGCTTCCAGCTCGGCCTTCTCGCGCTGCGCGAGCTCGTCGATCGGCGCCACCATCATCACATTGCCCTGCTGGCGCATGCCCAGACCCTTGCTGCGCAGGATGATGTCCAGCGCCTGGTCCCAGGGCACGTTCTGCAGGCGCATGGCGATGTCGCCCTTGACGCTGTCGCTGACCACGACGTTGGTGCCGGCGACGTCGGCGATGATCTGCAGCAGCGCACGGATGTCGATGTTCTGGAACGACAGCGAGATGCGCTCACCCTTGTACTGCGGCTCGGCGCGGCGGCGCTCCTCGGCCTTTTCCTTGCTCAGCGGCTGCAGCTCGATCGTGAACTGCTCGCCGGCCTGGTAGGCGGACTGGTCGAAGCTTGCGCCGGCGCCCGGCGTCACCGTGATGCGGCTGTCGGCGCCGACGCTGGCAATGTCGACGTACTTCACCGGCGTGGCGAAATCCAGCACGTCGAGGCGGCGGGCCAGCGCGGCGGGCAGCTGCGTGTTCTTGAACAGCGCGACGATGCTGCCGGCCTCGTTGCGGACATCCACCACCGTGCGCGGATCGCTGAGGGCGACGACGACACGGCCTTCGCCCTGCTCGCCGCGGCGGAAATCGACATTGCTGATCGTCGCCGCCGGGCGCGATGCCGGCGCGGTGCCACTGTCGCTGCCGGCGGCACTGGCCGCGGCGGCCGGCGTGCCGGCGATCTGCACGAAGACCTGGTTGCCCTCGCTGCTCAGCTGGTACGACGCCGCATGCGCCAGCTCGATGACGATGCGCGTGCGGCCGGCTGCCGCCACCGTGGCGACGCCCTTGATATTGGCG
The DNA here is from genome assembly GCA_966252075.1 of uncultured Solimonas sp. Lineage (GTDB taxonomy): Bacteria > Pseudomonadota > Gammaproteobacteria > Nevskiales > Nevskiaceae > Solimonas. The sequence continues at coordinate 1,040 of CBINNP010000259.1, forward strand.
CCGCCGATGCGGCGATAGCGCTCCGTCATCGCCACGCCGGTGTCCGGCAGGTCGATCGAGATCCGCGCCGGTTCGTCGATCGCGAAGGCGCTCGGCTGCGGCGCCGGCGCCGACAGGCTCAGCGTCAGCAGCCCGCCGTCGCCGCGCTGCGCGGTGAAGTCGATCTGCTGCAGCACGCGGCCATCCTGCGCCTGGCCGGCGCCGGCCAGCAGCAGCAACAAGGAACCGACGATACGTTTTGACCAGCTGGCAGTGCGGTGCACGGACATGCGAACTCCTATTGGCTCAGCGCGACGCTGGCAGGCCTTTGCATCCAGCCGCCGAAGCCATCAGGCACGAGTTCAAGCAAACTGATTTCCGACTCGCTGATGCGGACGATCTGGCCGTAGTTCTGGCCCAGATGGTCCTTCAGCGTGACACGGTGAACCACACCGTCCGGCGCCTTGATCAGCGCGAAGGTGCGGGCGCCGGTGGCAATGGTGCCGATCATGCGCAGTGCGTCGAGCGGATACTCCTCCAGCGGCTCGCGATTGCGATGCAGGTCCGGCCGCGGTCCGGCGCTTGGCATGCTCAGCGCCGCCGGCTCGACCAGCACGAAGGGATCGCGACGGCCGTCGGCGAGGTACTCGAACGGCTGATACGTCTTGACCTGCGGCATCGGCTCGATGTCCCTGGACTTGCGCGCCTTGACCTCGGCGATGTACTGGCGAAGGTCGGCATCGCCGCCGCCGCAGCCGCCCAGCAAGGCGGCAGACAGCAGCCACGGCGCGCAACGCTGGATGCCGGTCGGGCGCCTCATTTCTTCTTCTTCTTCTTGTTCTTCGCAGGCTCCCGGGCGGCGATCTCCTCGTCGTCCAGGTAGCGATAGGTCTTGGCGACCGCCGTCATCCGCAGCAGGGTATTGCCGCTGCCCGCCTTGCCGCTGGGCTTGAGTTCGACATCCTCGATGGTGACGATGCGCGGCAGCGCGGCGACACCGCTGATGAAGCCGCCCATTTCATGGAAATTGCCGGTGACGACGATGCGGTTGGGAATCTCGGCGTAGAACTCCTTGGGGATCTCCGCCTGTGGCTGGAACAGCTCCTCCTCCAGGCTGCTGGCGACGCGCGTCTGCGAGATGTCGTTGAGCAGATTGGCCACTTCCGCCTTGCTCGGCAGCTGCTTGAGCATCGCACCGAACGAGCGCTCCATCTCGGCCAGCTGCTCGCGATAGGCGTCCAGGCCAGCCACCTTCTTCTGCTTGGTCTCGAACTCGCCGCGCAGGCTGATTTCCTGCTGGCGCGCGCCTTCCAGCTCCTCGTGCAGCGGCTTGATCAGGAACCACAGGGCCAGCGCCAGGATGAACAGGCCGGCCAGCACCGCCGCCGAGCGCCTCACCCAGGCCGGCCAGCTGCCCGGATTGTTGCTGTCGAGCAGCTGCAGCTGGCGGACGATCTCCTGCGGCGTCATTCCGACACCTCGGGCTGCGCGGCCTCCTGCTTCTGGTCCGGGCGGTTGAGCGCGGTGACGCTGAGCGTGAATTCGGACTTGCGGGCGCGGTTCTTGTCGTTGCTCTTGATGACCACCAGACGCGGGTCGGCCAGCCACTCGGAAGCGTCGAGGTTCTTCATGTAGGTGGAGATGCGACCGTTGGAATCGGCCAGCCCCTCGATCGTCACCTTGCTGCCCTGTTCCTTGAGCGAGGTCAGATTGACGCCTTCCGGCAGGGTGTTGAGCAGCTCGTCGAAGAAGTGCACGGTGGCCGAGCGGTTGGCCTGCAGTTCCTCGATCACCTGCATGCGCGCCAGCAGGTTGTTCCTGACCTTCTCCAGCTCCTGGATCTCCTTTATCTTCTGATCCATCTCGCGGATCTCCGCGCGCAGCAGCTCATTGCGCTGCTGCTGGCGCTCCAGCGCGCCGGCAACGATCAGATAGGCCAGCAGCGCCGCCAGGACGCCGCCGGCCACGCCGAGCCCCATCAGGGTGGCAAACTGTTTCTTGCGTCGCTCGCGGCGGGCGCTGCGCCAGTCGAGCAGATTGATCCGGGTGGTCATGGCGCTGTCAGGGCCGCGGCTCGTCGAAGGCGCGCCAGGCCAGGCCGCTGGCGATCAGCAAGCTTGCCTCGTCACGCGCCAGCGCCGCCGGCTTGGCGCGCGCGGCGACGCTCATCCGCGCCAGCGGCTGCGCGACGACGGTGGCGATCTGCAGACGCTCCTGGATTTGCGCATCGAGCAAAGGCAGCTGCGCGCAGCCGCCGGCGAGGATGATCTGGTCGATGCTGCTGTAGTGCGTCATCGACGAGAAGAAGAACTGCAGCGAGCGGTCGATCTGCATCGCCACGTCGGCAGCGAACGACTGCAGCAATTCCGGGGCGATGCCGCTGTCCGCTGCCGGCCTGCGCAGGCCTTCCAGTGCTTCGTCGTGGCTCAGGCCGTGCTGGCGCATGATTTCCTCGATCAGCTGGCGGCCGCCGAAGGCCTGATCGCGGTTGTAGACGGTCTGGCCGTCGTGAAAGATCACCACCAGGGTGTTGTTGGCACCGATGTCGACCAGCGCGATGGTGCGCCCCTGGCCGCCATCGGGCATCTGATGGCGCAGAAACTGGCTGGCGTTCTCCAGCGCATACGTCTCAATGTCGACGACCTTGGGCTGCAGGCCGGCCAGTTCCAGCGCCGCACAGCGATGGTCGACCTGCTCCTTGCGGCAGGCCGCCAGCAGCACATCGACCATCTCCGGATTCTTGGCGTTGCCGCCGATCACCTCGAAGTCGAGATTGACCTCGTCGATCGGGTAGGGAATGTATTGGTCGGCTTCGGCGCGGATCTGCTCTTCGAGCTCGTCCTCGGTCAGCGAGGCCGGCATCTCGATGATCTTGGAGATGACCGAGGCGCCGGCGACGGCCACCGCAGCCTGGCGCGTGCGCGAGCCGGATTTCTGCACTGCCCGCGCGATGGCTTCCGCGACCTGTTGCGGATCCATGACCTGCTTGTCGACCACCGCGCCATTCGGCAAGGGCTCGACGGCATAAGCCTCGACATGGAACTGCTCGCCCTTGCGGCTCAGCTCGATGAGCTTGACCGCCGTCGAGCTGATATCCAGGCCGATCAGCTGTTGATCCCCGCCGCCGAACAGCGATGTCGTAATCGCCATGTGTCTTGCACCGCCCCGCGTTGCCCCGCGTTGACATTCCCCGGCAGGATCGAAAGACTTTCGTATCCGGCCTCGTACTATAGCTCAAAGCTCCTTCTCAGCCTCGCCAATTTACGACGGCAAGCCACTGAAAAGCGAACAAAACATCCGGCCGGTCCTCCGCTTTCCGTCCAGCGGCTCGGATGGACCGCCCAAGGGCAGAACATCGTCATCATGAAACGCTTTCTCTACACGCTGGCCCTGGGCCTGCTGGTTCTGGTGGCGGCCGGCAGCGTCGCCGGCCTGGTCGCGGTGCAAACATTGAGCCGCGATCTGCCCTCGGTGGCAGAGCTGCGCCAGCTGCAGCTGGCGGTGCCGCTGCGCGTCTTCAGCCGCGACGACAAGCTGATCGGCGAATTCGGTGCCGAGCGCCGGGCGCTGCTGCGCTACGACGAGATGCCGCAGCACCTCATCAACGCCTTCCTGGCGGCCGAGGACGACCGCTTCTTCACGCATGCCGGCGTCGACCTGCAAGGCCTGCTGCGCGCCGCCGTCAAGCTGGCCGCGACCGGCGAACGCGCGCAGGGCGGCAGCACCATCACCATGCAGCTGGCGCGCAACGTCTTCCTGTCGAGCGAGCGCACCTTCACGCGCAAGTTCCGCGAGATCCTGCTGGCGCTGAAAATCGAGGAGGAGTTGTCGAAGAAGGAGATCCTGGAGCTCTATCTCAACAAGATCTTCCTCGGCGAACGCGCCTACGGCGTCGGCGCGGCGGCGCTGGTCTACTTCGGCAAGGACCTGCGCGGGCTGAGCCTGTCGGAAACCGCGGTGATCGCCGGCCTGCCCAAGGCGCCGTCGCG
>CBINNP010000260.1:0-4927 GCA_966252075.1 uncultured Solimonas sp.
ACGAGCGCGAGGCGCTGTCGTAGTCGACATCGCAGAGATCGTCAGAACTGCCATCGCAGTCGGTATCGAGCACGTACTTGGCATGATCCCAGCCGCTGATCGAGGTGAAGGTCCAGCTGTCGCTGAGCTGGCCGACGACGCTGAGCGTCAAGCCGTCGCTGCCGGTTTCGTAGCGACCTACTGAATCTGCCTGCGCTTCGTAGCTCCTCAGCCCGCTGCCCTCGCGCGAGTAGCCGGTCAAACTGTCGGTACCATCGGGCACCAGCCCCGGCAGCCCCTGGATTTCCGGCACGTCGCCGATCGGCTTGTTCTGCGCGGTGTTGAGCTTGAGATTGATGTCCCAGTTCTCATTGGGCTTGTAGCGCAACGCCAGACGCACGGCGGTGCTGTCGATGCTGTTGTAGTCCTTGTCGGTCTTGCCGACGCCATCCGGCGTCTTGTTCTTGATATAGCCATCGCCGTAAGAGCGCGTCGCGGCGATGCGGAAGCCGAACTGGTCCGGGACGAAGCTGTCCTCGTATGCACCTTCCAGCTTCATGCGGTTGTAATTGCCGTAGCCGGCCGTGACATAAGCTTCGCTGTCACCGAGCTTGGGTTTCTTCGTATAGAAGTTGACGGCACCGCCAGTGGTATTGCGCCCGTACAAGGTGCCCTGCGGTCCGCGCACGACCTCGACGCGATCGAGATCGAACAACTGCTGGCCGTGCGCGGCGCGGAAGCTCTGATAGACCTCGTCGACATAGACGCCGATCGGTGATGCCGCATTGGCATTGAACTCGTTGGCAACGCCAACGCCGCGGATGTTGAAGTTGGGCTGCGAGGTCTGATACGGCGAGGTGATCTGCAGATTGGGAATGCTGCCCATCAGATCGGTGGTCTCGGTGATGCCGCGCATCTCCAGCTGCTCGGCGCCCATTGCCGACACCGCCAGCGGCACCTGCTGGATATCGACCGCCTTCTTGCTGGCGGTGACGATGATCTCCTCGATGCCGCCGTCATTGAGGTCTTGCGCGCGCTCGGCAGGCGCTTCGTCGGCAGCATCGGCGCCGTCTTCAATCGCGGCCCCATCGACTTCGGCCTCGCCCGGCGCCGCTTGCAAATCCTGCAACAGCGGCTCGCTGGCCGCACCGTCCGGCGCATCGGCGGCGACTTGCGCCAGCACGGTTCCGGATGCCATTCCCAGCACCGATGAACACAACAGCGCAGTGATTCTTTTCATTGCTCTCCTCCTCGTCATTCTCAATGTCACAACGGTTCTCTGCAGCCTGACCGCAGCGCCTGAGGCATCGCGGCGCAGTTATGGGCAAAGCGGGCCCGTGCCGGCGTCCAAGACGCCAGCGACGTTCAAGCGATAGGGAGGGGCGCTACAGCAGCTTCTTGCAGCAGTTCACAGGCGTTCTCCTCTCTCTTCTCTCTTCTGTGGTGACCGAGGCCCCGGTATGCGCCGGCACCTGACAGCCCCTTGTCGTGAGCATAGTATTAGCTCTTAATAGACACGGTGTCTACTACTTTTACACATCGAATACATAATTCACGGCGAACAGCGGCACCAGACAGCCACGCCGTCGACACCCGCCACCCACCGCCGAAGGACCGCATGACTCCCCTGGAACGAAGGCCGACTCGCCGCACACGCGCCAAGAACGGCACCGACAAGCTCAGCGCCGAAGCACGCCTGCTCGGCGCCACGCAACGCCTGCTTGATCAGGGCCACCGCTTCGGCACGCTGTCCGTCGAACAGCTGACGCGGGAAGCCGGCATGTCGCGTGCCGCGTTCTATCTGCACTTCCGCGACAAGGGAGAACTGGTGGCGCGGCTGTTCGAGTACGTCACGGCGGAACTGGTTCGCAGCACCGGCAGCTGGTTCAACGATGCCGAACACGCCACGCGCAAAGACGTGCAACGCGCGCTCAGCGGTGTCGCAAGGAGCTTCCAGAAGCATCAGGCGATCTTTGCGGCGATCAACGCCACTGCGCCGAGCGATGCCGCAGTGGCACAGATGTTTCATACGATGATGGACACCATCAGCGCGCAGAGCCGCCGCTCGTTCCGCGCCGTGCGGCGTCAAGGCAGAAGCCGCCGTGGCGCAACCGATGACGTGGCCGAGGTGCTGAGCTGGATGGTGGTGCTCTACTGCGCGCGCCTGCGCTCCGCGCGCAAGGGGCGCGGCGATACGGCGCGGCTGGCCCGCACACTCGGCTACATCTGTGCCAGCGTGATCTTCGCCGACACCGACTGATGGGTGGCGGCGCCGGTCTTACCCGTCCGCCAACTGTCGCTCAGGCCTTAGAATCCCGCTGGAAAGCCGCGACAAGGCGGACCGCGCGTGTACATCTCGCGCCACGGATTCAGGGAGAGAGTCGATGAACAGAAACAGGATCGCCAGCATCGTTGCGGGGGCCTGCGTCGCCATGATCGCATCCGGCGCGGCGCGCGCGGAGCCGGCACCGCTGAGCGCGGGCGAACTGGCGCGTTGCGCCAGCGATGCGCTGCAGTTGCGCACCGAGTCGGCTCGCCTCAAGCAGCTCAATGCCAGGCTCGACCAGCGGCGCGAAGCGCTCAATCGCCGCTCGGCCGCGCTTGATGCCGAGTCGGCGCGGCTGGACCGCAGCGATCTCGACGCGGGCCTTGAACTGAGCGCCCGGCAGAAGCAGCACAACGCCGAAGCTGATGCGTTTAATGGCGAGATCGCCCGAATCCGCGAGGACATCGGCGCCATCAACCGCGTCAAGGACAACTACGACCGTAACTGCTCGCAGCGCCCCTACCGCCGCAACGATCTCGCCGCGCTGCCGCCGGCCGCGCAGGCCGCGATGCGCGCCGGCCTGGCCGATGTGGAAGTGCCTTACTTCGATCCGCGCGTGATCAAGCCCCTGCGCTGAGCCACGGGGCGCTCAGTCACCCTTGAGCGCCGCGAACGCCGCGAAGCCGCGGATGAATTCGGCGACTTGCCGAGCGATCGCTTGGTCCGCCGGCTGGCCGTGTTCGTCAAAGAGCTTGCCGGCGCGTGAAACCATCAACCGGCCGCCAAACCAGGTGCGCGTGCCCAGCGTACGCAGCACCGGCAGCCAGTGGTTCTGCGCGAGGATGGTGCCGAACCCGCCGGGGCTGGCGCCGATCACGGCGAAAGGTTTGTCGCCGAAGACCTTGGCGGTGTCCGCCTGCGGTCGCGACAGCCAGTCGATCGCATTCTTGAATACGCCGGGAATGCCGTTGTTGTACTCCGGCGTCACCAGCAGCACGCCATCGGCGGCGATGATCTTGTTCTTCAACGCCGTGACGGCCGGCGGAATTCCCTGTTCCGCTTCCAGATCGCCGTCGTACAGCGGAATGCCATGCAGTGTGGCTGTCTCCAGCGTGGTGCCGGCATCCGTCATGCCGGCCGCGGCGCGCAGCAGCGCGGTGTTGTAAGACCCCCGCCGCAGACTGCCGGAAATGCCCAGTAATGTACTCATGCGTGTCTCCGATAGAGATATCGACGATAACGTATGTCAAGCTCTCAGCCGGCGCACTGCTTCAGCACCTGCGTGCTGAGATTTTCGCCATCGATATCCAGGTACAGCTCACGCTCCGTCAGCGACACGGCGAGCTTGGCCCTGCGCTTGAGCTTGCCCGCTGCCACGGACAGGAATTCGCGACCGAACGAATACACCGGCAGCTCGTCGGCGCGGTGGATCTTGCGCCCGGCGTACTGCGCCAGCAGTTGCTGCGGATCGCGATGCGTGTAGACCGCCGCGCGCCCGGCCAGCTTGCTGCCGCGATGCACGCGCTCCGCATCCGGCGCGCCGACCTCGATCCAGGCCGTGATGCGCCCGGTCAGATCGCGGACCAGCACTGCCGGCTCGTCGACCGCCGCCACGCCCTCGGTCAGCTCGATGCCTTCCGTGTACTCCAGGCAATACGCCAGCACGCGCACCAGCATGAACTCCGCCGTCTCCGACGGCTGCTGCGCCACGCGCAACTCAAAGTCCGCGTAGACGCCGCGATCCATGTCGGCGAGCTGGATGGTGAAGACGTGCAGCGTTGCGGTGAGGGCCATGACGGTAAGAGTCCGCGAGAGTCGTCGGGCGGCGAAGGATGCAGCATTGCCGGCCGGCCGGCGAGCGAGCCCCGCCCGGCTCGGCTGCCGCCTGGCCGCGGCCGTGATGCCAACCGATCGGCGGTCAGGCCGGGCCACGTTCGCCCAGCGCACGCTTGGCGAGATCGACGCGGTGACGCGCGCGCCTCTTGCCCCTCGTCGGCAGCGCGCAGCGCCGCGTTCACTGCGCGGCGCGCATCCATCAGATCCCGCTGCAGGGCGGCGCGCGTGGCCTCGTCGAGCCGGGGATCGGCGGGGCGCCACGAGCGGCCCTTGACCACGACATAGCGTCGGTCCGGCGTGTAGATCATTGGCGCCGGAACCTGCGCTTGCGACTTCGGCGCCGTGTCGCTCACGCCCTGTATCCGCGGCGCCGGGCGTGGGCCCGCGCGATCAGGCGATGGGCCGGGCGCCCAGCTGCGGCGGCACGACCAGCAGCTCGTCGCGCTCCAGCAGCTGATAGCTCGCACCGACGATGGCGCCGTCCACCGAGAACGTGCAACGGGCCAGCTCGCCCGCCAGCGCGCCGTCAGTGCTGAGCCGTTGCACGGCATCGGCGAGCGTGGCCGGATTGGGCACTTCAATGCTCCGGCGCTCGGCGCCGGCGAGGCGGGCCATGTCGCCCAGGAAGTGAACATTGATTTGCATGCGAGATCCTCGACCGGGCGCCGTCCGTGGCGCGATGGGCTCCGAGTGTGGCGACGGCAAGCTGGCTGAACCATGACTCACGGCGTGCATCACGGGTCTGCGGCGGACGGGCGGGACCCGGACTTTCCGAGGTGCGCCGCTGCGCGGCCGCCGCCGACGCCGTCGCCCGGCGACCGCTTCGGCTCGTTGGTCGACATCGAC
>CBINNP010000261.1:0-4908 GCA_966252075.1 uncultured Solimonas sp.
GCTCATAGCCCTTGTGGATCAGCAGCGTCACGTCGCCGCCGTCGTCGACCACCAGTTCCGGGCCGCCCAGCTGGCCGTCGGCCAGCGGATGGGTGAGGGCGTCCAGCGTGCAGTCCCAGTATTCCTCCAGCGTCTCGCCCTTCCAGGCAAACACCGGAATGCCGGCGGCAGCGATGGCTGCGGCGGCGTCATCCTGCGTCGAGAAGATATTGCACGACGCCCAGCGCACCGAGGCGCCGAGCGCGGCCAGCGTTTCGATCAGCACGGCTGTTTCCTTGGTCATGTGCAGGCTGCCCGTCACGCGCACGCCGGCCAGCGGCTGCAGCGGCGCGTACTTGGCGCGGATCGACATCAGGCCGGGCATTTCCTCCTCGGCCATCACCACCCGCTTGCGGCCGAGTTCGGCCAGGTTCAGGTCGCGGATATTGAAGTCGGAAAAACCGGCTTTGAGAACGGCGTTCATCGACAGCTCCTTGGCAGATCGGACGGGCGGCGGCCGGATCGGGCCGCGAGGCGGCAAGTATATCCGCTTATGCGGATAAAGAGATATAGATCGCAGCGACGTCCGTCCGGCACCGCTGTCACGTTGTTTGCTACGGTTTTGCCATGAGCGCCGATTCCTCCCTCGCCGTATCCCGCCTCGAAGCGCCGTCGCGCAGCGAGCCGTTGCCCAACGATGCGCCGCTGCGCGAGGACGTCCGCCACCTGGGCGCCACCGTCGGCGAGATGCTCGCCGAGCAGGCGGGCGCCGAGTTTCTCGCGCAGGTCGAGCATTTGCGTACGACGGCGATCGAGCGCCGTGAACGCGGGCAGGGCATAGAGGCGCTGGCGGCGGAGCTGGAAGGCTTGTCGGTCGAGCGTGCCGACAGCCTGATCCGCGCGTTCTCGACCTATTTTCAGGCCGTCAACATCGGCGAGCGCGTCCACCGTATCCGTCGCCGCCGCGATTACCAGCGCGCCAGCAGCGCGCCGCAGCCGGATGGCCTGGTCGATGGCCTGCAGAAGCTCAAGGCGGCCGGCGTCGCGGCGGAAGAGCTGCTGGGATGGCTGCAGCGGCTGGATGTGGAGCCGGTGTTCACCGCGCATCCGACCGAGGCGGTGCGGCGCGCATTGCTGGAGAAGGAGCAGGAGATCGTCCGCTGTCTGGTCAACGGCTTCGACGACGCACGCACCCCGATTGAGCGCCGCGCCGACTGGCAGCGCCTGCGTATGGCGCTGACCGCCGGCTGGCAGACCAGCGACGTGCCGCCGGTCAAGCCCTCGGTGCAGGACGAGATCGAGCACGTCGGCTTCTATCTGGCGGGGCCCTTGTACCTGATCGTGCCGGTGTTCTACGAACTGCTCGAAGATGCCCTGCACGAGGTCTACGGCATCCGCCCCGAGCTGCCGCGGCTGTTGCGGTTCGCGTCGTGGGTGGGCGGCGACATGGACGGCAACCCCAATGTCGGCGCCGACACCATCCGCGCCACCTTGCTGGCGCAGCGGGAGCTGATCCTCGAGCGGTATGTCGCCGAGGTCGGTGCGCTCGGCGGCTTGCTCAGCCAGTCACTGGGCCGGGTGACGGCGTCGGAGGCACTGCTCGAACGGCTTGATGACTATCGCTCGCTGCTGCCCAAGGCTGCGGCGGCAATCCGTCCTCGCCATGCCGACATGCCCTACCGCGTGCTGCTGACGCTGATTCGCGCCCGCTTGCGTGCAAGCCTGCGCGATGAAGCTGGCGCCTATCACGCTGCCGCCGATTTCGTCGCCGATCTGCAGCTGATTGCCGATTCGCTGCGCCAGCACAAGGGCGAGCATGCCGGCTGGTTCGCCGTGCGCCGCCTGCTGTGGCGGGCGCAGACTTTCGGTTTCCATCTGGCGCGGCTCGATGTGCGCCAGGATTCGCGCCTGCACGCGCAGGCCCTGGCCGCCCTGCTCGGCGATGCCGACTGGGCACGGCGGGAGGCCGGCGAGCAGGCCGCCGTGCTGCGCGCCTACGCCGGCCGCGAGAAGGCTTTCGCCAGCAGCACCGATGCCGTCGCGCAACGCACCCAGGCAGTGTTCGCGGCGCTGGCCGAGGCGCAGGACAGCTACGGAGCGGATGCGACCGGGCTCTACATCATCAGCATGGCGCAACGAGCTGCCGATGTGCTCGCGGTGCTGGCACTGGCGCGTCACGGCGGACTGGTCGACGGCCGCGGCGCGGTGCCGCTGGACGTCGCACCGCTGTTCGAGACCGTCGACGATCTGCGCAATGGCCCCGACACCCTGCGCGCGTTGTTCGCCGACCCGGTCTATCGCGCCCACCTGGCGGCGCGCGGCGACCGCCAGGTGGTGATGCTCGGTTATTCCGACAGTGGCAAGGACGGCGGCATCGTCGCCTCGCGCTGGGGCCTGCAGCGTGCCCAGGTGGAGCTGATGGAAGTGGCGCGCGCGCGCGGCATCCAGCTGACGTTCTTCCACGGCCGCGGCGGTTCGGCCAGCCGCGGCGGCGGGCGGGTCACCAATGCGCTGATGGCCAGCCCGCGCGGCTCGGTCGGCGGCGTGCTGCGCGTGACCGAGCAGGGCGAGGTGATCCACCGCAAGTACGGCATCCGTGCGCTGGCGCTACGAGAATTGGAGCAGTCGGTCAGCGCGACCCTGCTGGCCTCGGTGCGGCCGCGAGCCCTGGAGCCGCGCGAGCCGGACTGGAAGGAGACGATGGCGGCGCTGGCGCAGTACGGCCGCGAGAGCTATCGCGCCTTCGTCACCGCCGAAGGCTTTGTCGAGTACTTCCGCACGGCGACGCCGATCGACGTGATCGAGCGGATGATGCTCGGCTCGCGGCCATCGCGGCGCGGTACGATGAAGGGCGTTGAAAGCCTGCGCGCGATCCCCTGGGTGTTCGCGTGGACACAGTGCCGCTCGATCATCACCGGCTGGTACGGGCTGGGCAGCGCGCTCGAGCGAGCCGCCGGTGAGTTCGGCCTGGAGCGCCTGCAGGAGATGGCGCGCGACTGGGCATTCTTCCGCGCTTTTCTCGACGACGTCGACATGGTGCTCGCCAAGTGCGATCTCGAAATCGCCGAGCGTTATTCGCAGTTGTCCGGGCCTTTGCATGCGCGCTTCTTTCCGATGGTCCGGGCGGAGTTCGAGCGCACTGTGCAATGGGTGCTGCGCGTCAAGGACGCCGAGCGGCTGCTGCTGCGCGACGGCCGTCTTGCCCAATCGATCCGGCTGCGCAATCCGTATATCGATCCGATGATGCTGATGCAGATCGATCTGCTGGCACGCTGGCGGCGGGCGCCCGACGACGAGGGCCTGCTGCGCGCGCTGGTCGGCAGCGTCAACGGCGTGGCGCAGGGTTTGCAGAACACCGGCTGAAGCCGCAGGTCTTCAGAAACGACGAAGGCCGCTCGCGCGGCCTTCGTGCGGGCACCACGGCCAGCCTTACTTCAGCTTCTTGGCATCGTCCTTCAGCGCCTCGGCCTTGTCGGTCTTCTCCCACGAGAACGCCGTGAACGTCGTGCCGTCGGCCAGCTTGACCTCGTAGGGTTTGCGGCCGAAATGGCCGTAGCTGGCGGTCGCCTGATACATCGGGTGCACGAGATCGAGCATCTTGCTGATGCCGTAGGGACGCAGATCGAAGTGCTTGCGGACCAGCTTTTCCAGTGATACGTCGCTGATCTTGCCGGTGCCGAAGGTGGTGACCATGATCGAGGTCGGCTCGGCGACGCCGATCGCGTAGCTGACCTGCACCTCGCATTTCGCGGCGAGGCCGGCGGCGACGATGTTCTTGGCGACATAACGCGCTGCATAGGCGGCCGAACGGTCCACCTTCGACGGGTCCTTGCCGGAGAATGCGCCGCCGCCGTGGCGGGCCCAGCCGCCATACGAGTCGACGATGATCTTGCGACCGGTCAGGCCGCAGTCGCCAACGGGGCCGCCGATCACGAAGTTGCCGGTCGGATTGATATGGAACTTGGTGGCCTTGCTGATCCACTTGGCCGGCAGCACCGGCTTGAGGATCTCCTCCATCACGCCCTCGCGCAGCGTCTTGAGCTTGACGCTCGGGTCGTGCTGAGTCGACAGCACCACCGCGTCGATGCCGACCGCCTCGCCATCCTGGTAGCGCAGCGTGACCTGGCTCTTGGCGTCCGGGCGCAGCCACGGCAGCGCCGACTTCTTCGCCTTGCGCACCTTGGCCTGCTGCTCGACGATGCGGTGCGAGTAGTAGATCGGCGCCGGCATCAGTTCCTTGGTCTCATCGCAGGCGTAGCCGAACATCAGGCCCTGGTCGCCGGCGCCCTGTTCCTCGGGCTTCTTGCGGTCGACGCCCATGGCGATGTCCGGCGACTGCTTGCCGATCAGGTTGAGCACGCCGCAGGTGGCGCCATCGAAGCCGACCGCCGACGAGGTGTAGCCGATATCGGTGATGACCTTGCGCACCAGTGCTTCCAGGTCGATCCAGGCGCTGGTGGTGATCTCGCCGGCGACGATCGCCACGCCCGTCTTCACCAGCGTCTCGCAGGCCACGCGCGCGCGCTTGTCCTGCAGCAGAATCGCATCGAGCACGGCGTCCGAGATCTGGTCCGCGACCTTGTCGGGATGGCCTTCGGAAACGGATTCGGACGTGAACAGGTATTCGGACATCGATGATCCCTCGGAGCGTGATGATCTGCTTATACGGATGAACGGATAGTGTAAATCAAAGCCGCGGCGGCGCGGTTGCCGCGGCGGGGCGCGCATTGTGCCCACTTTAGAGTTGTTGCCCGATGACGGCGCATCCGTTACAAGTCTTGCGCGAGAACGTCCGACGGGGGTTGGCGCTCTTTATAACTTCAACGCATCTGGGGGATTCCATGAACCGTTTCAAACTGGCGCCGATGGCGCTCGCCGTCGTATGCGCCCTTGCTCTGGCTGCATGCGGGGGTGGCGGTGGCGGCGGCA
>CBINNP010000262.1:0-4900 GCA_966252075.1 uncultured Solimonas sp.
CGCTGCACTTTTTAGGAGCTTGCAAAGGCGCTTTAACCCACCTCCCTTCTCCCCGCCTACGGGGAGAAGGTGCCCGCAGGGCGGATGAGGGGCCGCTGTGGCTGTCGCCTCACAAGGCGAAAGGCAAACCAAGCAGAACAGGTAAAACCGGCGAGTCGTAAACCCCGTCAGCCCGTGATCTCCCGCCCAAAGATATTCCGCGCCACGACCCAGCGCTGCACCTCGTTGGCGCCTTCGTAGATCTCGCCGATCTTGGCGTCGCGGTAGATCGACTCCAGCGGGAAGTGCTGGCCCGGCCCCTTGAGGGTCTGCACGAAGCCGTAAGCGCCGCAGGCCTGGATCGCGTCGCGTGCGACATCGACGGCCAGTTCGGAGCCGGCGACCTTGGCCATCGCCGCTTCGGTCTCGGCGCGGCCGTAGCGGTCGTAGAGCATTGCGGCCTTCTGGTAGAGGCTGCGCGCGTTCTCGATGCCGATCGCATGGTCGGCGAAGCGGAACTGCCAGTGCTGGAACGCGCCAATAGGTTTGCCGAACACCTGGCGATGGCTGATGTAGTCGGTAGAGAAATCGAACGCCGCCTGCGCCATCGCCACGCCCACTGCACCGATACCCATGCGGCCGAGCATCAAGGCACCGAGCGCCGCCCGCAGACCGCCGCCGGCTTCGCCGATCAGATGATCTTCCGGCACGAAGACATCCTTGAACTGCACGTCGGCGGTCAGCTGCACGTAGTTGCCCATCTTGCGATCGGGCTCGCCGACCGACACACCGGTGGCGCGCATGTCGGCGAACAGGAAGGTCTGGCGATCGCCCTCGCGGCACAGCACGGCGATCCAGTCGGCGGCAACCGAGTTGGTGATCCAGCGCTTGTGACCGCTGATGCGCCAGCCGCCATCCACCTTGGTCGCGACGGTCTGCATGTTCTGCGCGGACAGATCGGTGCTGGCTTCCGGCTCGCTGGTGGCGAAGCTGCCGACGAACTCGCCGCGCACCAGTTGCGGCAGGTACTTGCCGCGCAGCAAATCGCCGGCGCGGTTGAGCGTCTGGCCGACCAGGATGGCCTGGCCGTCGTACAGTGCCGAGGCCAGGCTGGGCGAGTAATAGCCCAGCTCTTCGAGCACGGTCATCGTCGCCAGCGTCGGGTACTCCAGGCCCAGGCCGCCGACATCGGCGGCGAACGGATAGCGGTACAGGCCGGCCGCGCCCATCGCCTTGAACAGCGCGTGCGGGAAGCTCTCGCGCGATTCGGGCGTGGTGTTGATCTGCTGTGCCACCGGGCGCACCACGTCATCGGCGAACTGCCGCACTTCGCGGCGCACGCGCAGCGTCTCCTCGGGCAGGAAGACGTCGTTGAACAGCTGCTCGGCGCGGCGGCGGGGTGCGGACATCGGGCTGGCTCCTGAAATTGCATCGCAGGCGCGATGCGACGGGCGGATGGCGGATGTAAAGACTAGGGGGCGGACAGCTGGCGCTGCCTAGCCGAAAGTTAGCGCGAGGCCAGGCCCGGCTTGTGCGATCGCGCTGCAGCACGGCAGGCTTGACTGGATGAACGCCGTCTCCGCCCGCGCCGATCCCCCGTACTTTTCGTTTCCGCCGGTGCGGACACGCCTGTTCGCCAGCCTCACCCAGGGCGCGGTGCCAGCCTCCAAGCTGACGACGGTGACGGCCCCCACCGGTTACGGCAAGACCGTGCTGCTCGGCTCGCTGTACACGCACTACCGGCAGGCCGGCTGCGACTGCCGCTGGCTGGCCCTGGACGATCGCGACAGCAGCATCGAGCGGGTGCTGGCGCATCTGGAGGAATTGCTGTGCGCCGGTGATCTGCCCGTCGATCCGCGGCAGGCCCTGCACCAGGGTGACGAGCCGGTCGAAACGCGCATCGACGCCGTGGTCGAGGCGGCGGCCGCGACCAGCCGCACCCGGCTGCTGTTCATCGACAATCTCAATGCCTGCGTCGACGAGACATTGCACCGGCTGCTCGACGCGCTGATCTTCCGCACGCCTGCCAGCGTGCATCTGGTCTTTGCCAGCACCGGCGAACTGCCTTGCCACCAAAGCCGCGCCAAGCTCGAGGGTCGGCTGCGCGCGATCCGGCCCGATGAACTGAGCCTGGACGACGAGGCGATCCGCGCGCTGTTCGGGCCCGAGCTCTGCGAGCGCCTCGGCGACGCCGCGCTGGCCACCGTGCGCGAGCAGACCGAAGGCTGGCCGGCCGCCGTGCGCCTGATGCAGATCGTCCTCTCCAATGCCGAGGCGCCGGAGCAGGCCTTGCGGCGCTTCTCGGGCGCCGACGAGGATCTGGCCGCGCTGCTCAATCGCCAGGTGTTGCAGACCTTCGCCCCCGAGTTCCGGCAGTTCCTGCTGGAGGTGGCGCTGCTGCGCAGCTTCAATGTCAATCTGTGCCGGCATGCCGGCGGCGATGCGCAGGCTGCCGAACATGTACGGCAATTGCTGCGCCACAACCTGTTCGTGATCCCGCTGGACCGCAAGCGCAGCTGGTACCGGCTGCACGCCCTGTTCCGCGAATTTCTGCTCGACGAGGCGGAGCGCCAGCTGCCGCTACCCCGGCGCGCCGAGATCCTCGCGCGTGCGGCCGAGTGGTGCGAGAACGAGGGGCGCTGGGTGGATGCGGTCGAGTACGCCCAGGCCTCCGGCTCGGTGCCGCTGACGGCGGCGATCCTTGAGCGCATCGCCGCCTTGTTCGTGCGCGACCGTGGCGACCTGCGGCAGTACATCGAATGGGTCGAGCAACTGCACCGCGGCGGCCATCGGGGCGGCTGGGAGACCGACTACTGGTACGTCTGGGCGCTGGTTTTCCACCGGCGCTACGAGTACGCACGCGCCCAGGCCGATCTGCTGACGGCGCGGCTGCAGCGCGGCGGCGCGGCGGCCTTCAGCCGTGCCGATGCGCGCGAGTTCCGCCGCCGCATCGACGTCATCCGCCTGGCCATCGACATCTATACCGACCGTCTCGGCGAAGCCCGCGAGCAGGCGCTGCAGTGGCTGGCCGACGCGGCCGGCGCCGATCCGTTCAATGTCGCAACGGTGGCCTGCGCGGCAGCCATCGAGCGCGCCAGCATGTTCGCGTCGATCGAGGCGCGCGCCCTGTGCCGGCAGGCGCGTTCGGCGATCGCCCAGGCCGACAGCGACTACGGCAACGCCTGGGTAGGCTTGATCGGCGCGATGGTCCCCTTGCTCGAAGGCGACTTCGCCGAGGCGCATCACGATCTGCAGGCGCTGCTGGCGCGGACGCGCGAATCGGCCGGCGATGCTGCCGGCATTACCGGTACCGTGGCGATGCTGGCGGCCAAGAGTGCGGTCGAGACCGGGCAGACGGCGCAGGCGGCCGAATGGCTGGCGCTGGGCCTGCGTCGCGCGCAGACCCACGGCATGCTCGATACCACCGCCTTCGGTCTGGACGCCGGCGTCAAGCTGTGGAGCGGCGACCCTGCTGATGAGTCCCTGGCCGCGCTGCGCGAGATCGCCGCCGCCTATCCGCCGCGGTTGGCGCTGATGCTCAGCTGCTTCGAAATCCGTCGTCTGCTGCGCGTCGGCCGGCTCGATGAGGCCGCCCTCAGGGCCGAGCAACTGGGACTCGGCGGCTCAGCGGCGGAGCTTGAAGCCGACGATGCCGTGCGCCGGATTCCGTGCGTGCGCGATCTGCTGATGGCAAGCCGCATCGAGCTGCATATCGCCGCCGGCCGCCTGCGTCAGGCAGCGGCCCTGATCGCCGAGGAATCGAAGCTGGCGCGCGCCGACAATCGCTACGGCCGCCTGGTCGAGCTGGCGCTGGACGAGGCGCAGCTTGCCAACGTCTCGCACAACCCGGCGCCGGCGGCGCGACATCTGACCCGCGCGATCAGCCTGGCGGCGCGGCGTCGCTACGTGCGCGCTTTCGCCGACCGCGCCAGCCTGGTCGCCAGCCTGGTCAATGACACCAAAGCCAAGGACTGGGGTTTTGCCAACGACGAGGAGCGGCAATTCTTCACCGAGATCTGCGCGCTGCTGCCGGCACAGGCCAGCACGCGCGAACTGATCGAGCAGGAGCGCGACAAGCCGCCGCAATTGTCGGAGACCCCGACCGCGCGTGAACTGGAACTGCTGGCCCTGGTCGACGCCGGCCTGTCGAACCAGCAGCTCGCTGATCGCCTGTCGGTATCGGTGGCCACCGTCAAATGGCATCTGTACAACCTCTACAGCAAGCTCGGCGTATCGAGCCGCTCGGCGGCGCTGGCGCGCGCGCGCGGACTGAATCTGCTGGCGCGCTGAGCGCGCTTGGATCGGTATAGTGCGAACCAAATCCGACGTCGCCGATCCCGATTCCGGCGCAACGCATCCGAGGAGACAGGTATTCGTGTGCAGTACGACCGTTGAGGCCCTGCGGTGCGGGGCAGGTGCCCGCTGATGGCGATCGATCTGCCGCCCCCGCAGCTGCCGCAGGAAGCGCAGCTTTCGAGCTTTCCCGCCGGCGCGGCCACCGCCGCTTTCACCGTCACGCTGGGCAACACGCGCCTGCATGTCTTCGGGCCGCCGCCGCCGGAAGCGCTGCTGCGCCTGCTGCTGGCGCGCGCGCAGACGCAGTCCGATGTGGTCTATGCGGTGCGCGATGCGTACTACAGCAGCGGCTATCCGGTCGCCAAGATCGCCTATGCGCTCAACGGCGACGATCTTTATGTGTCGGTGGCGCCGCAGCCGGTCACCGCGATCCAGATGCCGCAGCGCTACCAGCCGTACTTCGAGGATCTGCCCTCGCGCGAGGCGCTCGACGTCGACGCGCTCGAGTCCGCCCGCATCCTGGCGTCCGAACACGCCGACCGCGCCGGCGAGAGCCTGCAGATGGCGCTGCGGCCCGAAGCGGGCGGCGTGGCGGTGCTGCTGGCGGAGAACGGCGAGGGACCGG
>CBINNP010000263.1:0-4894 GCA_966252075.1 uncultured Solimonas sp.
GTACCTGGGCGTAGGCGTTGCCTATTTCTGGTACACCAACGTCGATGTCAATCCGCAGGCGCGCGAGGAGTTGAGCAACCGCTTCGGCGCGCCGCTGGCGCTTGCCAACCTCAAGCCGGGCCAGACGCAAATCGAGGCCGCCGCGTCGCCGTCTTTTGCACCGGTGATCAATCTCGGCCTGTTCTATCAATTGGATCAGCACTGGGGCGTCGCGGCGTCGTTCTCGTACGTTGATCTGAGCACCGAATCGACGATCGACATCAAGGCGGCCGACGGCTCGCGGCTGGCCCGGTCGAAGAGCAATATCGACCTGGACCCGACGATTACCGCGCTGGTCCTGTCCTACAAATTTTGAGGCGATCGGCCAGCGGCCTGCCCAGGGCCGCTGGCATACTCGGCGCCCGCCAAAGCGCGTCATGAATCACGCCATGAACGAAGAACGCCTGATTGAACTGGAAACCCGTCTGACGTATCAGGAGTCGACGCTGCAGGATCTCAACGTGGCGCTGGCCCGGCAGCAGGCGCGGATCAGCGATCTGGAGATGCTGTGCCGGCAGCTCGGCGAGCGCGTCGTGCGGATGGGGCAGGATGTCTTCAAGGGCTCCGCGGCCGACGAGATTCCGCCGCATTACTGAGGGGCGGCCGGCACCTCGCGCTGCTCGGAAACGGCTGCCACGCCGACGAAATTGGCCTTGAACCAGCGGTCGATGAGCGCTTTCTCGTAGCGCAGCGAGTCGTTCGGGGCGCCGCTGCTGGCGTCGTTCAGGTAGTTGAGATCCTTGAGCTGCTCGTTGCCTTCGGCGCGCAGCTGTCCGCCGTAGTGAAGCCTGATACGCGGCCAGCTGGCATCGCGCAGCACGCGAATCCGTTGCGTGCGGTCCAGCGGTGTGGGCTCGAATTCTCCCGCCAGATCGATGTCGCTGATCTCGATCTTCAGCGTTTGCTCCGGACGCAGGTAGCGGATGCCGAGTTCGGTCAGTTGCTGCTGCAGGCCGTCGAGGACGCGCGGATTGGGCACGCGTGACGGCAGATCCGGCGAGGCGTCGCTGAACTTCTCCGGGTTCTTGTAGCGCACCTCGACGCCGGCGGCGACCGGCACGGCGGTCGCGGTAGCGACGGCGGCAAGGACAATCATCGATGCGTGGCGCATGGGCGAGCTCCGGCCGGACAGGCGAGAGCCGCTAGTCTGCGGTGATCGGCGTGTCCTGAACAGGGGTGTCGCCGCCATGGAGCTCGCGCAGATGCGCGGCCAGATGATGGCGCTCCTGCATGAATGCGACGCCGATCGCCTGATGCAGCGGACGGTGCCCGAACCAGTGCGCGGACTGCGCCAGCTCGGCGGCGAAGCCGCGCGCCAGCTTGTGCTCCCCTTGCACGCCGGCGTCGAAGCGATGCAGGCCCTGCGCGTAGCAGCGTTCCATGCCCTGGTAGTAACAGAGCTCGAAGTGCAGGGCGTCATAGTG
Source organism: uncultured Solimonas sp. (assembly GCA_966252075.1). GTDB lineage: Bacteria > Pseudomonadota > Gammaproteobacteria > Nevskiales > Nevskiaceae > Solimonas. The sequence continues at coordinate 1,464 of CBINNP010000263.1, forward strand.
CTCGTCGGCGCCCCAGTGGCGGCCGTACAGCGTGTCGCCGTCCTCGAAGAAAAACGCCATGGCGACGATGCGGTCCCGTTGCCGCGCCAGGCAGAACTGCATGCGCGGGCCGTGCGCGCGTGCCCAGCGCTGCAGGCAATCCAGATTCAAATAGGGCCGCTGGCCGCGGATCAGGTAGGTGCTGGCATACAGCCGGAACACGCGCTGCCATTCGTCAGCGTCCAGCGTGTCTGCGGCCTGCCAGCGGATCTCGAAGGCAGCGAGCTTGCGACGCTCGGCACGCACGTTCTTGCGCCGCTTGCTGTTCAGCGCGCCGAGATAGTCGTCGAAGCAGCGGCCGGCGCCGGCGTGCCAGACATAACGCAGCTGGTCTCGCAGCAGCCAGCCGGCCGGTTCGAGCAGGCGGCTTTCAGCGGCGCTGATGAACAGCAGATGGGCACCGGAATAGCCCTCGCCGGCGCGTGCGCGCAGCGCCTCGGCCAGCGCCAGGCGCTGCGCGTCGCTGGCGCCCAGCAGGCGCGCGCCCGGCACCGGGGTGAAGGGCACGCAGCCGACCAGCTTGGGGTAATAGGGCAGGCCACGTGCCTGATAGGCGCGAGCCAGTTCGAAATCGAAAACGAACTCGCCCCAGGAGTGCGCTTTCTCATAGCAGGGCACGCGGCCCTGCGCCGTCAGCAGGTGTGCGGGCGTCCAGCCGGTATCGGCGCCGACGCAGCCGCTGGCCTCCAGGGCGTCGAGAAAGGCCGGCGCGGTGAAGAGGGTCTGATCCGGCGGCGGGCCTGGCATCGGCGCGGGAGGGAAGGACGACGTCGGCATGGTGCTGAGCGTAGCCGGAAAAGATGAGGGATGATGCTTGCCCTCTGCACGAGCAGGAGCGGACATGAGCAGTTCATTGTTTGGCGGCAGCCTGAAGATCAGCCCGAAGGACTTTCCTGATCCCGTCCTGGATCCGCCCGAGGCCGGCGCCGCGCCGCGGCTGGCCGTGCTCGCCGGCGGCTGCTTCTGGTGCGTGGAGGCGGTCTATCGCGAGCTGGACGGCGTGCTCGGAGTGGTCTCCGGCTACTCCGGCGGCAGCGCCGAAACGGCCGACTACAAGGCCGTCTGCACCGGACGCACCGAGCACGCCGAAGTCGTGCAGATCCAGTACGACCCGGCGCGCCTGCGCTTCGGCCAGCTGCTGAAAATCTTCTTTGCCGTCGCCCACGATCCGACGCAACTCAACCGGCAGGGCAACGACGTCGGCACGCAGTACCGTTCGGCGATTTTCTACGCCGATGCGCCGCAACAGGAAGTGGCCGAGGCCTATATCCGCCAGCTCGACGCCGCCGGCGTATTCCGCTCGGCAATCGTCACGCGCCTGGAGCCGCTGCAGGCGTTCTTCGATGCGGAGGACTATCACCAGAACTACGCGGCATTGCATCCGGGCCAGCCGTACATCGCCGCGGTAGCGCTGCCGAAAGTGGAAAAGCTGCGCGCCTACTTCGGCGAATCACTGAAACGTTAACGGCGTCACGCTGCGCGCGCCGCTTAAGATTCTTTTACGGATTTCTTAATCAACAAATAAGAACGATCGCCCTGGCCGCTGCTTAAGCTTCGCCCCGTCATCGCAGACCGTCTGCGAGCGAAATTATTCAACCAGGGGACAGCCATGCAGCAGCACAGCGAACCACGCCACGATTCGGCGCAGCGGCACAATCTGTACGCGGAAATCCACAAGGGCATGCGCGCCATGATGGCGCAGACGCTGGCCGCCTGCGGCCGTGCCGACTGGCTGGACGCACTCGACAGCACGCAGATGCTGGCCGAGCTGCGCGGCATGGCCGCCTTCTGCGCTGCGCATCTGGAGCACGAGAACGGCTTCATCCATCCGGCGCTCGAGGCGCGCCAGCCGCAGTCGGCCAGCCGCGTCGCCGCCGAGCACGTCGAGCACGAGCATGCGATCGACGATCTGCTGCGCCGCGCCGATGTCGTCGAGCACAGCAGCGGTGCCGCCCGTGTTGCTGCCGGCGAAGCGCTGTACCGGGCGCTGGCGGTGTTCGTCGCCGACAACCTGCTGCACATGCAGGTCGAGGAAACCGCGCACAACGCCGTGCTGTGGACGCACTACAGCGACGAGGAGCTGTTCGGCATTCACCACACGCTGGTGGCGTCGCTGTCGCCGCACGAGTCGCAGCAGTCGCTGTACTGGATGCTGCCGAATGTCAGCCACGGCGAGCGCGTGGCGATGCTCGGCGGCATGCGCGCCAACGCGCCGGCACCGGTCTACGAGGGCGCGCTGGCAGTGCTGCGCTCACAGCTGTCGGTCAAGGACTGGGCCAAGCTGGAGGCGGCGCTGGCGGCGCCCGCACCGCTCGCCGCCTGAGACTCAGGCACCGACCTCGCTGAGGCGGATGCTGCGCTGCACCTGGAGCTGGAAGCGGCCGCGGCCGGTCTTGTCCAGACGCAGGAAATCGCAGCGTTCGCCGAGGCGGCGGTTGAGCAGGGCCAGCCGTGCCTCGAGGTTGTCGCTGATGTCCGGCAGCCGCAGTGACGCGTCCAGCCGCAGCTCGCGATTGCTGAAATCGCGGCGGCCGGCGGCGTCGTAATCGCGCAACAGCTTCCACAGAATCGCGCCGGCGACGCCTTTGATCAGGTATTGCTCGTCGACGAAGATGCTGTCGTCCTCGACGTAGCGGCGGATCGTCACCGCGGTGCCGGCGGCCGGCGGCGCAGCAGCGTCGCCGCCGGCTGCTGCGGTTTCCGTGGCCTCATCCTCCTGCCAGCGCTCGAGCGCGGTCGACAGCTGAGCGGCGAGGGCGGCCAGAGCGTCCTCCTCGTCATAGCCGAAGCGGCGCTGCTGCAGGCTTTCGACGAACAACGCGCCCAGCAGGCGCGCGCCGGTGACGATCGGTACCGCCAGCTGGCTTTGCGCATCGCCCAGGCCCGGATACGGGATCTCCTTCTGCAGCAATTCGTTCAGGCCGCGCTGGGCCGCGTGCTGCCGCTGCGCGCGCCCATAGGCGTATTCGGTGCTGGCGTACGACAGACGGATCGGTACGCGGTGTGCAGCGGCGACGCCGATCACCCCGTCACCGAGCGCGATCTCGGAGCCGACGCCGGACTGCGGATAGCCATGACTGGCAACGGTGTACAGGCGGTCGCCGGCGGCGTCGAGCATCAGCAGCATCGCGTGGTCGATGCAGAAGGCGCTGGCCAGGGTCGCCATCAAAGTGTCGAGCAGGTTTTCGAAGCTGTCGGCGGCGGCGAGCGCTTCGCTGCTGCGGCGTACGGCGGCCAGCAGATTGCGCTGCGCCGGTGCGGGTGTGGTGACGATGCCGTCTACCGCTTCGATCGCGCGGACCCGATAGAGATCGGCGCCGCGCAGCTTGAACACGCCGCTCATGCCGGTATGCGAGGCGATGCCGGCCAGCCGTGCCCGCAGACGCTCGAAC
>CBINNP010000264.1:0-4858 GCA_966252075.1 uncultured Solimonas sp.
CACCGCGCGGCTGCAGGGGCGGCCGCGGCGCGTCTTCCTCGACCGGATTGATCGGCTTCGAGCCCGGCTCGAAACCATCGACGGCAAAGCTCGGCAGCTGCCGGCGCAGCAACTTCTCGATGCCCTTCAAGTCGTCGCGCTCGTCGGCGCTGACCAGCGAGTAGGCCTCGCCCGTCATGCCGGCGCGACCGGTACGGCCGATGCGGTGGACGTAATCCTCGGGCACGTTGGGCAGCTCGAAGTTGACGACATGCGGCAGCTGGTCGATGTCGAGCCCGCGCGCGGCGATGTCGGTGGCCACCAGGATGCGCAGCGCACCGGATTTGAATTCGGCCAGCGCCTTGGTGCGCGCGTTCTGGCTCTTGTTGCCGTGCAGCGCGGCCGAGCTGATGCCGGCCTTGATGAGCTTCTCGCAGAGCCGGTTGGCGCCGTGCTTGGTGCGCGTGAACACCAGCGTCTGCTGCCAGTTGAAGCCGCCGGCCAGATGGATCAGCAGCTCCGTCTTGCGGCTCTTGTCGACGAACACGACGCGCTGATCGACGCTCTGCGCCGCCGAGTTGCGCGGCGCGATGTCGATGGTCACCGGCTCGCGCAGCAGCCCTTCGGCGAGCTTGCGGATATCCGGCGAGAAGGTGGCGGAGAACATCAGGTTCTGCCGCTTCTTCGGCAGCCGCTCGATGACGCGGCGGATGTCGTGGATGAAGCCCATGTCGAGCATGCGATCGGCTTCATCGAGGATCAGGGTCTCGACCTTCGACAGATCGACCGTGCGCTGGCCGACATGGTCGAGCAGCCGGCCGGGCGTGGCGACCACGATCTCGACGCCGCGCGCCAGCGCGTCGATCTGCGGATTGATGCCGACACCGCCGAAGATCAGCACCGTGCGCAGCTGCGGCAGATGCTTGCCGTAGGTGCGCACGCTCTCCTGCACCTGTGCGGCCAGCTCGCGGGTGGGCACCAGCACCAGCGCCAGCGGCTGGCGCGGCTGTGCCCTGGCCTTGGCCGCCTGCAGCTTGTGCAGCAGCGGCAGCGTGAAGGCGGCGGTCTTGCCGGTGCCGGTCTGCGCGGCGGCCAGCAGATCGCTGCCCTGCAGGATTTCCGGGATCGCCTTGGCCTGGATCGGCGTGGGCTGCGTATAGCCTTCGGCCGAGACGGCGCGCAGCAGATCTTCAGCGAGGCCCAGGCCCGCGAAAGAGGGTGAATCGGTTGACATCTTGCAAAGCTCCCGAACGCCTGTGAGCGGCTCAAGCCACCGTACCGGTTCAGGACGCGTATTGCCTTTGGAGGAAGTGCGCGGAACGGATCCGCTGGCAGGCTCACGTTGGCTGTCTGCGCCATGATGGCGCCGTTTCCCGCACACCAACCGGAAGGCATGCACGTGAGTGGCGCGCAGTATAGCGGCGAGGCCCCATTTCACCTAATCTTGCCGGACCACGCATACGCAAATCGCGTGCCGCCCCGATCCACCAGAGGTGTCCATGAAGAAGCTGCTCGCCCTCGCCGCCTTGTCTGCGCTCGCCGCCGCGCTGCCTGCCCAGGCCGATACCTGGAAGGACCTGAAGAATTCCGCCAAGCAACAGGCCTCGGACGCCGCCTCGCAGAAGCTCGGCATCGCCACCCCGGCGCCGGCCGACGCCAAGGTCTACTTCATCTCGCCGAAGGACGGCGAAACGGTATCCGGCCCCGTGAAGATCGTGTTCGGGCTCAGCAATGCCGGCGTCGCACCGGCCGGCATGAACAAGGAAGGCACCGGCCACCACCACCTGCTGATCGACGAACCGCAGCTCGACCTGACGCAGCCGCTGCCGATGACGGAGCAGGTCAAGCATTTCGGCAACGGCCAGACCGAAACCACGGTGACGCTCAAGCCGGGCAAGCACAGCCTGCAGCTGTTGTTCGCCGACTGGAAGCATCAGCCGTTCAACCCCTCGGTGGCCTCCGAGAAGATCACCATCACCGTCAAGTAAGCCGCGTGCGCTGCGCGCCCCGTCTGGACCTGCAACCGCGGCGGTGCCGGCTGCCGCTCAAGTCACAACTACGTTTCGCCGATAGCACTACATGAAATCGACTTTAGGCCTGCGCCTCGGTCAGTCATTGACGATGACGCCGGCACTGCAACAGGCGATCCGCCTGCTGCAGCTTTCCAGCCTCGACCTGCAGCAGGAGATCGAGCAGGCGCTCGAATCCAACATCCTGCTGGAGCGCGACGACGGCGCCGAACCGGTCGAGGCGACCGTCGAGGGCGGCGCCGAGGCGGCGACCGAAAACGAGGCGCCCGTCGTGGAGGCGTCCGGCGACCCCAAGAGCCTGGAACTCGACAACAGCGAGATTCCCAGCGAAATGCCGGTCGATGCCGAGTGGGGGGACGTCTTTGATGACAGCAGCGGAGCTCGCAACAGCGGCAGCGGCAACGACGACGAGCTGCGCGACTTCCTCGAGGCCAATCTGCGTGGCCGCACCAGCCTGCACGATCACCTGCTCGAGCAGGCGCGGATGGCGCCGTTCACCAGCGACGAAGTCGGCATCGCCGAGCATCTGATCGACGCCATCAACGAGGACGGCTACATCGAGAACTGGGAGGAACTCGCCGCGCGCCTGCGGATCGATTTCGACGCCAGCGACGCCAAGCTCGAAACGGTTCTGCAGAAGGTCCAGGACTTCGATCCGACCGGCGTCGCCGCCCGCGACCTGGGCGAATGCCTGCGCCTGCAACTGGAGCTGATGCCGGCGCGGACCCCGGGCATCAATACCGCCTTGATGCTGATCGGCCAGCAGCTGAGCCTGCTGGCGCGCCGCGACCACAGCGCGCTGATCCGCGCCACCGGCCTGCCGGCCGAGGAGGTCGAGCGCGCGCTGGCGCTGATCAGGACCCTGCAGCCGCATCCCGGCCGGCCATTCCAGGCGCATGAGCCGGACTACGTCACGCCGGACGTCTTCGTCTCCAAGAAGAACGGCCGCTGGGTTGTCAGCCTCAACCCGGAGCACACGCCGCGGCTCAAGCTCAACGGCCAGTACCAGAGCATGATCCGCCGGGCCGACAGCTCGCGCGACCAGCTCGTCCTCAAGCAGCACCTGCAGGAAGCCCGGTACTTCCTTAACAGCCTGGAAGCGCGCAATGAAACTCTGCTGCGGGTCGCGCAGTCGATAGTTGAAGAACAGCGGGCTTTCTTGGATTATGGACCCGAAGCGATGCGTCCCATGGTCCTGCGGGACATCGCCGAGCAGCTGGGCATACATGAATCGACCGTATCTCGCGCAACTGCAAACAAGTACATGCTCACGCCCCGTGGGCTGTTCGAGCTCAAGTTCTTCTTCTCCAGCCACGTCCAGACCACCGGCGGCGGCGTCTGCTCGGCCACGGCCATCCAGGCCATGATCAAGCGGATGATCTCGGCCGAGGATTCCGCGCGTCCGCTTTCCGACGCAACGCTGTCGGAACTGCTGCTCAAAGAAGGCATACAGGTTGCAAGGCGTACGGTAGCCAAATATCGCGAAGGCCTGGGCATCCCGCCCTCGCACGAGCGCAAACCGCCGGCGTGAGGTGCTTGCGCCGGATTTTTAGAGGTCGTCAGTAGAGCAACGTCAAAGGAGCAAAACGATGAACCTGAATATCTCCGGTCACCATGTCGATGTCACCGTGCCGATGCGTGAGTACGTGCTCACCAAGATGAAGCGGCTCGAACGACACTTCGACCACCTGATTTCAGCCGAAGTCGTGTTGACCGTCGAGAAGCTCCATCAGAAGGCGGAAGCCACGATTCACGCCAGCGGCGCCAATCTGCACGCCGCGGCCACGCAGGAAGACATGTACGCCGCCATCGACCTGATGGCCGACAAGCTCGACCAGCAAACGCGCAAGCACAAGGAAAAGCTGCGCGACCACCACCAGAAGGAAGCGCACAAGCGAATGACGCTTGAGTAGAATCGGGTCGCACAAGGCCCGGCCCCTCACGGGCCGGGCTTTTTTTTGCTCATAAGGAAAAACCGCCGAGATGAACATCGCCGAGATCCTCGCCGCTGACCGCGTCGCTTCCGGGCTGACGTTCACCAGCAAGAAACAGGCGCTGGAGGCGCTGGCCAGCATCCTGGCGCGCGGTGCCAGCAATGTGGCGGCCGCGGACATTCTCAGCAGCCTGGGTGCCCGAGAGAAGCTCGGCAGTACCGGTCTGGGTCATGGTGTGGCGATCCCGCACGGCCGCATCGCCGGCATCCCGGGCAGCGTCGGTGCATTCATCCGGCTGCGCCACCCGCTCGACTACGAGGCACACGACGCTCACCCGGTCGACCTGATCTTCGGCCTGCTGATCCCCCAGGGCGCCACCGAAGCGCATCTCAAGCATCTGGCGGCGATTGCCGAGATGTTCTCCGACGACGCCTTCTGCAAGCGCGCACGCGCCGCCAGCGACGACCAGACGCTGTTCAAGCTGGTCACCGACTACAAGCCCGCCTGAGCCGGGCCCGGCCGGCGTCCAGGCAAGCCTCGCCTCCTAACCGGCCGCCGCCATGCAAGCCGCGACACCGCGCAGATCGACGACGCTGCACGGCGTGTTCCTGCGGGTACACGGCTGCGGAGTCCTGCTGAGCGGGCCCAGCGGCGTCGGCAAGAGCGAACTGGCGCTGGAACTGCTGAGCCGCGGCCATCGGCTGGTCGCCGACGATGCGCCCGAGTTCACCCAGATCGCGCCGGACGTGCTGGACGGCACCTGCCCCGAACTGCTGCAGGACCTGCTGGAGGTGCGCGGCCTGGGCGTGCTTAACGTGCGCGAGATGTTCGGCGATACCGCGGTGAAGAAGAACAAGTACCTGCGCCTGATCGTTCACCTGACCCGGCCGATGACCGAACCCAACCCGCACGGTT
>CBINNP010000265.1:0-4822 GCA_966252075.1 uncultured Solimonas sp.
CACCCCGGTAGCGGGGGCTGCGCGTTGACCCCCAAACCCCTCCGGCCCCCGGCGCCGCCCGGGCCCCGGGTTTCCGCCGGGACGACGGGTTCTCAAGGGGAGAGAAATATCCCGGACAGCCGTGCGCCGCATCCGGCCTGAAGTCGCCGACGAACACCCCCTCGCATCGGCGCCGCCGCAAACCATCGTCGCCCGCGCTCGTCGGACTACTTATCATTGCAATTACGGATCAAAACTCCATAATTACAATGATGATAAGCCGCTCTTTGTTCACCCAAGTGGAAGCCGCGCTGGAAGAATCCCCGGCCGTGGCGCTGCTGGGTCCGCGCCAGGTCGGCAAGACCACGCTGGCGCTCGCCGTCGCAGGATCACGCGATGCGATCTACCTCGATCTGGAATCGGCCGCCGACCGTGCCAAGCTCGGCGAGCCCGAGCTGTATCTCGCGCAGCATGCCGACAAGCTGGTCATCCTCGACGAAATCCAGCGCACGCCGCAGCTGTTCCAGAGTCTGCGCGGCCTGATCGACGCGGGCAGGCGGCAGAACCGGCGCTACGGGCGCTTCCTGCTGCTCGGCTCCGCATCCATCGAGCTGCTCCAGCAATCCGGCGAATCGCTCGCCGGCCGCCTCCGCTATCTGGAACTGACGCCGATCCACGCCGGAGAAGTCGGCCCCGAGCAGACCGATACGCTGTGGCGGCGCGGCGGCTTCCCGGAGAGCCTGCTCGCCAGAAGCGAAGCAGCCAGCCTGCGCTGGCGCAGGGATTTCATCCGTACTTATCTGGAACGCGACATTCCGCAGCTCGGCCCGCGCATCCCGGCTGAAACCTTGCGCCGCTTCTGGACCATGCTCGCGCACCAGCAGGGCGGCCTGCTCAACGCCGCCGCGCTGGCCCGCGCGCTCGCGGTGGACGGCAAGACCGTCGCTTCTTACCTCGATCTGATGGTGGACCTGCTGCTCGTGCGCCGCCTGCCGCCGTGGCACCGCAACGCCGGCAAGCGCCTCGTCAGATCGCCGCGCGTCTATGTGCGCGACAGCGGACTTGCGCATGCCCTGCTCGGCATCGACGACCACGAGGCCCTGCTCGGCCACCCGGTCGTCGGCGGCAGCTGGGAGGGCTTCGTCATCGAATCGCTGATCGCCGCCGCGCCGCCCGGCACGCAAGCTTGTTTCTACCGCACCGCGGCCGGCGCGGAGATCGACCTGATTCTGACGCCGCCCGGACGCAGCCCTTGGGCGATCGAGATCAAGCGCAGCCTGTCGCCCAGGCTGGAACGCGGCTTCCATTTCGCGCGGGAAGACCTGCAGCCGGAAACCAGCGTGGTGGTCTACGCCGGAACGGAACGCTATCCGGTGGGAGAAGGCATCGAGGCGATCTCGCTCGGCGGGATGTGCGAGCGACTGTCTGCCTTGCAGCGCTGAGACGGCGGCGAAATCGAAACCGCTATGCACGCACCTTCCCGGGTCCCCGCAGTAAAGAAGGCTGCCGGAATCGCTTCCGGCGGCCTTTGTGCTGGGTGGCGTATCGCTGCCTGGCGCGGACTGCGATCAGACGACGATGGTCTTCAGCTTGACCTCGATGTTGCCGCGCGTGGCCTTGGAGTACGGGCAGAACTGATGGCCGGCCTCGACGATCTTCTGCGCGTCCTCGTCGGGCAGGCCGCTGACCCAGACGGTCAGCTCGACCTGCAGGCCGAAGCCGCCGTCGTGCTTGCCGATGCCGACCGCCGCCTCGACTTCCAGCGAAGTCGGCTTGAGCTTGAGCTGCGTCGCCATGTAATCGACGGCGCCGGAAAAGCAGGCCGCGTAACCGGCGGCGAACAGGTCTTCCGGCGTGGTCGTACCCGGCTTGCCGGGCCCGCCCATCGCCTTGGGCACGGACAGCTCGGCCTTGACCAAGCCATCGCGCGTTTCGGTATGGCCGTTGCGGCCGCCGGAGGCGACCGCGTGGGCGGTGTAAAGCACTTCTACGGACATGATGTGGCTCCTGCTGTGATGGACGAGCGAAGGCGGCGGCTCAGCGCAGATCGAAGCGATCCAGATTCATCACCTTGCTCCAGGCGGCGACGAAGTCGCCGATGAACTTCTCCTGCGCGTCGGCGCTGCCGTAGACCTCGGCCAGCGCCCGCAACTGGGCGTTGGAACCGAATACCAGGTCGACGCGGCTGCCGCTCCACTTGAGCTTGCCGGTCTTGCGCTCGCGGCCCTCGAACAGATCCTGCGACTCCGACACCGCCTTCCATTCGGTGTTCATGTCGAGCAGGTTGACGAAGAAATCATTGCTCAGCGTGCCCGGCCGCGTGGTGAACACACCGAGCGCGGAGTCGCCGGCGTTGGCGCCGAGCACGCGCAGGCCACCGACCAGCACCGTCAGCTCCGGCGCCGTCAGCGTCAGCAGCTGCGCGCGATCGATCAGCAGGTGCTCGGCGGGAATCGCGTAGCGCGTCTTCTGCCAGTTGCGGAAACCGTCGGCGAGCGGCTCCAGCACCGCGAACGATTCGACATCGGTCTGCTCCTGCGTCGCATCGGTGCGACCCGGCGCGAACGGCACGGTGAGCGGGTGGCCGGCCTTGGCCGCCGCCTGCTCCACGGCCGCGCCACCGGCCAGCACGATCAGATCGGCGAGCGACACCTTCTTGCCGCCGGCCTGCGCGGCGTTGAAGTCGCGCTGGATGCCTTCGAGCACCTGCAGTACCTTGGCTAGCTGCTCTGGCTGGTTGACGGTCCAGTCCTTCTGCGGCGCCAGGCGGATGCGCGCACCGTTGGCGCCGCCACGCTTGTCGGAGCCGCGGAAGGTCGAGGCCGAAGCCCAGGCGGTCGAGACCAGCTCGGCCACGCTCAGGCCCGACGCCAGCACCTTGGCCTTGAGCGCGGCGAGGTCCTGCGCGTCGACCAGCGGGTGGTCGACCGCCGGCACCGGGTCCTGCCAGATCAGTTCCTCGGCCGGCACTTCCGGACCGAGGTAGCGGGCGCGCGGGCCCATGTCGCGATGCGTCAGCTTGAACCAGGCGCGCGCGAAAGCGTCGGCGAACTGGTCCGGGTTCTCCATGAAGCGGCGCGAGATCTTCTCGTAGGCCGGGTCGAAGCGCAGCGAGAGATCGGTCGTCAGCATCGTCGGCACGAGTTTCTTCGCGGGATCGTAGGCGTGCGGAATCGTCGCGCCGGCGCCCTTGGCGACCCACTGGTGCGCGCCGGCCGGGCTCTTGCTCAGCTCCCATTCGTAGCCGAACAGGTTCCAGAAGAAGTTGCCGCTCCACTTGGTCGGCGTCGTCGTCCAGGTGACTTCCAGACCGCTGGTGATGGTATCGGCGCCCTTGCCGCTGCCGAACGTGCTCGCCCAGCCGAAGCCCTGCGCCGCCAGATCGGCGCCTTCCGGCTCCGCACCGACGTGCTTGGCATCGCCGGCGCCATGCGTTTTTCCAAAGGTGTGGCCGCCGGCGATCAGCGCGACCGTTTCCTCGTCGTTCATCGCCATCCGCGCGAAGGTTTCGCGGATGTCGTGCGCAGCGGCAACCGGGTCCGGCTTGCCTTCCGGGCCTTCCGGGTTGACGTAGATCAGGCCCATCTGCACCGCCGCCAGCGGGTTCTCCAGATTGCGTCCGGCCGGCTCGGTGCGGTCCTTCTCGCTGCCGTGCAGCTCGTCCTCGGCGACCAGCGTACCGCTGCCGCCGGCGTGCTTGCCGTAGCGCGTGTCGCCGCCGAGCCAGGTGGTCTCGCGGCCCCAGTAGACGTCCTGGTCCGGCTCCCAGACATCGGCGCGGCCGCCGGCGAAGCCGAAGGTCTTGAAGCCCATCGACTCCAGCGCGACGTTGCCGGTCAGGATCATCAGATCGGCCCAGGAGATCTTGTTGCCGTACTTCTGCTTGATCGGCCACAGCAGGCGGCGCGCCTTGTCGAGGCTGACGTTGTCCGGCCAGCTGTTGAGCGGCGCAAAGCGCTGCTGGCCGCGCCCGCCGCCGCCGCGGCCGTCGGCGATGCGGTAGGTGCCGGCGCTGTGCCAGGCCATGCGGATGAACAGCGGCCCGTAGTGGCCGAAGTCAGCCGGCCACCAGTCCTGCGAGTCCGTCATCAGCGCCGTCAGGTCTTTTTTCAGTGCGACCAGATCGAGGCTCTTGAACGCCTCGGCGTAATCGAAATCCGCGCCCATCGGATCGGATTTGGCGGAGTGCTGGTGCAGCAGATCCAGACGCAGCTGGTTCGGCCACCAGTCGCGATTGGCGGTGCCGCCGGCGGCGTGGTGGAACGGGCATTTTTTCTCGGTGGACATGGGGTTTCTCCTTTGGACCGTTTGCGGCGTGCAGGCAGAGGTCTGCCTGATTTAGTGAGAGACGGCAAATGCCGCGAAGCGCTCGCGGGCATCAGGGCTGGTCAGCAGATTGCCCACGGCCGCAAACGCCAGGGCCACGAATAGCGGCGCGGTGAGCAGGCGCGGCGACAGACCGCGCCGGATGGCGATGGCGCCGCGCGCAGGCGGCGCGGCAAGACGGCTCAGTGTCGACATCGGAAGGCTCCGCGGCTGGGCGATGGCCGTACCTTAAGCGGCCCGCATTCATTACGGAAATTGATTGTTTGTTCTGAGTTGATAGTTAATCCAGATGAACAGGCTGTGACATTCGCCGTTCTGCGTGCCCGCCCCCTGTGGCTCAAATTGGCGAATTCAGCAGCGATCCCGGAGAATTGCGCGCTCTTTTTTGCCGCCCACGCCCATGTCCCGCGCCTTGCTGCTTGAACTCGGAACCGAAGATCTGCCGGCCCGCTACGTCGTGCCGCTCGCCGAGGCACTGAGCCGCGGCATCGGCGAAGGTCTGACCAAGCGCGGCGTC
>CBINNP010000266.1:0-4814 GCA_966252075.1 uncultured Solimonas sp.
AGGGTTTCCGGGTTGCCGAGATCGCCGCGGATGTGCGGCAGGTTGGGCCGGTGGATGGCACCGGTGTGCAGGTCGACCCCGTACTGCGCACGGGCGACGATCTCGTGGATGAAGCGGTGCGCCAGCCGCGCCGCCAGCGAGCCCCTCTCGCTGCCGGGAAAGCTGCGGTTGAGGTCGCGGCGGTCGGGCAGGTAGCGCGACTGGTGCAGAAAGGCCAGGGTATTGACCACCGGCACCGCCAGCAGCGTGCCGCGCAGCTGCTTGAGGCCGCGCTGCTGCAACAGCCGGCGGATGATCTCGACGCCGATGATCTCGTCGCCATGCAGGGCCGCGCTGACGAACAGCGTCGGCCCCGGTTCGCGGCCGCGCAGCACCTGCACCGGCAGCGTCACCGGCGTACTCGTATACAGATGCGCGACCGGCAGCTGCACCGTGCGCCGCTCGCCCGGACCGATGCGCTGGCCGCCGATCTCGAAGTCGGCGACGCCGCTTCCGGGCCGCGCCCTGGCCATCAGCCGCGCCCCCGCGTGCGGGTCTTGTTCGGCTCGGCGTGCGATTCGACGAAGCGGACGATGGCCTCGGCGATGTCGACGCCCGACGCCGCCTCGATGCCCTCCAGTCCCGGTGAGGAATTGACCTCCATCACCATCGGCCCGGTGCTGGAGCGCAGCAGGTCCACGCCGGCGACGTTGAGGCCCATGATCCTGGCGGCGCGCAACGCGGTGCGGCGCTCCTCGACACTGATCTCGACCGCCCTGGCGGTGCCGCCGCGGTGCAGGTTCGAGCGGAATTCACCGGCGCAGGCGGTGCGCTGCATCGCCGCCACCACGCGATTGCCGACGACGAAGCAGCGGATGTCGCTGCCCTTGGCCTCCTGCACGAACTCCTGGACCAGGAAGTAGGCGTCCAGGCCGCGGAAGGCGTCGATCACCGACGAGGCCGCGTTGTCGGTCTCCGCCAGCACCACGCCCTGGCCCTGCGTGCCCTCGATCAGCTTGATGATCATCGGCGCACCGCCGACCAGCTGCATCACGCCGTCGGTGTCGTCCGGCGAATGCGCGAAGCCGGTGCGCGGCAGGCCGACGCCCTTGCGCGCCAGCAATTGCAGCGCCCGCAGCTTGTCGCGCGCGCGAGTGATCGCCACCGATTCGTTGAGCGTGTAGACGCCCTGCATCTCGAACTGCCGCACCACCGCCGTGCCGTAGAAGGTCACCGAGGCGCCGATGCGCGGAATCACCGCGTCGAAGCCCTTGAGCAGCTTGCCGCGATACCAGATCTCCGGCCGGCCCGGCTGGATGTTCATGTAGCAGCGCAGGACGTCGATGACCTGCACCTTGTGGCCGCGCGCCTCGGCGGCCTCGATCAGCCGTCGCGTCGAGTAGAGCCGGCGGTTGCGCGACAGCAGCGCGATCTTCATGCCTTGCGCCGCTTGCGCTTCTGCACGTAGCTCGCCTCCGGATCGACGATGAAACGGCCGGCCAGCGCCGTGCGGCCGAGCAGCATGCGAAAGCGCATGGTGTCGCGCACCGTCAGCGAGACCTCCACCTTCCAGTGCGTGTCGCCGAGCGCGACCTCGGTGAGGATGAACGGCCGCAGCTCGCGATGCCCGCCGGAATCGGTGACCCAGCGCCAGTCGAGCAGCTCGGCCTCGCACCACTGCTGCCCGCTGGCGTTCTGCAGCGGCCGCACCGCGAAGCGCACATGGCTCAGGCCGATCGTCTCCAGCTCCACCGCGTGCAGCGCCGAGGAGCGCGCGCCGCTATCGACCTTGGCCTTGATGCGCGCAATGCCGAGCTCCGGCAGCGCCAGCCACTCGCGCCAGCCGAGCAGCTGCTTGGTCTGCGGCACACCGACGGACACGCTGGGCTTCAAGATCGACTCCGGAAAATATGCGTTCAAGCATAGCCTGCGGTCGGCCGATATACTCGCCGCCGATAGCGAGACAGCCATGGCCGCACCCGAATTCAAGACGTACTCGGACTTCTACGCGTTCTACCTGAGCGAACATGCCAAGCCGATGACGCGGCGCCTGCATTTCGTCGGCAGCTCGCTGGCGCTGGCCTGCCTGCTGTTCGCGCTGATCAAGCTCAACTGGATGTATCTGCCGCTGGCGCTGCTGCTCGGCTACGGCATCGCCTGGGTCGCCCACTTCGTATTCGAGAAGAAAGCCCCGCTGAGCTTCAGCCACCCGTTCTACTCGTTCGTCAGCGACTGGCGGATGTGGTGGGAGATGCTGACGGGGCGCGTGGCGTTCTGATCCCCTCACCCCAAGCCCTCTCCTGCAAGCGGGAGAGAGGCTCTTTGGCTTTTCCCTTCTCCCGCTCGCGGGAGAAGGTGCCCCGCAGGGGCGGATGAGGGCGGCCGCTCATTTTTTGACCGATCCGGCGTAGAATCCTCGCCCGTTTTCCCGGCCCGCGACGCGGGCGCGAGCGATTCTCCATGGACGAGCTGCACCACTTCGACGTCATCGTCATCGGCGGCGGCCACGCCGGTACCGAGGCCGCACTCGCGCCAGCGCGGATGGGCTGCCGCACGCTGCTGGTCACGCAGTCGATCGAGACGCTCGGCCAGATGTCGTGCAATCCGGCGATCGGCGGCATCGGCAAGGGCCATCTGGTCAAGGAGATCGACGCGCTCGGCGGCCTGATGGCGCATGCCGCAGACCGCGCCGGCATCCAGTTCCGCATCCTCAATGCGTCCAAGGGCCCGGCGGTGCGCGCGACGCGCGCGCAGGCCGACCGCATGCTCTACAAGTGGGTGGTGCGCGAGGCGCTGGAGAACCAGCCGAACCTGACGCTGTTCCAGCAGGAAGTCGAGGACCTGATCGTCGACGGCGGCACCGTGCGCGGCGTGGTCACCCGGCTGGGCCTGAAGTTCTACGCGCGCAGCGTGGTGCTGACCACCGGCACCTTTCTCGCCGGCAAGATCCATGTCGGCCTCAGCCACTACCAGGGCGGCCGCGCCGGCGACCCGCCGAGCAATCCGCTCGCCGCACGGCTGCGCGAGCTGCACCCGCGCGTCGGCCGCCTCAAGACCGGCACGCCGCCGCGTCTCGACGGCCGCACCATCGATTGGGACGTGTTGACGCCGCAGCCGGGCGACGACCCGGTACCGGTGTTCTCGTTCCTGGGCTCGCGCGAGCAGCACCCGCGCCAGGTGCCCTGCCACCTCACGCACACCAACGAGGCGACGCACGAGATCATCCGCAGCGGCTTCGACCGCTCGCCGATGTTCACCGGCGTGATCGAAGGCGTCGGCCCGCGCTACTGCCCGAGCGTCGAGGACAAGATCAACCGCTTCGCCGGCAAGGACTCGCACCAGATCTTCCTCGAACCGGAAGGCCTGAACACGCGCGAGATCTACCCCAACGGCATCTCGACCTCGCTGCCGTACGACATCCAGGAGCGCTTCGTGCGCACCGTCAGGGGCCTGGAGCAGGTGCGCATCACGCGGCCCGGCTATGCGATCGAGTACGACTACTTCGACCCGCGCGATCTTTCGCGCTCGCTGGAGACCAAGCTCATCGCCGGCCTGTTCTTCGCCGGCCAGATCAATGGCACCACGGGTTATGAAGAAGCGGCGGCGCAGGGCCTGCTGGCCGGCATCAACGCCGCGCGCCGCGCGCAGGACCGTGAACCGTGGACGCCGCAGCGCCACGAGGCCTACATCGGCGTGCTGGTCGACGACCTGATCACCCGCGGCACCACCGAGCCCTACCGCATGTTCACCTCGCGCGCCGAGCACCGCCTGCTGCTGCGCGAGGACAACGCCGACCTGCGCCTGACGCCGACCGGCCGTGAACTGGGTCTGGTCGACGACGCGCGCTGGCAGGCCTTCGCGCGCAAGCGCGATGCGATCGACGCCGAGCGCGCCCGCCTCGACGCGGTCTGGCTCAAGCCGGCACAGCTGTCGCAGCCGGCCTTCGTCGAACGCTTCGGCGCGGCACCGGCAGACGCCGGCCAGTCGGCCACCGATCTGCTGCGCCGGCCGGAAGGCAGCTTCGCGATCCTGCAGGCACTGGAGCTGGCGCCGCAGGACATCGACGTCCAGGTTGCCGAACAGGTCGAGATCCAGGCCAAGTACGCCGGCTACATCGAGCGCCAGCAGCTCGAAATCGAGCGCGTGCGCCGTTACGAGGAGGCGCCGCTACCCGCCGATCTGGACTACCGCGCGGTCAGCGGCCTGTCCAACGAGGTCCGCGCCAAGCTCGGCGAGCACCGTCCGGAGACGGTCGCACAGGCGGCGCGCATCGCCGGCGTGACGCCGGCGGCCGTCTCGCTGTTACTGGTACATTTGAAAAAGACCGGACAATTGCGTCGCCAAGCCTGAATTCTTCGTTCAGATTCAATTCAGCCTGGCCCCGTAGAGTCATTTCCACGCTTCATCAGTCCCCCCGCCCTACGTCCCCCCCGTAGGGCACCCGAGGGCTCTCTCACCCCCCCGAGAGAGCCCTTTTTATTGCCCGGCAAGCGCTTACCGAATTCCGAAAGCTGATTCCACAGGGCCTCTCCGCCTTCGTGAACGCAGGTTCACGAGCGAAAGGCGGCGCCTTCTGCTCGCCGCCGCGTTCATAAGCCCTGACGACAAAGCTAATCGACCGCGTAGCCCGATTGCGGACGACTGTGTAGGAAGAAAGCCAATGCCGATCTCCCTGCGACGGCAGCCTGCCGTCGAGCTGCGCGGCCGCTGCGCCGGCGCCCCGGAGCAGCGGCAGGGACTGCGCAGCGTTGCCATCGGCCGCCGGAACCGGCGCGACATCAGTCCGGCTAAAGACGGCCGGCAATGACCATTCCGTACCAGCGCGGCGTGGTGTC